>NZ_JBVIFS010000017.1:0-178724 GCF_055571215.1 Streptomyces sp. NPDC030995
CCCGTACTACGCGGCCGAGCGCGGCCTGGTCGACGACGTCATCGACCCTGCCGAGACCCGCGAAGTCCTCGTGGCCGCCCTCGCGATGCTCCGCAACAAGCACGCCGATCTGCCGTCCCGCAAGCACGGCAACCCGCCGCAGTAACCGCGAAGGAGACCTGCCACCCCATGACCAACGCCACTGACACCCTGCTGCGCGTCGAGAAGGGCAACGCCGAGCCCGAGGAGCTGGCCGCGATCACCGCGATCCTGCTCGCCCGCGCCGCCGCCACCCCCGAGGAGACCTCGGCCCGTACGCCCCGCCAGGCCGGCTGGCGCCGCCTGGAGCGCACCCCGGGCTTCCGCGCCCCGCACAGCTGGCAGGGCTGAGTTCCCGAGCCCCCGAAGGCCCCGCACCCATCCAGGGTGCGGGGCCTTCTGCCGTGCCGTGCCGTACCGCGGCGCGCGGGCGTCCGCGGGCCGCGTCCGCAGGCGCCGCCCATGGCGAAGGCCCCCGCGTCGTGTGACGCAGGGGCCTGTCGAATGCGAACGGCTGCTGCTACCGCAGGCGCGCCATGAGGGCGTGCTCCACGAGCGTGATGAGGGCGCTCTTGGCGTCCGCGCGGTGGCGGGCGTCGGTGGTGATGATGGGGGCGTCCGGGCCGATCTGCAGGGCCTCGCGGACTTCCTCCGGGGTGTACGGCTGGTGCCCGTCGAAGCCGTTGAGGGCGATGACGAACGGCAGGCCGCTGTTCTCGAAGTAGTCGACGGCGGGGAAGCAGTCGGCGAGACGGCGGGTGTCGACGAGCACGACGGCGCCGATGGCGCCGCGGACCAGGTCGTCCCACATGAACCAGAAGCGGTCCTGGCCCGGGGTACCGAAGAGGTACAGGATCAGGTCCTGGTCCAGGGTGATGCGGCCGAAGTCCATGGCGACCGTGGTGGTCGTCTTGTCACCGGTGTGGGTGAGGTCGTCGATGCCCGCGCTCGCGGACGTCATGACGGCTTCGGTGCGCAGCGGGTTGATCTCGGAGACCGCGCCCACGAACGTGGTCTTGCCCACGCCGAAGCCGCCCGCCACCACGATCTTCGCGGAGGTGGTGGAGCGGGCGGGAGCCGCTCCGCCGTTAGAGCTTGCGAAGTCCACTGAGCACCCTTTCGAGCAGTGTCACATCTGGCTGGCCACCGGCAGACTCGTCGCCGCCGGGCTGGTGAATGGCGACAAGGCCCGCCTCCGCCAGGTCGGCGACGAGGATGCGGGCGACACCAAGAGGAATGGAGAGAAGTGCCGAGATCTCCGCGACGGATTTGATCTCCTGGCACAGGCGGCAGATGCGCTGGTGCTCGGGCAACTGCCCTTGCAGGCGCGCGGGATCGGCCGTGGTACTGACCAGCGCCTCGATGGCGAGCTGGTAGCGCGGCCGAGTACGGCCGCCGGTCATCGCGTACGGGCGCACCAGCGGGTTGTGGGCCTTCGGAGCCGGCTGCCGGGCAGCGCGCGGAGGCTGCTGCGGCGGCATGTGCGGCTGCTGGGGCTGCTGGGGCTGGCCGTACGGCTGCTGCTGCTGGTAGGGGTTCTGCTCCGGCACCGGCCGGCTGGGCGCGGAGGGGAAGTTGAAGCGGTTCTGGTCGTGCCCACCCTGCGGCTGCTGCGCGCCGCCATAAGGATGTCCTCCGGGTGTTGTCACGTTTCCTCCTCCGACTCCAAGTACGCAGTACTCCCTGTGGAACCGCGCCACCGCACCCTATGGTGCGATGGCGCGAAACGCACTGCCTGTCTGCTAGTTGAGAAGACTTCCTTGCAGCTCGGCGCGCAGGTCCGGGGTGAGGACACTGCCCGCGCGATCCACCAGAAGAGCCATCTCGTAACCGACGAGGCCGATGTCGCACTCGGGGTGCGCGAGCACCGCGAGGGAGGAGCCGTCCGAGACGGACATGAGGAAGAGGAATCCCCGGTCCATCTCGACGACGGTCTGGTTGACGGCGCCGCCCTCGAAGATGCGGGAGGCTCCGGCGGTCAGCGAGGTCAGACCGGAGGCCACGGCCGCCAGCTGGTCAGCGCGGTCACGCGGGAATCCGTCGGACATCGCCAGAAGGAGTCCGTCGGCGGAGACCACCACCGTGTGGGACACCCCTGGGGTGTTGTCCACGAAGTTGGTGATCAACCAGTTCAGGTTCTGTGCCGCCTGGCTCATCGGGCTCACACTAACGCTCCTGGTCATAGCTGTTACTTGACTGCTCAGAACCCGCGCTGCGTCCCTGCTGGACACCGCGCCGCAGGTTGCTCAACCTGCCGCGGACGTCCTCCGGAGCGCGGGAGACCTGGGGGCCGCCCTGCGGGGTCGTCTCCGCCGCACCCTCGACCAGGTTGGCCTTGGGCACGCGCCGAGGGAGACCGGACGGGGTGACCCCGCCGGCCTTCGGCTCACGGAGTTTGGCGGCCTGCTGCCAGCGCTCGTCGTTGCCCGAGCGCCAGGCGGTGCTGCCTTCCTTCTCCTGCTTCGGAGCCTCGGGCTGCTGCTGACGCGGCGACCGCTGCTCGAAGAGGGATCCGGTGGACTCCGCTTCCTGCTGTGCCGGCTGCCACTGCTGCTGGCTGCCGCGGCGCGGCAGGCCCGCTCCGGTCATCACGTGACCGGTGTCGGCGGCGGCGCCCGGACGGTCGAAGCCTACGCGCTCCGGGGCCGGTTCGGGGACGGCCCGGGATTCCGATTCGGTCCCGTAATCCTGCTGGTAGCCAGCCGGATACGTGTTCTGCTCGGGCCACTCGGCCTGTTCCGACCGGGCCCCGTAGCCGTTGTCGTAGCCCTGGGTGCCGGGCTGCTGGTCCGGGTAGCCGTCTTCCGTATAGGCGTAGTCCTGCTGCGGGTACGCCTCGTACCCCTGCTGCGCCTGCTGGGCCTCGTACGAGCTGTCGTAGCCCTGCTCGGGCTGCTGCTCGTAGCCCTGGTACGGCTGGTACCCGTGTTCAGGCTGAGGTTCCGGATAGTCCTGCCCCTGGAACTCCTGCTGCTCCTGCGGGTAGCCGACCTGGGCCTCCAGAGCGGCCCGCCGCTCCTCGCGCACGAGGGACCGGCCGACCGGGTCGAGACCGCGGCCGTCGGCGCCCTGCTCGTCGTAGCGGGAGTCGTCGAAGCCGAGTTCGGCGGCCGTGCGCAGCGGGGCCGCTAGCTGGGCCTGCTGCTCCGGGATGATCTGGGAGACCGTGAAGTCGTCCTCCGGGATGCCCTCGCCACCGCCACCGTGGGTGATGGCGTCGGGAAGCATGACCAGCGAGGTGGTACCGGCGGCCTCGCCCGAGGGGCGCAGCTGGACGCGGATGCTGTGGCGGTCCGCCAGCCGGCCGACCACGAACAGACCCATGCGCTGCGAGATCGCGGCGTCCACGGTCGGCGGGTTGGCGAGCTTGTGGTTGATGTCCGCGAAGTCCTCGGCGGTGAGGCCGATGCCCTTGTCGTGGATCTCGACCATCACGCGGCCGTCGGGCAGACGCGTGGCGTTGACGCGGACCTTGGTCTGCGGGGAGGAGAACGTGGTGGCGTTCTCCAGGAGCTCGGCCAGCAGGTGCACGAGGTCGGTCACGGCCTGGCCGTGGATCTCGGCGTCGGAGACGCCGGAGAGCTCGATGCGCTCGTACTGCTCCACCTCGGAGGAGGCGGCGCGCAGCACGTCGACGAGGGGGACCGGCTGGTCCCAGCGGCGGCCCGGGTTCTCACCCGCGAGGATGAGGAGGTTCTCGCCGTTGCGGCGCATGCGGGTGGCCAGGTGGTCCAGGCGGAAGAGGTTCTCCAGCTGGTCCGGGTCCGCCTCGTTGTTCTCCAGGTCGGTGATGAGGGTCAGCTGGCCCTCGATCAGCGACTGGTTGCGCATGGAGAGGTTCGTGAAGATCGCGTTGACGTTCCCTCGCAGGAGCGCCTGCTCGGCCGCGAGCCGTACCGCTTCCCGGTGGACCTGGTCGAAGGCGCGGGCGACCTCGCCGATCTCGTCCTGGGAGTCGATCGGGATCGGGTGGACACGGGTGTCCACCTTGCCCGGGTCGGTGCGCGAGAGCTGGTCGACGAGCATCGGCAGGCGCTGCTCGGCGATGTCGAAGGCGGCGGAGCGCAGGCGGCGCATCGCGCGGCCCATCTGGCGGGCCATGAGACCGGCCAGGATGAAGGCGGCCAGCAGGGACACGACCACGATGGCGCCGTTGGTGATGGCCTCGTTGCGGGCCTCGTCGGAGACCGCGACGGCGTCCTTGACGGCCTTGTCGAGGAGTTCCTTCTCGACCTCGTCGTAGCCGTCGAACTTCGCGGTGGCGGCGGCCTGCCAGGCCAGCGACGTGGTGCCGTTCTCGGCCAGCTTCTTCTTGGTCTCGCCGCTGGCTATCGCCTCGGTCATGCCGGTGAGCACCGAGTTGTTGGGCCCTCCGGTGGGCGGAGTCTTGAAGACGGTGCCGCTCTGCTCGGCCTGGCGCTTGGCCTCGGCGAGCTTGACGGCGCCTTCCTTGGACTTCTCGCCCATGACCTGCTTGAGGCGCTCCACGTCCTCCTCGGTGCCGGCCGCGACGTACTCGCCGATGGCGATTTCCTCGAGGTAGGCGTACGAGGAGAAGGCGACGAGCTGGCTCTTGCGGATCTCCTCGTTCGTGCTCGGGCGGACCAGCAGGTGGGTGCCGACGGAGCGCTGGAGCGAGTTGGCCGCCTTGGCCAGCTGGATCGCGTAGACCATGCGGCCGTACGAGGTCACGTTGCCGGTGCCGAGGCCGAGCTCGTTGGCGAACTGCATGAGGTAGTGCTGGACCGCGACGTAGCCCTCTTCGGTCGGGATCGGGCCCGGCGCGTTGGGGAGGTTCTTCTTCGGGGTCTCGATCGCGGCGACGTAGGCCGTGTCACGGACCTTCGTGAGCTTGGGCTCTTCCGCGCGGAAGAGGTCCAGGCGCCGCTCCAGGCCCTGGTTCTTCGGCATGTCCTGGACGGCCTTGTCGAACTTCACCTTGGCCGCGTCGGTCACCCCGCGGACCTTGGTGACGGTCTCGCTCTTGGTGTCGCCGGCCAGCAGCGGTTCGGCGGTGAGGTCGCGCTCGTTGAGCAGCGCCTGGCTGTACTCCGAGGCGGCCTGGACGACCCTGGCTATCTGCTCGGCGTCCTTGGCCTCGTTCCAGGTGTCGATCGAGCCCTTCACCTGGAAGCCGCCCATGACCAGCCCGACGAGGGCGGGCACGAGCAGGATGGCGTTCAGCTTGGTCGGCACGCGCCAGTTGCGGGGGGCGAACCTGCTGGCGCTCCCACTGCTCGCCGGCGGTTCCACGGGCACGTCGACGGGCGACGCGGCCGCTCGCGGCGGCGGGGTGAAGTTGCCGCGCGCGGGTTCATCCGCGGGGCTTGCGTTGCTTCGCCTCACTCGACCAACAACCTCTCGGCGGTGCTACTAGCTAGTTCGTTGAATTCCAGCACGGTTAACGGCCGTGTTCCAAACAGTTGAAATCGGCCATTCACAGAACCTTATGCCCCACATAAATCGGACATAAAGAGCGTCCTGCGGCAAAAATGGGGGCAGTTGTGAGCGCAGCGGTACCAACCGAACGCACCCCGTTGCCAAGTGGCGCCAATTCTCTGTCGAAACGTTATGAACGACAGGGGCGGGCCGTGTCGTAGGACACAGCCCGCCCCTCCCGTGCGGCAGTTGAAACCGTGTTACTTGAGCCGCGCCATGAGGGCGTGCTCCACGAGCGTGATGAGCGCGCTCTTGGCGTCCGCGCGGTGGCGGGCGTCGGTGGTGATGATGGGAGCGCCGGGGCCGATCTGCAAGGCTTCGCGGACTTCCTCCGGGGTGTACGGCTGGTGCCCCTCGAAGCCGTTGAGGGCCACGACGAACGGCAGGCCGCTGTTCTCGAAGTAGTCGACGGCGGGGAAGCAGTCGGCGAGACGGCGGGTGTCGACGAGCACGATCGCACCGATCGCGCCGCGGACCAGGTCGTCCCACATGAACCAGAAGCGGTCCTGGCCCGGCGTACCGAAGAGGTACAGGATCAGGTCCTGGTCCAGGGTGATGCGGCCGAAGTCCATGGCGACCGTGGTGGTCGTCTTGTCACCGGTGTGCGTGAGGTCGTCGATGCCCGCGCTCGCGGACGTCATGACGGCTTCGGTGCGCAGCGGGTTGATCTCGGACACGGCTCCGACGAACGTGGTCTTGCCCACGCCGAAACCGCCCGCCACCACGATCTTCGCGGAGGTGGTGGAGCGGGCGGGAGCCGCTCCGCTAGATGTTCCGAAGGCCACTGAGCACCCTTTCGAGCAGCGTTACATCCGGCGTGCCGCCGGCCTCTCCATTGCCCGGCTGGTGGATGGCCACCATTCCGGCCTCCGCCAGGTCGGCGACGAGGATCCGGGCGACACCGAGCGGCATCGACAGCAGTGCGGAGACCTCGGCGACCGACTTGACCTCGCGGCACAAGGTGCAGATGCGCTGGTGCTCGGGGAGCAGGCCGGACAGGTGCATCGGATCGGCGGTGGTGCTGACCAGGGCCTCGATGGCGAGCTGGTAGCGGGGCCGGGTCCGGCCGCCGGTCATCGCGTAAGGACGCACCAGCGGCTGGTCGCCTTCCGAGTACGAATCTCCGTACGAGTCGGGATAGGCGGGGGGCGGGGTCATTGATCCTCCGGGCTGGACAGCAGTGGTCAGCGTGCCGTCTGACGGGGCGGCCGGTGGGGGGGACTGTATGACGGCCTGGCGGGGGTACTGGATTCCGGGGGCGGGGCCCCGGTCTCCCGGCCGGCAGTACCGTCCGGCCGGGAGGGGGGAAGTCAGCCGAGCAGGCTGCCCTGCAGTTCGGCGCGCAGGTCCGGGGTGAGGACACTGCCCGCGCGATCCACCAGAAGAGCCATCTCGTAACCCACGAGGCCGATGTCGCACTCGGGGTGCGCCAGTACGGCCAGCGAGGAGCCGTCCGAGACGGACATGAGGAAGAGGAATCCCCGGTCCATCTCGACGACGGTCTGGTTGACGGCGCCCCCCTCGAAGATGCGGGAGGCTCCGGCGGTCAGCGAAGTCAGACCGGAGGCCACGGCCGCCAGCTGGTCGGCGCGGTCACGCGGAAAACCTTCGGACATCGCCAGAAGGAGTCCGTCGGCGGAGACCACCACCGTGTGGGACACCCCTGGGGTGTTGTCCACGAAGTTGGTGATCAACCAGTTCAGGTTCTGTGCCGCCTGGCTCATCGAACTCAACTATCGCTCCTGCTGGTAAGTGGGGTCGATGTGGTAACTGCCGGTCGCCGGGCCGTTGTTGCCGGCCTGACGGCCCTGCTGGATACCGCGTCGGAGGTTGGTCAGACGGCCGCGGACGTCGTCCGGCGCCCGCGAGACCTGCGGACCCGCCTGCGCCTCGGACTGCTGCTGCGCGGTGCCGGCCACGAGGTTCGCCCGCGGGACCCGGCGGGGCAGCCCCGAGGTCGTGATGCCGCCGGCGGCGGGCTGGCGCACGCGCTCGGCCTGCCGCATCAGCTCGTCGTTCGGCGAGGACCGCCAGCTGACGGTCGGCGTGCTGCCGGTCGCCGCCGCGGCGGGCTCGGCCGCGTGCCCCTGGCCGCGCTGCGGCAGTGGCTGCTGCTGCGGAGCGGGGGCCGGGGCGGACTGCTGCGGCTGCTGGGGCACCGCCGGTCCCTGCGCGGGGGGCTGCTGCCCCTCCTCGCGGAACCAGTTCGACTCCAGCGTGTCGAAGATCGGGCTGCGGCCGTCGCCGGAGCTCTGCGCCGGGGGCAGCGCCTCCGGCCGGTGGGCCTGCGGCAGTCGCGGGGTCTCGGGGCGCGAAGGCGGTACGGGTGCGTACTCGCCGCCGGGCTGCTGAGCCTGCGGCTGCTGCGGGGCCTGCTGGGGCCGGGCGAAACCGCCGACACCGGGGCCGCCGGGGCGCTGGGGCTGACCGGTGGGCTGGTAGCCGGCCGGGCGCTCGAACTGGCCGGTGGCGGACGGGTTCAGGGGGCCGCGCACGTCCGGACGCTCGAACTGTCCGGTCGTGCTGTTGCCGCCGTCGCCCTGGGGCATCGGGGCGTTGAAGTCCGGGCGGGCGAACTCGGCCGTCGAGCCGGGGCCCGACAGCTCGTCGTGGCCGCGGGCCTGGTCCGCGCCCCAGCTGGTGGTCTGCGGGCCGGGAAGCTCCGGACGCGGGGCGCCACCGCGCGGCGGCAGCTGCGGCCGGGGGCCGCTCGGAGCCGGAGCCCCGGGAGCGGGCGACTGCTGCTGGACCGGCTGCTGCTGGGGCTGCTGGGGCTGCTGAGGCCGCTCGAAGCCGTTGCCCTGCGGGTAACCGGACGGGCCGGACGCCGAAGGCGACGACACGGGACGGGCCTGCGGGCCACCGCCGAATCCACCACCGGCGACCGGACCACGGGCCGGCAGCGGCGCACCGCCGCCGAAGGCACCCTGGCCCTGTCCCGCGGTGGTCGGACCCTGCTGCGGGCGGGCACCGGGAGCACCGGGGCCGCCCTGCTGCGGAGGCCGCCCGCCCTGCGGGCCCTGCGGACGCTGCGGGCCGGCGGCGCCGTCGCGCCCCGGCAGGGCGGCACGCTGGGCGCCTCCGGCGACCTGACCGCGCTGCGGGGCCGCGCCCACGCCCGGACGGGCGCCCGTACCGGGTACGGAAGCCTGGGCGCCGGGAGCGCCCTGGGCGCCACCGGGGCCGCCCTGACCACCCTGGCCCGGCATCGGGCCCGGCTTCTTGCCGCCCTGGGCGACGTCCACCGGAAGCATGACGAGGGCCGTCGTACCGCCCGAGTCGGACGGGCGCAGCTGGATGCGGATGCCGTGTCGCAGGGACAGGCGGCCGACCACGAACAGGCCCATGCGGCGGGAGACGGAGACGTCCACGGTCGGCGGCGACGCGAGCCGCTCGTTGATCGCGGCGAGGTCCTCGGGGGAGAGGCCGATACCGGTGTCGTGGATCTCGACGAGCACCCGGCCGTCGGGCAGCGCGTGACCCGTGACCTTGACCTTGGTCTGCGGGGAGGAGAACGAGGTGGCGTTCTCCAGCAGCTCGGCGAGGACGTGCACGAGGTCGTTGACGACGCGGCCGGCGACGTCGGTGCCGGGCACCGAGGCCAGCTCGACGCGCTCGTACTGCTCCACCTCGGAGGCGGCGGCACGGAGCACGTCGACGAGCGGGACGGGGCGCGTCCACCGGCGGCCCGGCTCCTCGCCCGCGAGGACGAGGAGGTTTTCGCCGTTACGGCGCATACGGGTCGCGAGGTGGTCGAGCTTGAAGAGCGAGGACAGCTGGTCCGGGTCGGCCTCGCGCGACTCCAGCTCGGAGATGAGCGAGAGCTGACGCTGGATGAGGCCCTGCGAGCGGCGCGAGAGGTTGGTGAACATCGCGTTGACGTTGCCTCGCAGGAGGGCCTGCTCGGCGGCGAGGCGGACGGCCTCGCGGTGCACGTCGTCGAATGCCGCGGCCACCTGGCCGATCTCGTCGCGGGTGTGCACGCCGACCGACTCCACGGACGTGTCCACGTCCTGCGGGTCGGACTCGGACAGCTGCTTGACGAGCTCGGGGAGGCGGTCCTGGGCGACGCGCGTCGCGGTGTCCTGCAGGCGGCGCAGCGAGCGGATCATCGAGCGGGCCATGACGAAGGCGCCGACGAGGGAGACACCGAGGACGAGGAGGATCAGGGCACCGTTGATGATGGCGTCCTGCTGGGCCTCGTTCTTGAGCTCGCGGGCCTTCTGCTCCATCTCCTCGAGCAGGGTCAGCTCGATGACCTTCATCGCCTGGAGCTTGGTGCCGTCCGCGTCGTACCAGTCCAGCCAGGACCGGTTCTTCTCGCGGAGGAAGGCGTCCGGGCTGGCCAGGACGCGCTTCGCGTAGTGGTCGGCGCTGGAGATCTCGGAGTTGCTGTCGCCGAGGCCCGCGAGGAGGTCCTCGGTGCGGCCCTGGTAGACGAGCTCGAAGGTCGTCTTCGCCTGGACCTCGCCCTTCTGCGCGGAGAGGGCGTAGAGCCGGTCGTTCTCCTTCAGCTCACCCTGCCTCTCCGAGGTGTCGGGGAGCGAGGCGGCGATGATCGCGCGCTGGATGGAGGCGTACTCCTTGGCGGCGGAGAACGCGGCCAGGGCACGCGTACGCTTGATCATCTCCGGGTTGGAGGTGGCCTGCGCCATGTCCTGGGAGAGGGAGAGCAGCGAGACGATGAGCGAGTTGTACTCGCTGACGGTCTGCTGGGCGCCGTTGGCGTACGCCTTGCTGCGGATCGTCTCGATGTTGGTGAGCTGGCGGCCGATCTGCAGGACGTTGTTGCGGATCGACTTGAGGGTGTCGTCCTTGTCCCCGGTGCTGTCGACCTTGTCGGTCGCGGCGGCGAAGGCCTTGGCCGCGGTGTCGGTCTGCTGGCGGATGCCGTCGACACTGCTGGTGCTCTTGCCCTTGGAGAGCGAGAGCGGACCCGCCGACATGTCCCGCTCCTCCTGGAGCATGGCGGCCAGGTTGGTGGCCTGCCGGGTCATGGTCGTCAGCAGCTGCATGTGCTCCAGCTGCGCGATGTCGTTGAGCGAGTCGTTGATGCGGAAGCCACCGAGCGTGGTGGCGGCGACGACCGGCAGGGTCAGCAGCGACACCAGTCGCGTGCTGATGCGCCAGTTCTGCATGGCGAGACGGGAACCGGGCCCACTGGGGGCCTTCGGTATCGCCACGTCCTGCTCGGCCGGCCCGGCCTTGGCGGACTTCCCGCGGCCCTTCGCCTTCACCGGGGCACCGGCGTCGGGGCCCGCGCCTTCGACAGCCGGCCCGCGGTTCTGGGCGTGCTGGGGCGAGGAGCCTCGGTCGGTCCCGCCGCGCGGGTCCTGCTCCGCCGCGGCTTCCCCACGGCCCTGGCGGGCCTGGGGAGACCCCTTGCCATCCCTCTTGAATCGTCCCTGCACTAGCGTCGCAACCTCTGGACCAGGCGTCCCTCCGGGCGACCGGTGGGACGGTGTCGAGTCGTGGGGCACGTGCGGCCCCATGGTGGTCGTCGGTGACCGGCGCGTCTCCCTCTCTGTGCCGCCGCGCTCGGCGCTGAGTCGCGCCACCTGCGCGCCGGCTGATTCCCGCGGCGGTCCCGCGAATTCCAGCACAGTGGAGGATCTCCAACAAGGTGCGCGTGTCGGCCCGGAGAGTCGGTGACGGCTCGTGACGGACAGGCTACGCGACGTGCGACCGCATTCGGTAGAAACCGGACTTACGCCACCCAAACAGCATGGCTGTCAAGGTGTCCCAGTCGAGATGATCAGGAGCGGAATGGCGCATTCAGTGGCGCAATGTCCGTTTCGGCAGGTGAAATTGACTGTCCATTATGTCGGTTATGTCTGGTCACAGGTGAGCAAACTCACATAGCCGTGGCCATTACTTCCCGGTTCGGCGGGGGATTCAGATGTTTAGCCTTACCCCTTAAAGGGTTGGCGCCAGGGTTGGTGCATGCGACAGCCGACACTCACAGATCGAACCGAGGACCCCGAACTCCGATGAAGACGACGATGATGTTCCGCAACATAGCCAACCCCCGCCGCACCACCCTCGCGCACCTCAAGGACGCCGAGGAGCTGCAGGCGGCCCCGGCCACCCCGGAACACTCCGTCGACCTGCCGACGCAGACCGCCAACCCGCGGCGCACCGTCCTGATGGACGCGCCGGTCGCCGTCGCCGCGCAGTAGCCGCGGCGCCACGGAACGCGAAGCCGCCCTGCCCGCCGCGTTAGCCTGGGTCAGCAGACTCCAGCCAGCGGACAGACAGAGGGGCAGACGCAACACGTGCGCATCGCCAGGTTCTCGATCGACGGCAACGTCGCGTTCGGCGCGGTCGAGGGCAGCACAGCCCCCGGCGACGAAGCGACGCTCGTGCTCGACATCATCAAGGGCATCCCGTTCGCGGACTTCGAGCTCTCGGGCACGAAGGTCCCGCTGAGCAAGGTCCGGCTGCTCCCGCCCGTGCTCCCGAACAAGGTCGTGGCCATCGGCCGCAACTACGCGGAGCACGCGGCGGAGCTCGGCAACGCCATCTTTGACGATCAAGGCCGTCCCGAGGCCCCCATCACCTTCTTCAAGCCCTCCACCTCGGTGGTCGGCCCGGGCGACCCGATCACGTACCCCTCCTTCTCCCAGGACCTCCACCACGAGGCGGAGCTCGCCGTGGTCATCGGCCGCATGTGCCGAGAGGTCCCCAGGGAGCGGGTCAAGGACGTCATCCTCGGCTACACCTGCGCCAACGACGTCACGGCACGCGACGTCCAGCAGCGGGAGAAGCAGTGGGCCCGGGCCAAGGGCTTCGACAGCTCCTGCCCCCTCGGCCCCTGGATCGAGACCGACCTGGACCCGAGCGACCTGACCATCCAGTGCACGGTCAATGGCGAACAGCGCCAGCTCGGCCGCACCAGTGACATGGTCCGCTCCATCGAGGACCTGATCGTCCACATCACCGAGGCCATGACGCTGCTCCCGGGCGACGTCATCCTCACGGGGACCCCGGCCGGAGTCGGCCCCCTCAACGTCGGCGACGAGGTCGCCGTCACCATCGAAGGCATCGGCACTCTCACCAACAAGGTGATCAAGCGTGGCTAACGCGAACGTCCGCGTACGTTTCTGTCCCTCCCCGACCGGCAACCCCCACGTGGGCCTGGTCCGGACCGCCCTCTTCAACTGGGCGTTCGCCCGCCACCACGGCGGTACGTTCGTCTTCCGCATCGAGGACACCGACGCGGCCCGCGACTCCGAGGAGTCGTACGACCAGCTGCTCGCCTCGCTGCGCTGGCTGGGCTTCACCTGGGACGAGGGCCCCGAGGTCGGCGGCCCGCACGCCCCGTACCGCCAGTCCGAGCGCATGGACATCTACGCGGACGTCGCCCAGCGGCTGCGCGACGGCGGTTACGCGTACGACTGCTACTGCTCGACCGAGGAGCTGGACGCGCGCCGCGCAGCTGCCCGCGCGGCCGGCAAGCCCTCCGGCTACGACGGCCACTGCCGCGAGCTGACCCAGGTCCAGCTGGAGGCGTTCCAAGGCGAGCACCGCCCCTCGATCGTGCGCTTCCGGATGCCCGACGAGCCGATCACCTTCACCGACCTGGTCCGCGGCGAGCTGACCTTCACCCCGGAGAACGTGCCGGACTTCGGCATCCTGCGGGCCAACGGCGCCCCCCTGTACACGCTGGTCAACCCGGTCGACGACGCGCTGATGCAGATCACGCACGTGCTGCGCGGCGAGGACCTGCTGTCCTCCACCCCGCGCCAGATCGCGCTCTACAAGGCGTTGATGGAGCTCGGCGTCGCCACCGGCATCCCGCAGTTCGGCCACCTGCCGTACGTGATGGGCGAGGGCAACAAGAAGCTCTCCAAGCGCGACCCCGAGGCCTCGCTCAACCTGTACCGCGAGCGCGGCTTCCTCCCCGAGGGCCTGCTGAACTACCTCTCGCTGCTCGGCTGGTCCTTCTCCAAGGACCAGGACGTCTTCTCGATCGAGGAGATGGTGTCGAAGTTCGACATCGACGGCGTCAACGCCAACCCGGCGCGCTTCGACCTGAAGAAGGCCGAGTCGATCAACGGCGACCACATCCGCCTGCTCGACCCGAAGGCCTTCGCGGACGCCTGCGCCCCGTGGCTCCAGGCCCCGCACGCCAACTGGGCGCCCGAGGACTTCGACGCCGAGGCCTGGGCGCGCATCGCCCCGTACGCCCAGACCCGCGTGACCGTCCTGTCGGACATCACCGCGAACGTGGACTTCCTCTTCCTCAAGGAGCCCGTCGAGGACCAGGCGTCCTGGGACAAGGCGATGAAGGGCGAGCCCGCGGCCCTGCTGACCACGGCGCGGGAGAACCTCTCCACCGCCGACTGGTCGGACCCCGAGTCCCTCAAGCAGGCCGTCCTGACCGCCGGCGAGGCCCACGGCCTCAAGCTCGGCAAGGCCCAGGCCCCGGTCCGCGTGGCCGTCACCGGCCGCACGGTCGGCCTGCCGCTCTTCGAGTCCCTGGAGATCCTGGGCAAGGAGCGGTCGCTGGCCCGCATCGACGCGGCCCTGGCCAAGCTCGCCGCGTAGCCCCACCCGTACTGTCCCGCAGGGGGCGGCGGCCGGACATCCGGCCGCCGCCCCCTGCGGCGTTCGCGGCGCCCGCGTTGTGATCTTTCTTTCCCGTCCGCCCACCGGGGACCGGCGCCCGGCGTAGGCTCGGCCCCATGCCGATCCGCGCCGTGCTGTGGGACATCGACGACACCCTCTTCGACTACACGGGGGCCGACGCTGCCGGGCTCGCGCGGCAGCTGGACGCCGAACGGCTCGCGGACCGGTACGGGACCCCCGCGCAGGCGCTCGCGCTGTGGCGGGAGATCACCGACCGGCACTGGGCGCGCTTCGCCGCCGGCGAGGGCACCTTCCAGGGGCAGCGGCGCGACCGGGTGCGGGAGTTCCTGGAGCAGCCCGCGATGACCGCGGACGAGGCCGACGCCTGGTTCGATCAGTACGTCGAGCACTACAAGGCCGCCTGGACGCTCTTCCCCGACGTGGTGCCCGTACTGGACGCCCTCGCCGCGGACTACCGGCACGGGGTGCTCTCCAACTCCTCCACCGCCAACCAGGACCCCAAACTGCGCGACCTCGGGCTGCGCGACCGCTTCGAGGTGCTGGTCTGCGCCGTCGAACTCGGGGTCAGCAAGCCCGAGGCGGGGGCCTTCCTCGCGGCGTGCGAGGCGCTCGGGCTGCCGCCGGGCGAGGTGGCGTACGTGGGGGACCAGCCCGAGATCGACGCGCGCGGGGCACGCGACGCCGGGCTGCTCGCGATCTGGCTCGACCGCGACGGCGGCCGCGGGCCCGGGCCGGACGGCGCGCACCGGATCGAGGGCCTGGGCCGCCTCCCGGAGCTGCTGGCACGGGATACCCGTTTTGGAGCACGGTCAGGCATCCGGTAATGTTCTTTCTGCGCCGCCGGAGCGGGCCGAAAGGCCGGACGGAGGCGCCACCCAAAGAAAAAGCCCCGCAAGGGGTTGACTTTTGGTGGGGTATAGTGTAATTGGCAACACGAGGGTTTCTGGTTCCCTTATTCTAGGTTCGAGTCCTGGTACCCCAGCGCAGTGCAGCAGTAACGCAGTGCTTTGCCCCCGTTGTGTAGCGGCCTAGCACGCCGCCCTCTCAAGGCGGTAGCGCCGGTTCGAATCCGGTCGGGGGTACAGATCCTTCCCGCGAGATCTCCAGGGTCGCACCCGGACATTTTGATGCAGGATCGCTAGGGCCCCCGTTGTGTAGCGGCCTAGCACGCCGCCCTCTCAAGGCGGTAGCGCCGGTTCGAATCCGGTCGGGGGTACTGTTGGTCTGGTCTAGACCACTTTGGGCTATAGTGTAATTGGCAACACGAGGGTTTCTGGTTCCCTTATTCTAGGTTCGAGTCCTGGTAGCCCAGCGCAGTAACAGCAGCACCAGCTAGCCCCCGTTGTGTAGCGGCCTAGCACGCCGCCCTCTCAAGGCGGTAGCGCCGGTTCGAATCCGGTCGGGGGTACGCATCGAAGAGGCCCTCCGCGTTCATCGCGGAGGGCCTCTTCGCTTTGCCCCGCCAGTGACGCAAGTACGGGCCCGGAGGCGCGTGTTCGGACGTGTGCGGCGTCGTACGCGCCCCCGGGCCCGGGGGATGGACGGGGGAGGCCTTCAGGCCGGGAGGGGTGGGTCAGCCGGTGCGGCGCAGCGCCTCCGTGAGGCGTGCGGCCGCGTCGATGACGGCCTGGGCGTGCATCCGGCCCGGGTGGCGGGTCAGCCGCTCGATCGGCCCGGAGACCGACACGGAGGCCACCACGCGGTTCGACGGCCCGCGCACCGGCGCCGAGACGGAGGCCACGCCGGGCTCCCGCTCGCCGATCGACTGGGCCCAGCCGCGACGCCGTACGCCCGAGAGTGCCGTCGCCGTGAAGCGCGCGCCCTGAAGGCCGCGGTGGAGCCGCTCGGGCTCCTCCCAGGCCATCAGGATCTGCGCGGCCGAGCCGGCCTTCATCGGGAGCGTCGAGCCCACCGGGACGGTGTCCCGCAGGCCCGACAGCCGCTCCGCGGCCGCCACGCAGATGCGCATGTCTCCCTGACGGCGGTAGAGCTGCGCGCTCTCGCCCGTCACGTCACGGAGGTGGGTGAGTACCGGTCCCGCCGTGGCCAGCAGGCGGTCCTCGCCGGCCGCGGCGGCGAGCTCCGCCAGCCGCGGTCCGAGGATGAACCGGCCCTGCATGTCCCTCGCCACCATCCGGTGGTGTTCCAGTGCCACGGCCAGGCGATGTGCCGTGGGTCGTGCGAGCCCTGTCGCCGCGACCAGCCCGGCGAGGGTGGCCGGACCGGACTCCAGTGCGCTCAATACCAGAGCTGCCTTGTCGAGAACGCCGACGCCGCTAGAGTTGTCCATGAAACGATATTCGCGTCTCACACTGTGAAACGCAAGTTCAATTTTTCCAAGAACCAGCGAGTCTGTATGTGCGGGTCCACGAACCACTGGGTCCGAGCCGTCGTCCAGGACGTGGGGTACGGGCGATCAGGCGCACAAGATCTCTATGAAGCGCCGGCACAACCGGCCGGCCGGAGGGAAAGCGATGGGTAGGACACTCGCGGAGAAGGTCTGGGACGACCATGTCGTCCGGCGCGCCGAAGGCGAGCCCGACCTCCTCTTCATTGATCTGCACCTGCTGCACGAGGTGACCAGCCCGCAGGCCTTCGAAGGCCTGCGTCAGGCCGGCCGCAAGGTCCGACGCCTCGACCTCACCATCGCGACCGAGGACCACAACACCCCCACCATCGACATCGACAAGCCGATCGCCGACCCGGTCTCCCGGGCTCAGCTGGAGACGCTGCGCAAGAACTGCGGCGAGTTCGGCGTCCGCCTGCACTCGCTGGGCGACGTCGAGCAGGGTGTCGTCCACGTCGTGGGACCGCAGCTGGGCCTGACCCAGCCCGGCACCACCGTGGTCTGCGGTGACTCGCACACCTCCACGCACGGCGCCTTCGGCGCGCTGGCCTTCGGCATCGGCACGAGCCAGGTCGAGCACGTGCTGGCCACCCAGACGCTGCCGCTGGCCCGCCCTAAGACGATGGCGATCACCGTCACCGGAGCGCTGGCCGAGGGTGTCACCGCGAAGGACCTGATCCTGGCGATCATCGCCAAGATCGGCACCGGCGGTGGCCAGGGCTACATCCTGGAATACCGCGGCGAGGCCATCGAGCAGCTCTCGATGGAAGCCCGCATGACCATCTGCAACATGTCGATCGAGGCCGGCGCCCGCGCGGGCATGATCGCCCCCGACCAGACCACCTTCGACTACCTGGAGGGCCGTGACCACGCCCCGAAGGGCGAGGAGTGGGACGCGGCGGTCGCGTACTGGAAGACGCTGCGCACCGACGACGACGCGGTCTTCGACGCCGAGGTCGTCATCGACGGCACGACGCTGGCCCCGTTCGTCACCTGGGGCACCAACCCGGGCCAGGGCGCGCCGCTGTCGGCCAACGTCCCCGACCCCGCTTCGTACGAGGACGCTTCGGAGCGCCACGCCGCCGAAAAGGCCCTGGAGTACATGGGGTTGACCGCCGGGCAGCCGCTGCGCGACATCAAGGTCGACACCGTCTTCGTAGGTTCCTGCACCAACGGCCGCATCGAGGACCTGCGCGCCGTCGCCGGGATCATCGAGGGCCGCAAAGTCGCCGACGGCGTACGGATGCTGGTCGTCCCGGGCTCCGTCCGGGTCGCGCTGCAGGCCGTGGAAGAGGGCCTGGACAAGGTCTTCAAGGAGGCCGGCGCCGAATGGCGGCACGCGGGCTGTTCGATGTGTCTGGGCATGAACCCCGACCAACTGGCGCCGGGTGAACGCTCCGCGTCCACGTCCAACCGCAACTTCGAGGGCCGGCAGGGCAAGGGCGGGCGCACCCACCTGGTCTCCCCGCAGGTGGCCGCCGCCACCGCGGTGCTGGGCCATCTGGCCTCGCCCGCCGACCTGTCCGACGCCAACGCGACCGCCGGAGTCTGAACCATGGAAGCCTTCACCACCCACACCGGCCGGGCCGTCCCGCTGCGCCGCAGCAACGTCGACACCGACCAGATCATCCCGGCCCACTGGCTGAAGAAGATCACCCGCGACGGCTTCGAGGACGGGCTCTTCGAGGCCTGGCGCAAGGACCCGGAGTTCGTCACGAACCGCCCGGAGCGCGCCGGCGCGACCGTGCTGGTCGCCGGTCCCGACTTCGGTACGGGCTCCTCGCGCGAGCACGCCGTCTGGGCCCTTCAGAACTTCGGCTTCAAGACGGTCATCTCCTCCCGCTTCGCCGACATCTTCCGCGGGAACTCGCTGAAGAACGGCCTGCTGACCGTCGTGCTCCCGCAGGAGACGGTCGAGCAGCTGTGGAAGCTGACCGAGGCCGACCCCAACGCCGAGATCACGGTCGACCTGGTCGACCGCCAGGTGCGAGCCGAAGGCGTCGTCGCGGAGTTCGAACTCGACGACAACGCCCGCTGGCGACTGCTGGAGGGTCTGGACGACATCTCCCTCACCCTTCAGAACGAAGCGGACATCGCTACGTACGAAAGCACCCGCCCGGCCTTCAAGCCGCGCACGATTCAGGCCTGATTCCTGCCTGATCAGCGCTTATTCGCCCTTGGGTGATCACATCGACAACGCTGTGCCCCCCACCGTCCGGTGGGGGGCACAGCTGTGTGTTGAGGCCCCGTGAGGCGACAACTCGCCCCAGATGGCACAATCTGTGCATGGAACGCGACAGTCAACTTGAGCTCTACGAACTCGTCGCGGACCGATTGAAAGAAGCACACACACGGGTGCGCTCACTGCAAGTCCCGGAGGGCGTAAGGATGGCGCTGTCCCGGAAGCTGTTGGTCGTCACGGCCGCGGCGAAGCACGATCTCGCCGATGCGGCAAGGCGCCTGGACAGGTTGATGAAGGACCTCGACGAGGGTCGATTCCCTGAAGGCGACTGATGCGAAGGAACTCCGTAACGGTCTCCAGCGTTGCGGCACTAGGGTGATTAGCCCGTTTCGTGTTTGATTTGCGGTATATATCCGCCTAACGTGCGAAATAAGCTTGAACACATTCGTTCTGGCGAAGTCTCCGAAGGGGAAGACGTGAACAAGGCGCAGCTCGTAGAAGCGATTGCCGACAAGCTGGGCGGCCGCCAGCAGGCCGCGGACGCTGTCGACGCGGTACTGGACGCGATCGTCCGCGCTACCGTCGCGGGCGACCGGGTCTCGGTCACGGGCTTCGGCTCGTTCGAGAAGGTCGACCGTCCGGCCCGTTACGCGCGCAACCCGCAGACGGGAGAGCGCGTCCGGGTCAAGAAGACCTCGGTGCCCCGCTTCCGTGCGGGCCAGGGCTTCAAGGACCTGGTCAGCGGCACCAAGAAGCTGCCCAAGGGCGGCGAGGTCTCGGTGAAGAAGGCGCCCAAGGGCAGCCTCACCGGTGGTGCTTCCGCGACGGTCAAGAAGGCCGCCGCGAAGAAGGCCACCACCGCCAAGAAGGCCGCGGCGAAGACCGCGGTCGCAAAGAAGGTCACGGCCAAGAAGACCACCGCGACCGCCAAGAAGGCGGCGGTGAAGAGCACGGCCACCGCGAAGAAGGCGACGGCCACGGCGAAGAAGGCCACGGCCACCGCCAAGAAGGCCACGGCCACGGCGAAGAAGACCACCGCCGCCGCGAAGAAGACCGCCCCGGCCGCCAAGAAGGTGACCGCGGCGACGAAGGCGCCCGCCAAGAAGACGGCGACGCGCAAGGCCACCGCGAAGAAGACCACCGCCCGCAAGAAGTAGGGGCAGGGTCACACACGCCGGGCCGGCTTTCCCCCTGTGGGGAAGCCGGCCCGCGGTGCGTTCGTCAGAAGGTCTGGAGCGTGACCAGGGTGATCCGCAGGCCCGCGCCCTCGCCGTCCGTCTCGATCCGCACCCGCTGCCCGGGCCGCAGCAGCCGCAGGCCGCCGGCGTCGAAGGCCGGAGCCTCGAAGGGCACCGGGGTGCCGTCGTCCAGCAGCACACTGCCGCTGCGGGTCTGGGAGTCGTACGTGTACGCGGTCGCCTGCATACCGGCACTGTATCGGGCCGTGTGAAACCCCACACCGAGGGTGAGGGCCGTCCGCAGATCCGCTGCCGTGTCCACGTCCCGGCGCACGCTGTCGACGTCCGCCAGGGCGATTTCCACCGCCCCCGAGGCCCCGTGCCTGGCCCGCGACGGACCGCCGAAGGCGGGGGCCAATTCCACGTCCGGAGCGGCGGAAAGCAAGGTCGTCCCGATTCCGGCCGCATCCGCCAGAAATGCCCGGGGAAATGCCGAGGCGTTTTCGAGCACGCGTAGCAATTCGGGGGGCCGCAGCGCCGGCAGATCGGCGTTCATCGCGGCCACCGCGGCGCCCGGCCGCACCGCCCGCACCGCCCGCGCCCCGTGGGCCAGCGCCGCGTTGAGCCCGGCCGCCGGGGCGTCCGGGACGATCCGCGCGCCCAGCCGGGCCAGTTCCGCACCGGCCGCGGCGTCGTCCGTGACGACCACCACATCCGCGACGGCCGCGCAGGCCAGCGCCCCCGCGACGGTGTCCTGCGCGAAGGCCAGGGCGAGCCCCGGACGGGAGGCGCCCACGGCCGCCGCGAGACGGCTCTTGGCCACCGCCAGAGGCTTCAGCGGGACCACCAGACTCCAGACGGCGTTCGTCACCGACCCCCCTCCCTCCAGAGCGCTGCGGCACATGCGCGGGCCATGGTCGGGTCATGGCCGGGTCATGCGCCGGTCCATTGTCGCCTTTGCCCCGGGAACCCGGGAGTCCGGTGGCGCGAGCGGGGCGTACGGTGTTCCCGACAGAGACTCGACAGAGACCGGGCCCGGGACCACACTTGTCCGGCCGACGAGGTGGCCAAAGCCGCGCACCGGTCCTAGAGGAAGGGTGTTCGAGTGTCCCGCCGCAGAATCGGCTTCTGGTACCGCCTGGCGGCGGTCATCGCAAAACCGCCGCTGGTAGTGCTCTTCAAGCGGGACTGGCGGGGAATGGAGCACATTCCGACCGAGGGCGGATTTATCACCGCCGTCAATCACAACTCGTATCTGGACCCGCTCTCCTACGCGCACTTCCAGTACAACACCGGGCGCGTGCCCCGATTGCTCGCGAAGGCCGCCCTCTTCAAGGTCCCTATTGTCGGGTCGATCCTGCGCGGCAGCGGGCAGATCCCCGTCTACCGGGAGAGCACCAACGCCCTGGTCGCATTCCGGGCCGCGGTGGAGGCGATCGAGAGCGGCGAATGCGTGGCCTTTTACCCGGAAGGCACCCTCACCCGCGACCCCGACATGTGGCCGATGGCCGGTAAGACCGGCGCCGCCCGTGTCGCGCTGATCACCAAGGCGCCCGTCATTCCGGTGGCCCAGTGGGGGGCGAATCTCGCGATGCCGCCGTATGCGAAGGAGAACAAGGTCCGGCTCTTCCCGCGCAAGACCCTCCAGGTCCTCGCGGGACCGCCGGTGGACCTCTCCGCCTTCTACGACCTGGAGCCCACCCCGGAGGTCCTCAAGGAGGCCACCGAGGTGATCATGGCGGCCATCACCAAGCTGCTGGAGGAGGTGCGGGGAGAGACCGCGCCCGAGCAGCCGTACAACCATCAAGACGCCAGGGCGGAACAGCGGCGCAAGGCCGCGGGGGAGGGCAACAAGTGACACGTCCCATGAAGGCAGCCGTATTCGGAACGGGCTCCTGGGGCACGGCCTTCGCCATCGTGCTGGCCGACGCCGGCTGCGAGGTGACCCTGTGGGGGCGCCGCCAGGAGCTGGTCGACGCCATCAACACCGGCCGGACCAACCCGGACTACTTCCCCGACGTCGAACTCCCCGCGGGCATCCGGGCCACCACCGACCCGGCCGAGGCTGCGGCGGGCGCCGACTTCACCGTCCTCGCCATCCCCTCCCAGACCCTGCGCGGCAACCTCGCCGCCTGGGCGCCCCTGCTCGCCCCCGACACCGTGCTCGTCTCCCTCATGAAGGGCATCGAACTCGGCACGGCCAAGCGGATGAGCGAGGTCATCGAGGAGGTGGCCAAGGTCCCCGCCGAGCGCATCGCCGTGGTCACCGGCCCCAACCTGGCCCGCGAGATCGCCGCCCGGCAGCCCGCGGCCTCCGTCGTCGCCTGCGTGGACGAGACCGTGGCGCAGCGCCTCCAGGCCGCCTGCCACACCCCGTACTTCCGCCCGTACACGAGCACCGACGTCATCGGCTGCGAGCTCGGGGGCGCGGTCAAGAACGTCATCGGCCTCGCCGTCGGCATCGCGGACGGCATGGGCCTGGGCGACAACACCAAGGGCTCGCTCATCACCCGCGGACTCGCCGAAGCGACCCGCCTGGGGGTGGCCATGGGCGCCGACCCGCTCACCTTCTCCGGCCTCGCGGGCCTCGGCGACCTGGTCGCCACCTGCTCCTCGCCGCTCTCCCGGAACCACACCTTCGGCACCAACCTCGGCCGCGGGATGACCCTGGAGGAGACCATCGCGGTCACCAAGCAGACCGCCGAGGGCGTCAAGTCCTGCCAGTCGGTGGCCGATCTGGCCCGCCGCTACGGGGTGGACATGCCGATCACCGACACGGTCGTCGACATCGTCCACCACGGCAAGCCCACCCTGGTCGCGCTCAAGGAACTGATGGGCCGCAGCGCCAAACCGGAACGTCGCTGACTCCATTCCGCACGCCTGAGCGGGTACTCTCGTGGCGATATGAGCAGCGAGAACCTCCCCCAGACCCCTGAGCAGCAGGGCCGCAAGCCCCGCGTGGCCGTCGTGTTCGGCGGCCGCAGCTCGGAACACGCCATCTCGGTCGTCACGGCGGGCGCCGTGCTGCGCTCCATCGACCGCTCCAAGTACGAGGTGCTGCCCATCGGCATCACCACGGACGGCCGATGGGCGCTGACCGCCGACGAGCCCGAGCGGATGGCCATCGCGGACAGCAAGCTCCCCAGCGTCGAGGAGCTCTCCGACTCCGACGACGGCGCCGTCGTGCTCTCGGTCGACCCCGCCAACCGCCAGGTCGTCTACACCGAGCCGGGCGCCGTCCCGAAGGCCCTGGGCGAGGTGGACGTCGTCTTCCCCGTGCTGCACGGCCCGTACGGCGAGGACGGCACCCTCCAGGGCCTCCTGGAGCTCTCCGGCATCCCGTACGTCGGCTCGGGCGTCCTCGCCTCGGCCGTCGGCCAGGACAAGGACTACATGAAGCGGGTGTTCACGTCCTTCGGGCTGCGCGTCGGCCCGTACGTGACCATCCGCCCGCGCGAGTGGGAAGCCGACCGGGACGCCGCCAAGGGCAGGATCCTGGACTTCGCCGCCGAACACGGCTGGCCGCTGTTCATCAAGCCCGCCCGGGCCGGCTCCTCCATCGGCATCACCAAGGTCGACGACGCCTCCGGCCTGGACGCGGCGATCCGCGAGGCCCGGCGCCACGACCCGAAGATCCTCGTGGAGGCGCTGCTGCGCGGCCGCGAGATCGAGTGCGGGGTCCTGGAGTTCGAGGACGGGCCGCGCGCGAGCGTGCCCGCCGAGATCCCGCCGGTATCCAGCCACGACTTCTACGACTTCGAGGCGAAGTACATCGACTCGGCGTCCGGGATCGTGCCCGCCCCGCTCACCCCGGAGCAGACCGCCGAGGTGCAGCGGCTCGCGGTCGAGGCCTTCGACGCCGCGTCCTGCGAGGGCCTGGTGCGCGCCGACTTCTTCCTCACCGAGGACGGCGAGTTCGTCATCAACGAGATCAACACGATGCCGGGCTTCACGCCGATCTCCATGTACCCGCTGATGTGGCAGAAGTCGGGCGTCGAGTACCAGGAGCTGGTCGACCGCCTGATCCAGGCCGCCCTGCGCCGCTCCACCGGCCTGCGCTAGGCCCCGCCGACCCGCACAGCCGACCGCCCGCCGGCCCGCCCTGAAAGGCATGGCCGGCGGGCGGCGGTGCGTTCGGTGTTCAGTAGGAGGAGATGCCCTCGGGAACGGTCGCGGCGATCGCCGTGGACAGTCCGACCAGCATCCCCGCATCCGTGGCATGCTCCTTGTCGACCCGGACCTCCGTGTACGCCAGCCGAAGACCGGTGGTGAACCGGAACCCGCCGCCCGCACCGTCGTCGAGCTTCTCCAGCAGCCAGGCCACTCCGTTCACGTGGACGCCGTCCTGCTTCGGATCCGCCATCTTGGGGGGCTTGGGGATACCGCACCGCAGTACGATCGCCGAGCCGCCCCACGCGGCGGTCAGATCGGACTCCGGTTCGGTCGGGGTCCGCGCCAGGCCGGCCACCGTCTCCGGGAGCTCCTTGTGCAGCGCTGCACAGAGCCCCGCGATGTCGGCGGGCGGCGTGGGCGGAGGGCCGACCCGGGCCTCGGAACCACCCGGGGAGCAAGCCGCGAGGGCCAGTACGGCCAGCACGGCCAGGACACGGAGGGGCCGGCGGTGGAGGGACATCACCGGCCAAGAGTAGACGGGGGCTACAGATGGACCACCGGGCAGGTCAAGGTGCGGGTGATCCCCTCCACCTGCTGGACCTTGGCCACGACCATGCGGCCGAGGTCGTCCACGGTGTCGGCCTGGGCGCGCACGATCACGTCGTACGGACCCGTCACGTCCTCGGCCTGGATCACCCCCGGGATCTGGCCGATGGACTCGGCGACGAACGACGCCTTGCCCACCTCGGTCTGGATAAGGATGTACGCCTGTACCACGGAACCTCCAGGGCGGCCACGAGGATCATTTCCCCTAACCTTCGGGTGGGCCCCACACGATGGAAGGGGCCGGGGGAAGAAGGGACGCCACGGTACCGCGTCGCCGTGCGCCGCGGGGAGACCTGCGGGCCCGGCGCCACGCACAGCGGGGCGTACGGAGAGCAGAAGTTGACGTATCTGTTGACGGTACCCAGAGCTGTGACGGCTCGCGACCGCAAGCGGACTGGGCAAGAAGGGGCACAGCGATGAAGGGCACTGTGGGCGAGCTGGGGGAGTTCGGGCTGATCAGGGAGCTCACCTCACGGCTCACCACCACCCCGGCGGTCCGGCTCGGACCGGGCGACGACGCCGCGGTCGTGTCGGCCCCCGACCGGCGGGTCGTGGCGAGCACCGACATCCTGCTGGAGGGCCGGCACTTCCGGCGCGACTGGTCCACGGCCTACGACGTCGGCCGCAAGGCCGCCGCGCAGAACCTCGCCGACATCGCCGCCATGGGCGCGGTGCCGACCGCGCTGCTGCTCGGCCTCGTCGTCCCGGCCGAACTCCCGGTGACCTGGCCCACCGAGCTGATGGACGGCATCCGCGACGAGTGCCAGGTCGCCGGCGCGGCCGTGGTCGGCGGGGACGTCGTCCGCGGGGACGTCATCACCGTCGCGATCACCGCCCTCGGTGACCTGCGCAACCACGAGCCCGTCCTGCGCTCCGGCGCCCAGCCCGGCGACGTCGTCGCCGTGACCGGCTGGCTGGGCTGGTCCGCGGCGGGCTTCGCCGTGCTCTCGCGCGGCTTCCGCTCCCCGCGGGCGTTCGTGGAGGCGCACCGGCGCCCCGAGCCGCCGTACCACGCGGGCCCCGCGGCCGCCGGGCTCGGCGCCACCGCCATGACCGACGTCAGCGACGGCCTGATCGCCGACCTCGGGCACATCGCCGAGGCCAGCAAGGTACGGATCGACCTGCGCTCGGCGGCCGTCGACATCCCGACGCAGATGCACGACATCGGGCAGGCCGTCGGCGTGGACCCGCTCCAGTGGGTGCTCACCGGGGGAGAGGACCACGCGATCGTGGCGACCTTCCCGCCCGACGTGAAGCTCCCGGCCCGCTGGAAGGTCATCGGCGAGGTGCTCAACCGCTCCGCGCTGCCCCAGGTGACCGTGGACGGCGCGCCCTGGACCAGCACCGGCGGCTGGGACCACTTCGGGGCCGACCCGGCCGCCCAGGACGGTTCGGCGTGAGCCTCGCGCCGCCGCTGTGCCTGACCGTCGCCGGATCCGACTCCGGCGGCGGCGCGGGCATCCAGGCCGACCTCAAGACCATGCTGGCGCTCGGCGTGCACGGCATGAGCGTGGTGACCGCCGTGACCGCGCAGAACTCACTCGGGGTACGGGGAGCCTGGGAGCTGCCCGCCGAGGCCGTGACGGCCCAGTACCGGGCCGTCGTGGACGACATCGGCGTCCGGGCCGTCAAGACCGGGATGCTCTCCTCCGCAGTCCTCGTGGAGACGGTGGCCGAACTGCTCTGCGGCACCCCGGCCCCGGCCGTCGTCGACCCCGTCGGGGTCTCCAAGCACGGGGACGCGCTGCTCGCCGCCTCGGCGCTGGACGCCGTGCGCAAGGAGCTGCTGCCGCGGGCCACCGTGGCCACGCCCAACCTGGACGAGGTGGCGCAGCTCACCGGTGTGCTGGTGGAGAGCGAGGACGACATGCGGCGGGCCGCCGACGCGATCCTCGGCTACGGGCCGCGCTGGGCGCTGATCAAGGGCGGCCACCTCGTGGCGCACGGCGACGAGGCCGTGGACCTGCTCACCGACGGAACCGAGGAGCGGTGGCTGCGCGCCCCCCGCCACGACAACCGGCACACCCACGGCACCGGCTGCACCCTGGCCAGCGCCATCGCGGCGGGCCTCGCCAAGGGCCTGGCCGTCCCGGAGGCCGTCACGGCCGCCAAGGAGTACGTCACGGGCGCCATCGCCGCCGGCTTCGCACTCGGCGGGGGCATCGGCCCGGTGGATCACGCCTGGCAGTGGCGCTGAGCCCCGCCGGACAAGGCAAAAGGCCGGTTCACCAGAGGTGAACCGGCCTTTAGGGCAACCGGAAAGGGCTGCGCTACGACGGGAGGCGTCAGCGCGAGACCTTGCCGGCCTTGATGCACGAGGTGCAGGCGTTGAGGCGCTTCGGCGTCCCATTGACCACGGCACGGACGCGCTGGATGTTCGGGTTCCAGCGACGCGAGGTGCGGCGGTGCGAGTGGGAGATGTTGTTGCCGAAGCTCGGCCCCTTGGCGCAAACGTCGCAGTTGGCAGCCACAGGTCACTCCAAGACTTCAGATGCAATTACAGTGAAACCGGCGCACCGGATTCAGAGGTCTGAAGTGGTTTGCCGGGGAATGGCCCGACTCTCGCCGGGCAACCGGAGCAGCATACAACGACTGCGTCCGTCCAAGAAAACTACCACGGCCGCCGCTGCCCCCGCCCCGCGGTCCGGACGTCCAAGCAGTCCTTCGTTACCCTGCGGTGAACCCTGGCCCGCACAAGGAGGAACGCCCGGTGCCCCACGAGCCGCAGCCGCAGCCCACTGACGAGCTCGACGCCGAAGCGGTGCGCACCTGGAGTTCGCTGGCCCTGGCCGCACTGGGCCGGGCCCGCGAGGACATCGACGCGATCAACGTCTACCCGGTCGCCGACGCGGACACCGGCACCAACCTCTACCTCACCGCCGAATCGGCCGACCTCGCACTGACCGCGGCCTTCGGGAAGGTGACCGAGGGCACAGCGCGGACCTCCCTGGACCAGGCCGTACGGGCCTGGGCGCACGGGGCGCTCGTCGGCGCCCGCGGGAACTCCGGGACGATCCTGGCGCAGCTGCTGCGCGGAGTGGCCGACGTGCTCGGCGGACAGCCCGAGGAGCGGGCGCCCGGCACGCTGCTCGCCCGCGCGCTGACCCGGGCCGCGGAGGAGGCGTACGCGGCCGTCGCGCACCCGGTGGAGGGCACCATGCTCACCGTCGCCGGCGCCGCCGCCCGGGCCGGCGAGGCGGCCGGAGCCGCCGCCGGGAACGCGGCCGACGTGGCCCGGGCCGCCTACGACGCGGCCCGCGCCGCCCTCGCCGAGACCCCCGGACAGCTGGCCGCGCTGGGCCGGGCCGGGGTGGTCGACGCCGGGGGCTGCGGACTGGTCGCCGTACTCGGGGCCCTGTGGCAGGCGCTGTCCGGCCAGGAGCCGGCCGCCGAGCCGGTGCGCGGCCGGGCCGTGCCCGTACCGCAGTCGCAGGACCCCTGCGAGCAGGAGGCGGACGGACCCGCGTACGAGGTGATCTACCTGCTGGAGGCCTCCGAGACGGCCGTCGGCGAACTGCGCGAGCGCCTCGACGGGCTGGGCGACTCCCTGGTCGTCGTCGGCGGCGACGGGCTGTGGAACGTCCACGTCCACGTCGACGACCCCGGCGCGGCCGTGGAGGCCGGAGTCGTCGCCGGACGGCCGTACCGGATACGGATCACGCACTTCGGGGACGAGCGGCGCCGGGCCCGCGGCGAGCGCGCCCAGCGGGCCGTGGTCGCCGTGGTCCCCGGCGAGGGCCTGGCCGCCCTGTGCGGGGAGGCGGGCGCCACCACCGTGCTCGTGCGCCCCGGGGAACCCCTGGCCGTTGCCGAACTGGTCGACGCCATCCGCCGCGCGCACGCCCGCGAGGTGGTGCTCCTGCCGGGCGGCGCTGAGCTGCGCCCCACCGCGGCCGCGGCCGCCGAACAGGCCCGCGTCGACGGCGTACGGGTGGCCGTGATCCCCACCCGCTCCGCGGTCCAGGGCCTGGCCGCCCTCGCCGTGCACGACCCGGACGGCACCTTCGACGAGGACGTGGTCGCCATGACCGCGGCGGCCGGCGCCACCCGGTACGGGGAACTGGCCGTCGCCGAACGGCAGTCCTTCACCTCGGCCGGCATCTGCCAGGCCGGCGACGTGCTCGGCCTCATCGACGGCGACGTCGCCGTGATCGGCTCGGACCTCACCGAGACCGCAGAAGCCGTCCTGGAACGGATGCTGGGCTCCGGCGGCGAACTCGTCACCCTGGTCCTGGGACCCGAGGTGCCGGACGCCGTCGCCGAGCGCCTGGAGGCGTACGTGCAGCACGGCCACCTGGCCGTCGACACCGTCACCTACCGGGGCGGCCGGTACTCGGCGCCGCTCCTCATCGGGGTGGAATAGCGTAGATCCTCCCGTCGATCCGGGGTTTAGAGCGCAGGATTTCCGGTTCGGGGCCCGGAATCGGACCTTCCTTCGTTACGTTGCGCCGGGCCGCGAACAGCCGGGCCCACGGATCGCCGCCCGCACGCGGCGGCGGGGAGGAGACAGATCATGCAGATCACTTCCGGACGCACGCGCCGCCGGCTGACATCCGCGGCGGGCGCTCTCGCGCTGTCGGCGGCGACCCTGCTCTGCGGCAGCGGGACGGCCGGCGCCGCGGAGACCGCCGGGACGGGCCCCGCGGCCATCGAGTCCGCCGCCCTGGGCTGGACCTGCACGGGCCCGTCCTACAACCGCAAGCTGGCCTTCACGATCGCCTCGACCGGTGTCCCGGCCGGCAGCACGTGGACCTTCAGCGTCTCCAGAGCCTCGTACCAGGGCCTCCAGGTCTTCTCCGATTCCGGCTACGTGCCCAGCGCGTCGGGCACCACGCAGTCCGTGAACCTGTCCGCGCCGAGCGGCATCCCGGCGGGGGTCACGGTGACCCTGCAGCCCGTCTACTACCTCCTGCCCACCTCGGGCTACAACACCCTCACGCTGTCCGGTCACGGCGGCTCGGTCAGCGTGGCCGTCAGCGCCTCGAACCGCCCCTGCTGATCACCATCGGTCCGCTGCCGGGGCGCGCGCGAGCCGCCTGCGCCCCGGTTGTCGGCGCCATGGTGTGCAATGAACACGTGCCCGCGCTCGACGAAGACCTCAAGAAGACGCTCGGACCCGCCACCGCCAAGGTGCTGGCCGAGCAGCTCGGCCTGCACACGGCCCTGGACCTGCTCCACCACTACCCGCGGCGGTACGCCGAGCGCGGTGAACTGACCGCGCTGGCCGAGCTCGCCGACCAGATCGACGAGCACGTGACCGTCGTCGCGCAGGTCGCCGACGCCCGGCTGCTGACCTACCAGGGCAGCCGCGGCGGCGGAAAGCGCCTCGAAGTCACCATCACCGACGGCAGCGGGCGCCTCCAGCTGGTCTTCTTCGGCGCCGGCGTCCACAAGCCGCACAAGGACCTGCTGCCCGGCAGCCGCGCGATGTTCGCGGGCAAGGTCTCCATGTTCAACCGCAAGCTCCAGCTGGCCCACCCCGCGTACGAGCCGCTGGGCAAGGAGGCCGGCGAGTCCGACGCGGCCGCCGCCTTTGCCAACCAGCTCATCCCGATCTACCCGGCCTGCGCGAAGCTGGAGTCCTGGAAGATCGCCAAGTGCGTGGACGCCGTGCTGCCCAGCGCGCAGGAGGTCGTCGACCCGCTTCCCGCCGCCCTGCGCGAGGGCCGCGGGCTGGTCCCGCTCACCGAAGCCCTGCTGAAGATCCACCGGCCGACCACCAAGGCCGACATCGAGGACGCCCGCCAGCGCCTGAAGTGGGACGAGGCCTTCGTCCTCCAGGTCGCCCTGGCCCGCCGCCGCCACGCCGACTCCCAACTCCCGGCCGTCCCCCGCCGCCCCAGCCCCGGCGGCCTGCTCGACTCCTTCGACGCCAAGCTCCCCTTCACCCTCACCGAGGGCCAGCAGGCCGTCTCGAAGGAGATCTTCGACGACCTGGCCACCAGCCACCCCATGCACCGCCTCCTCCAGGGCGAGGTCGGCTCGGGAAAGACCCTGGTCGCGCTGCGGGCCATGCTCACCGTCGTGGACTCCGGGGGGCAGGCGGCGATGCTCGCGCCCACCGAGGTGCTCGCCCAGCAGCACCACCGCTCCATCACCGAGATGATGGGCGAGCTGGCCGAGGGAGGGATGCTCGGCGGCTCCGACCAGGGCACCAAGGTGGTGCTGCTCACCGGGTCGATGGGGATGCCCGCGCGGCGCCAGGCCCTGCTCGACCTGGTCACCGGCGAGGCCGGGATCGTGATCGGCACGCACGCGCTGATCGAGGACAAGGTGCAGTTCCACGACCTCGGGCTGGTCGTCGTCGACGAACAGCACCGCTTCGGGGTGGAGCAGCGCGACGCGCTGCGGTCCAAGGGCAAGCAACCCCCGCACCTGCTGGTGATGACCGCGACCCCGATCCCGCGCACGGTCGCGATGACCGTCTTCGGCGACCTGGAGACCTCCGTCCTCGACCAGCTGCCCGCCGGGCGCTCGCCGATCGCCACGCACGTGGTGCCCGCCAAGGACAAGCCGCACTTCCTCGCCCGGGCCTGGGAGCGGGTCCGCGAGGAAGTGGAGAACGGTCACCAGGCGTACGTGGTCTGCCCCCGCATCGGCGACGAGGAGGAGCCGAAGAAGAAGGCCTCCGCGGAGGACGAGGCCGAGAAGCGGCCCCCGCTCGCCGTCCTCGACATCGCCGAGCAGCTCTCACGCGGCCCCCTGGCCGGCCTCAGCGTCGAGGTGCTGCACGGCCGGATGGACCCCGCCGACAAGGACGACGTCATGCGCCGCTTCGCGGCCGGCGAGGTCAAGGTGCTGGTCGCCACCACCGTCATCGAGGTCGGGGTGAACGTCCCGAACTCCACCGTCATGGTGATCATGGACGCCGACCGCTTCGGCGTCTCCCAGCTCCACCAGCTGCGCGGCCGCGTCGGCCGCGGCTCCGCACCGGGCCTGTGCCTGCTGGTCAGCGAGATGCACGAGGCGAGCCCCGCCCGGGCCCGGCTGACCGCCGTCGCCGACACCCTCGACGGCTTCGAACTCTCCCGGATCGACCTGGAACAGCGCCGCGAGGGCGACGTGCTGGGCCAGGCCCAGTCCGGGGTGCGCTCCTCGCTGCGGGTGCTGTCCGTCATCGAGGACGAGGAGGTCATCGCCCAGGCCCGCGAGGAGGCCGCCCGCGTGGTCGCGGCCGATCCGGAGCTGGAGCGGCTGCCGGGCCTGCGCACCGCCCTGGACGCATTGCTGGACACCGAGCGGGAGCAGTACCTGGAGAAGGGCTGACAATGGGAGTGCCCGTTGTCCCCGAAGATTGAAGGACCCCCAGATGACCCGCGTGATCGCCGGCAGCGCCGGCGGGCGACGGCTGGCCGTGCCTCCCGGCACCGGCACCCGGCCGACCTCGGACCGGATGCGCGAAGGCCTGTTCTCCACCTGGGAGTCGCTGCACGGCGTCGAGGGGTCCCGGGTGCTCGACCTGTACGGGGGCTCCGGCGCCGTCGGCCTGGAGGCACTCTCCCGCGGGGCGGCCCACACCCTGCTCGTCGAGGCCGACGCCAAGGCCGCCAAGGCGATCCGGGACAACATCAAGACGCTGGGCCTGCCCGGCGCCGAATTCCGGGCGGGCAAGGCCGAGCAGATCGTGGCGGGCACCGCGAGCGGGGACCCGTACGACATCGTCTTCCTGGACCCGCCGTACGCCGTGGACAGCGCCGAACTCCAGGAGATCCTCCTCACACTCCGGGCCAATGGCTGGCTCACGGACGATGCGCTCGCCACCGTGGAGCGCAGCACCAGGAGCGGTGCCTTCCCGTGGCCCGAGGGCTTCGAGCCGCTCCGGTCGCGCAAGTACGGCGAGGGCACCCTTTGGTACGGCCGCGCCGCTTTCACCAGCGAAGACTCATGAACGAGGGAGTTCAGTTGCGCCGCGCCGTCTGTCCGGGGTCCTTCGATCCCATCCACAACGGACACCTCGACATCATCGGACGCGCCTCCAGGCTCTACGACGTCGTGCACGTCGCCGTGGGGATCAACGAGTCGAAGCAGGGCCTGTTCACCGTCGAGGAGCGGATCGAGATGATCCGCGAGGCGGTGGGCGACTACGGCAACGTCGAGGTCGAGGCCTTCCGCGGACTGCTCGTCGACTTCTGCAAGCAGCGGGACATCCCGGCCATCGTCAAGGGCCTGCGCGCGGTCAGCGACTTCGACTACGAGCTCCAGATGGCCCAGATGAACATGGGCCTGTCGGGCGTCGAGACGCTGTTCGTGCCGACCATCCCCACCTACAGCTTCCTGTCCTCCTCGCTGGTCAAGGAGGTCGCCACCTGGGGTGGCGACGTCGCCCACCTGCTTCCGGCGCACGTCCACGCGGCGCTCCTGGAGCGGCTGCGCAACCGCTGACCGCCTGACGAGCCGTCAGTCGGTGTCGGGGGCCCGCCCGCTGGCCTTACAGTCGTCCCGTCCGTCTCAGGAACCGCCTGAGGCCGAGAGAGTGCGAGCCCCCATGGACGTGCAGAAGAAGCTCGACGAGATCGTCGCGGCCGTCGGCGGCGCCCGGTCCATGCCCATGTCGGCCTCCTGCGTGATCAACCGCGCCGAGCTGCTCGCCCAGCTCGAAGAGGTGCGCAGCGCACTCCCCGGTTCGCTCGCGCAGGCCCAAGAGCTCATCGGCGGCCGGGAGCAGATGGTCGAGGAGGCCCGCCAGGAGGCGGAGCGGATCATCGACGCGGCCCACAACCAGCGCGGTTCGCTGATCTCCGACACCGAGATCGCGCGGCGCTCCCAGGCCGAGGCGGACCGGATCCTCGACGAGGCCCGCCGTGAGGCCGCCGAGATCCGGGCCGAGGCCGACGACTACGTCGACAGCAAGCTCGCGAACTTCGAGGTCGTGCTGACCAAGACCATCGGGTCGGTGGACCGCGGCCGGGAGAAGCTGCTGGGCCGCGGCCCGGGGCTGGACGAGCACGGTTACGCGGATGCCGAGGCGCCCGAGCGCAGCCACGACCCCGAGACGCAGCGGCAGCAGGCGGACGCCTACGTGGACACCAAGCTGGCGACCTTCGAGGCGGTGCTCTCCAAGACCCTGGAGGCCGTGGGCCGCGGCCGTCAGAAGCTGCTGGGCCGGGTGCCCACGGACGACCTCGGCGCGCACATGGCCGCCCAGGACGCGGCGGCGGGGCAGCCGTCGCGCTCGGCGAGCGACGCGGACTTCCTGGCGGGGCTGGCCGATCCCCAGCCGGTGCCGGTGCCGGTGCCGATCCCGGCGCAGCCGGAGCCGGTGTACGACACGTACGGCTACCAGCAGCCCGCCGCCCAGCAGCAGGACGCCTACGCCTACCAGGACCCGTACGGCGGCTACCAGCAGCAGCCCGACCCCTACTCGGGGTACCAGCAGCAGCCGGACCCCTACGCGGGTTACCAGCAGCCTCAGCAGCACCAGGAGCAGCAGCCCTCGCTCGACGAGACCAGCTTCTTCGACACGAGCATGATCAACCTGGAGCAGCTGCGCCAGTACGAACAGGGGCGCTAGCAGCGGATTGGGCGCTGGGCGCGGCTCCGGGTATCCTGGCTCTTCGGTCGCGCGTATGCACCGCGATCCATGCTGCCCTTAAGTACCTCATTTGAGCGGCAGGACTTGATCTTCAACGATCTGTGAAAGCAGGAACGGCCCTGAATACCCGCCTCGACCACCGCAACCCCCTCGTGTTCGACACGCACGAGCTGGGTCGGCGTCCTGGTGCCATGCAGCGGCTGTCCCGCGAGATCGCGGCACCGGCGGACCTCGGTCTCGTCGGCGTCATCGGAGTGCCGGAAGGCGCCCCGCTGAAGCTCAACCTCCGCATGGAGTCGGTCATGGAAGGGGTGCTTGTCACAGGCACCGCCCGTGCGTCGGCCGTGGGGGAGTGCGTAAGGTGTCTGGAGGCCGTCGAGCGCGAGCTCAAGGCGGACTTCCAGGAGATGTTCTCGTACCCTGACGCCGACGACCGGAGCCGCTCAAAGGCGGAGCCGGCCGACGACGCCGAGGACGACGAGGACACGCTCTTCCTCGAGGACGGTTTGTTCGACCTCGAACCCGTGCTGCGCGACGTGGTGGTGCTCGCACTGCCGCTGCAGCCGGTGTGCCGGGAGGACTGTCTCGGACTGTGCCCCGATTGCGGGCTCAGCCTGAACGACGACCCGGACCACCACCATGACGCCGTCGACATCCGTTGGGCGGCATTGCAAGGACTCGTCGTGACCGATCAGGACGACGAGAAGGACAACATGAGCGGCACTGCCTCTGACGGAGTTCAGGGCGCCGCCGAGAAGCAGGAGAAGTAGCCGTGGCTGTTCCGAAGCGGAAGATGTCGCGCAGCAACACGCGCCACCGCCGGTCGCAGTGGAAGGCTGCGGTCCCCACCCTGGTTTCGTGTGAGCGTTGCCAGGAGCCGAAGCTCCAGCACATTGCGTGCCCGAGCTGCGGCACCTACAACAAGCGCCAGGTCCTCGAGGTCTGAGCGGCTGGTGAGAGGCGCAATGTCTGAGCTGTCCAACGCTGAGAAGCAGGCAGACAGTAACAACGCGGCCTCGTCCCACACGCTTCTGGAAGGGCGGCTCGGGTATCAACTCGAGTCCGCCCTTCTGGTGCGTGCACTGACCCACCGCTCGTACGCGTACGAGAACGGCGGTCTGCCCACCAACGAACGGCTGGAGTTCCTCGGGGACTCCGTGCTGGGCCTGGTGGTCACGGACACGCTGTACACGACCCACCCGGATCTCCCCGAAGGCCAGCTGGCCAAGCTTCGGGCCGCGGTGGTCAACTCGCGCGCACTGGCGGAGGTCGGGCGCGGCCTCGAACTCGGCTCCTTCATCCGGCTCGGCCGGGGCGAAGAGGGCACGGGCGGCCGGGACAAGGCCTCCATCCTCGCCGACACCCTTGAAGCGGTGATCGGCGCGGTCTACCTCGACCAGGGCCTCGACGCGGCCTCGGAGCTGGTTCACCGGCTCTTCGACCCGCTCATCGAGAAGTCCTCGAACCTCGGGGCCGGCCTGGACTGGAAGACCAGTCTCCAGGAGCTCACGGCGGCCGAAGGTCTTGGCGTACCGGAATACCTGGTCACCGAGACCGGTCCGGACCACGAGAAGACCTTCACTGCTGCCGCTCGCGTCGGTGGTGTCTCGTACGGCACCGGCACCGGCCGCAGCAAGAAGGAAGCGGAACAGCAGGCTGCGGAGTCCGCCTGGCGCGGGATCCGTGCCGCGGCGGACGAGCGGATCGCGGCGGCTGCCGTTGCCGCCGCCGCTCCGGCCGAGGCCCCGGCTCCGGCCGAGGCCGAGGACGGCGGGGTGCCGACTCCCGCCGACCCGGCGCCGGACGCCTGACCCTTCCTTCGGGATTTCCCCGCCCGCCCCTGCCTCGCAGGGGCGGGCGGTCCTGTTCACCCGATCCGCACCCCACCGGAGGTACCCCGTGCCCGAGCTGCCCGAAGTAGAAGTCGTGCGGCGGGGACTGGAGCGCTGGGTGGCCGGGCGGACCGTCGAGGCCGTGGAGGTCCTGCACCCGCGGGCCGTACGGCGTCATCCCGGCGGCGGGGCCGACTTCGCGGCGCGGCTGCGCGGGGAGACCATCGGCGTCCCGCAGCGCCGCGGCAAGTACCTGTGGCTGCCCCTGGAAGGGCGGGACCTGTCCGTGCTCGGGCACCTCGGGATGAGCGGACAGCTGCTGGTACAGCCGCAGGACGCCCCGGACGAGAAGCACCTGCGGATCCGGGTGCGGTTCGACGACGAGGCCGGCACCGAGCTGCGCTTCGTGGACCAGCGGACCTTCGGAGGGCTCTCCTTGCACGAGAACACCCCCGAGGGGCTGCCCGACGTCATCGCGCACATCGCGCGGGACCCCCTGGACCCGCTCTTCGACGAGGTGGCCTACCACCTCGCGCTGCGCGCCAAGCGGAGCACCGTCAAGCGGGCGCTGCTGGACCAGTCCCTGATCAGCGGGGTCGGCAACATCTACGCGGACGAGGCGCTGTGGCGCGCCAAGCTGCACTACGAGCGCCCGACGGCCAACCTCACGCGCCCCCGGAGCGCGGAACTCCTCGGCCATGTCCGGGACGTCATGAACGCCGCTCTCGCCGTCGGCGGCACCAGCTTCGACAGCCTGTACGTCAACGTGAACGGGGAGTCGGGGTACTTCGACCGCTCGCTCGACGCCTACGGGCGCGAGGACGAGCCCTGCCGGCGTTGCGGTACGCCGATGCGGCGCCGGCCGTGGATGAACCGGTCGAGCTACTTCTGCCCGCGCTGTCAGCGGCCGCCGCGCGTCCCGTCGTAGGACTCCCGGGCGGTCAGCACCACCGGCATGTTCCCCTCCAGGCAGTGGATGAGCGCGAGCAGCCGGTCCGCGACCTCGATGCCGAGCGGGGTCAGTTCGTAGTCGACGCGCGGCGGGTTCGTCGGCTGCGCCTCGCGGTGGACGATGCCGTCGCGCTCCAGCGCGTGCAGGGTCTGGGAGAGCATCTTCTCGCTGACGCCCTCCACCCGGCGGCGCAGCTCGTTGAAGCGGCACGAGCCTTCGCGCAGCGCGCCCACGGTCAGGCTGCCCCAGCGTCCCGTGACGTGCTCCAGCGTTTCCCGGGACGGGCAGGCGCGCGCGAACACGTCGAACGGCAGGTCGGATGCGGCCGCTTCGGTACAGGCAGGGGTCTCCATGACTCAAGCGTACCTCCAGGCAGCGCTAACTCACAGCTTGCGCTTTCGAAAAGTTAGTGCTTCTCTTTCTCTCGTCGCCCCACGTTCCGTGCAGCGGCGAGAGTTCTTCCGAGGAGAGATCAGCCATGTCCGGTACCACGCACACCCCCGTCGTCTCGATCGCCTACCACTCCGGATACGGCCACACCGCGGTCATCGCCGAAGCCGTCCGGGGCGGCGCCCTCGACGCCGGCGCGACCGTCCACCTGATCAAGGTCGACGAGATCGACGACGCGCAGTGGGAGCTGCTCGACGCCTCCGACGCGATCGTCTTCGGCTCCCCGACCTACATGGGCACCGCCTCCGGCGCCTTCCACGTCTTCGCCGAGGCCACCTCGAAGCGCTGGTTCGGCGACGTCTGGCAGGACAAGGTGGCCGCCGGCTTCACGAACTCCGGTTCCAAGAGCGGCGACAAGCTGAACACCCTGCAGTACTTCCAGACGCTGGCCTCGCAGCACGGCATGAGCTGGATCAGCCTGGGTCTGAAGCCGGGCTGGAACTCCAGCACGGCCTCCGAGAACGACCTCAACCGCCTGGGCTTCTTCTCCGGCGCGGCCGCCCAGTCCAACAACGACGAGGGTGCGGACGCCGTCCACAAGTCCGACATCGCCACCGCGGAGCACCTGGGCCGCCGCGTGGCCGAGCAGACCCGCATCGTCATCGCGGGCCGCGCGGCCCTGGCGGCGTAGGTCCCGTCCGGGGGTAGGTCCCGTCCGGGCGTAGGGCCCGTCGTTCAGTCGGGCCCTAGAAGCCGAAGTCCTGGGTCCACCAGGGGCCGCCGGCGGCGAAGTGGGCGCCGACGCCCAGGGTGCGGAACTCGCAGTTGAGAATGTTCGCCTTGTGGCCCGGGCTGTTCATCCAGGCCTTCATCACGGCCTCGGCGTCGCCCTGGCCGCGGGCTATGTTCTCGCCGCCGAGACCCGAGAGGCCGGCCTTGGAGGCGCGGTCCCACGGGCTGTTGCCGTCGGGGTCGGTGTGGCTGAAGAAGCCGCGGGTGGCCATGTCCTTGCTGAAGGCTCCGGCCAGCGCCGCGAGCGGCGGATTGGCCCGGACCGGACCGCAGCCGGCCTGTGCGCGCTCCTGGTTCACCAGGGCGAGTACGGCGGCCTCCTCCGCGGAGTGACCGTCCCCGGCCGGCGGGGCCGCGGGGGTGACCCGGGAGGGAGCCGGGGCCGGGCTGCGCTGCGGGGCCTTGGTGGAGGGGGCGGGCGCGGCCGAGGGCGAGGCGCTCGGCGAGGCGGACACGGACGCGGACGCGGAGGGGCTCGGCGAGGCCGACGGCGAAGGGGAGGCCGACGGGGACGGGGAGGCGGAGCCCGCGCCGGTACTCGCGGAGGCGCGGCCGGCCAGGTTGGCGAGGCCGCCCTGCTGCTCCAGGGCGCCGTCGGGGCTGGGCGAGGGCTTCGCCTTGGCCTCCGTCGTACGGCCGGCGCTCGTCGCGTCGACGCCTACATAGGGGAACGAGCTGCCGACCGGCACCATGCCGGTGGTGACGGCCGCCGTGCCGAGGGCCACGGCCACCGAGACGCCCAGCAGGCCGGTGCGCAGGGCGGTGCCGCGCTTGCCGCCGCGGCGCGGCGCGGCGTGGAGTCGGTGGCGTCCCATCGGAGTCGTGCCTTCCTTGCCGGATCAAGATCATCCTTTACTCACCCAAATGGGTGAGTTCATTGGTGCGCGACTGTACGCCATGGGGCCAGGGGGCGATGTGCCCCGAAAGTGTTTGCCCCGTTAGCGTTCACGCATGAATGAAGATGTCCGTCTGACCGCCTGGGTGCGCGGCCGTGTACAAGGAGTGGGCTTCCGATGGTTCACCAGGGAGAACGCTCTGGAGATCGGGGGAGTCGTAGGCTTCGCGCTCAACCTCGACGACGGGCGAGTACAGGTGGTGGCCGAAGGTCAACGTGAGAATTGCCACCGGCTGCTCGACTGGCTGCGCTCCGCCGACACGCCCGGCCGGGTGGACGGGGTGACAGAGATCTGGGGCACACCGCGCGGTGGCTACGACGGGTTCGCGATGCGGTGACGGATCGACTGATCATGCACTCATCACACCTCTGACCGTCCGCACGTGGTCGGAACTGGGCATTCGTCGCCGACGCGTTGCCGACGCGGACGATCCGTGGAAGGCTCGGATATGAGGATGATCTCCACGCCCGCTGCGAGGGCCGGGGTGCCCGCCGATACGGGGCGTGATCGTGTTGACCGTCAAACTTTTTGGTGAGACGCTGGAAGCCCCGCGCACCTGAGCTGTTTGGCAGTGTTGACAGTAGTAAGCGCAGTGACTGTCAGTCGCTGTCGGACATCCGCGGGTGCGATTCCCTCACGACCCACACCGCTTCGGTCGGTCACTCAGTGTGGAGGACCATCCATCATGGCAAAGGCGCTTCTCGGTTACGTCGGCGGTTCCGATCCGCGACTCCTCGCCGAGATGCGACGGCTTCAGCAGCGCGTCCAGGACCTTGAGTCCGAGCTCGTACGGATTCAGTCCGAAAATGACGCGCTGAACGCGGCCGCCGCTCAGCACGACGGAGACTCGCTGCTGGACAGCATCGACATCGACGTACCCCAGGCGGAGCCTGCGCTCACCTGATCCGCTCTACCCGTCGCTCGAATCCAGCCCAGCATGATCTGCAAGGGACGCTCCGGCGTCCCTTCTTTCTTGCACCCTGCCTCGGTCCTGCCCTGGCCCGGTCCTTCTCCTGGCCCTTCCCCTGGTCCCTCCCCGGCCGCCGCGCCGCGGAGGGACCAGGGGGCCAGGTGGGGGGCGTGAATCCTTTAGCGTCAGTTGTGCCCTGCACCTTCATGGGTGAAACAGAACGCGAAAGGTAGAGTCCGGCGGCGTGCACCTCAAGTCCCTGACCCTGCGCGGATTCAAATCCTTTGCTTCCGCCACCACCCTGCGCTTCGAACCCGGCATCACGTGTGTCGTGGGTCCGAACGGCTCCGGCAAGTCCAACGTGGTGGACGCGCTGTCCTGGGTCATGGGCGAACAAGGGGCCAAATCCCTGCGCGGCGGGAAGATGGAAGACGTCATCTTCGCCGGCACCACGGGCCGGCCGCCGCTCGGCCGCGCCGAGGTGTCGCTGACGATCGACAACTCCGACGGCGCGCTGCCCATCGACTACGCCGAAGTCACCATCACCCGGATCATGTTCCGCGGCGGCAGCAGCGAGTACCAGATCAACGGTGACACCTGCCGCCTGCTCGACATCCAGGAACTGCTCTCCGACTCCGGCATCGGCCGCGAGATGCACGTCATCGTCGGCCAGGGCCAGCTGGACTCCGTACTGCACGCCGATCCCATGGGACGCCGCGCCTTCATCGAGGAAGCGGCGGGCGTCCTGAAGCACCGCAAGCGCAAAGAGAAGGCGCTGCGGAAGCTGGACGCGATGCAGGCCAATCTGGCGCGCGTACAGGACCTGGGCGACGAGCTGCGGCGCCAGCTCAAGCCCCTGGGCCGGCAGGCGGCGGTCGCCCGGCGGGCGGCCGTGATCCAGGCGGACCTGCGCGACGCGCGGCTGCGGCTGCTCGCCGACGACCTGGTCGTACTGCGACGCGCGCTCGACGCGGAGGTCGCGGACGAGGCGGCGCTGAAGGAACGCAAGGAAGCCGCCGAGGCGCAGCTCGCGGGCGCGCTGCGGCGCGAAGCGGAGCTGGAGGAAGCGGTACGGGAGCTCGCGCCGCGGCTGCAGCGGGCGCAGCAGACCTGGTACGAGCTGTCGCAGCTCGCCGAACGGGTCCGGGGGACCGCGTCCCTGGCGGACGCGCGGGTGAAGAGCGCGACGGCTCCGGTGGAGGAGGAACGGCGGGGCCGTGATCCCGAGGACATGGAGCGGGAGGCCGAGCGGATCCGCGAGCAGGAGGCGGAACTGACGGCGGCTCTGGAGGCGGCCTCGCACGCCCTGGAGGACACCTCCGCGCACCGGGCCGAGCTGGAGCGGGCGCTGGCCGAGGAGGAGCGGCGGCTGCGGGACGCCGCCCGGGCCATCGCCGACCGGCGCGAGGGACTGGCCCGGCTGACCGGGCGCCTCGGCGCGGCCCGCTCCCGGGCGGGTGCGGCCCAGGCCGAGATCGACCGGCTCGTCGCGGCGCGGGACGAGGCGGAGGTACGGGCCGCTGCGGCGCAGGCCGAGTACGAGGCGCTGGCGGACGAGGTCGGCGGGCTCGACGACCCGTCGGCGGACGCCGACCACGAGGCCGCGCGGGCGGAGCTGACGGCGGCGGAGGCGGGCCTGTCGGCCGCGCGGGACGCCCTGTCCGCGGCCGAGCGCTCGCGGGCGGCGGTGTCGGCGCGACGGGACGCGCTGGCGCTGGGGCTGCGCCGCAAGGACGGTACGGGGGCGCTGCTCGCGGCACGGGAGCGGCTGGCGGGGCTGCTGGGACCGGCGGCGGAGCGGCTGTCGGTGACCCCGGGATACGAAGCGGCCGTGGCCGCGGCGCTGGGCTCGGCGGCGGACGCGCTGGCGGTGGCCTCCCCGGGGGCGGCGGCCGAGGCGATCCGCCACCTCCGCACCACGGACGCCGGCCGCGCCACCCTCCTGATCACCCCGCCCCACCCCACACCCCCCACCGGCCCGCCTCCCCTCCCGGGCCAGGCTCTGGCCCCCGCCGGGTCGACTGCCCTGCCGGGGCAGGCCTCGGACCGTGCAGCGTCGGCTGACCTGCCAGGGCAAAGTTCGGGTCCCATGTCGGTCGCGGCTGCGGAGGGTTCGGCTTCCGCCGGGCTGTCGGCCGCCGAGCACGCGGGGTCGGCCGCCCTGGCGGGGCGCAGCCCGAGTCCTGTGTCGGCGGCGGTCACAGAGACCCCGGCTGGGGACGGGCCGTCGACCGCGGGCCCCGGCGGGGGAGCCTTCCCGCACCCCGCCGCTCCCGGCGACCGGGCTCCGCACCATCCAGCCCCTCCGGCGTTTGAGGAGCGGGGTCCGGGGCGGAGCCCCGGCAGTGGACCCGCGGGTGAAGCCACCGGCGTCCCCGCCGCCACCCTGGTCGGCGGGGACGCCGAGGCGCGGCGAGCCGTCGGCTGGGTGCTGCGCGACCACGTCGTGGTGGGAACCCTCGACGAGGCCCAGGCGCTCGTCGCACAACGGCCCGACGTGGTGGCCGTGACCCTGGAGGGGGACGTGCTCGGCGCGCACCTCGCGCACGGCGGCTCCGCGGGCGCGCCCAGCCTGATCGAGGTGCAGGCCGCCGTCGACGAGGCGGCGGGGGAGCTGGCCCGGTTGGGCGTGCGCTGCCAGGAGCTGGACGAGGCCCAGGCGGCCGCCCGCACGAGGCGGCAGGACGTGGCCGCCCGGGTCGAGGAGCTCGCCGAGCGGCGGCGCGCCGCGGAACGGGCCCGGGCCGGGGTCGCCCAGCAGCTCGGGCGGCTCGCCGGGCAGGCGAAGGGGGCCGCCGGCGAAGCCGAGCGCGGCGCCGCCGCCGCAGCCAAGGCACAGGACGCGCTGGAGCAGGCGCTGGCCGACGTAGCGGAGTGCGCGGAAAGACTCGCGACCGCCGAGGAGATGCCGGCGGAGGAGGAGCCGGACAGCTCCCGGCGGGATCGGCTCGCGGCCGACGGGGCCAACGCCCGGCAGACCGAGATGGAGGCCCGGCTGCAGCTCAGGACCCATGAGGAGCGGGTCAAGGGGCTGGCCGGACGCGCGGATTCCCTCGACCGCGCGGCCAGGGCCGAGCGCGAGGCCCGGGCCCGCGCCGAGCGGCGCCGGGCACGGCTGCGGCACGAGGCGGAGGTGGCCAGGGCGGTGGCCGACGGCTCTCGGCAGCTCCTCGCGCACGTGGAGGTCTCGCTCCGCAGGTCCGAGGAGGAGCGCGCCCTGGCCGAACACGCCAAGGGCCTGCGCGAGCGGGAGCTCGGCGAGGCGAGGAACCACGGGCGCGAGCTGAAGGGGGAGCTCGACAAGCTCACCGACTCCGTCCACCGCGGCGAGGTGCTCGGCGCCGAGCAGCGGCTGCGCATCGAGGCGCTGGAGACCAAGGCGCTGGAGGAGTTCGGCATGGAGGCCGCCGGGCTCGTCGCCGAGTACGGGCCCGACCAGCCGGTTCCCCCGTCCCCGTCCGCGGACGGCGAGGCCCCGGACATGAGCGGCTCCACCGTGGGGCCCGAGGATCCGGAGCACCCCCGCAACCGGCCCGGTCCCTTCGTGCGGGCCCAGCAGGAGAAGCGGCTCAGGGCGGCCGAGCGCGCCTACCAGCAGCTCGGCAAGGTCAACCCGCTCGCGCTGGAGGAGTTCGCGGCGCTGGAGGAGCGCCACCAGTTCCTCAGCGAGCAGCTGGAGGATCTCCGTAAGACCCGGGCCGACCTCCTTCAAGTGGTGAAGGAGGTCGACGAGCGCGTCGAGCAGGTCTTCACCGAGGCGTACCGGGACACGGCCCGGGAGTTCGAGGGGGTGTTCTCGCGGCTGTTCCCCGGCGGCGAGGGCCGGCTGATCCTGACCGACCCCGACAACATGCTGACCACCGGCGTCGACGTGGAGGCCCGCCCGCCGGGCAAGAAGGTCAAGCGGCTGTCGCTGCTGTCCGGCGGCGAGCGCTCGCTGACCGCCGTGGCCCTGCTGGTGTCCATCTTCAAGGCGCGCCCCAGCCCGTTCTACGTGATGGACGAGGTCGAGGCCGCGCTCGACGACACCAACCTGCAGCGGCTGATCCGGATCATGGAGGAGCTCCAGGAGAGCTCGCAGCTGATCGTCATCACGCACCAGAAGCGGACGATGGAGGTCGCCGACGCGCTCTACGGCGTGTCGATGCAGGGAGACGGGGTCTCCAAGGTCATCAGTCAGCGCCTCCGCTGACGGCGACGGCCTCGACACTCCCCGACAGCCCACACCACTTCAAGAAGTGAATTCAGGAGAGCCGCCCCTCGCGTCACGTGAACTTCACGCCAGGTATTGACTTCAGGAAATGAACGCATAGGCTCGCTCCGCTGTCCCCGGTCTTCGAGTGGTGCCCGATCTTGACCTGTGCGCCACTGGGAGGACGGACGAACCCCCCCACGGAGCACACCTTGACCAGCAGCACAGCGCAGGCGCCGGCGCCCGGCGGCGGATCCAAGCCGCACCCCGACCACCTCGGCCACGTCATCTTCATCACCGCGGCCGCGGCCATGGGCGGCTTCCTCTTCGGGTACGACAGCTCCGTGATCAACGGCGCCGTCGTCGCGATCCGCGACCGGTTCGAGGTCGGCTCGGAGGCGCTCGCCCAGGTGATCGCCGCCGCGCTGATCGGCTGCGCGCTCGGTGCGGCGACCGCGGGCCGCCTCGCCGACCGGATCGGCCGGATCCGCTGCATGCAGATCGCCGCCGCCCTCTTCACGGCGAGCGCCGTCGGCTCGGCCCTCCCCTTCGCCCTGTGGGACCTCGCCCTGTGGCGCGTGATCGGCGGCTTCGGCATCGGCATGGCCTCCGTCATCGGCCCCGCCTACATCGCCGAGGTGTCCCCGCCCGCCTACCGCGGCCGGCTCGCCTCCTTCCAGCAGGCCGCCATCGTCATCGGCATCGCCATCTCCCAGCTCGTCAACTGGGGCATCCTGAACCTCGCCGACGGCGACCAGCGCGGCACGCTCGCCGGCCTGGAGGCCTGGCAGTGGATGCTCGGCGTCATGGTCGTCCCGGCCGTGCTCTACGGGCTGATGTCCTTCGTCATCCCGGAGTCCCCCCGCTTCCTGATCTCCGTCGGCCGCACCGACGACGCCAAGAAGGTGCTGAGCGAGGTCGAGGGCGCGCACACCGACCTCGACGGCCGCGTCGCCGAGATCGAGCTGGCGATGCGCTCCGAGCACAAGTCCACCTTCAAGGACCTGCTCGGCGGCCGCTTCGGCCTGCTGCCCATCGTCTGGATCGGCATCGGCCTCTCCGTCTTCCAGCAGCTCGTCGGCATCAACGTGATCTTCTACTACAGCTCCTCGCTGTGGCAGTCCGTCGGCATCGACCCGACCAGCTCGTTCCTGTACTCCTTCACCACGTCGATCATCAACATCATCGGCACGGTGATCGCGATGATCTTCGTGGACCGGATCGGCCGCAAGCCGCTCGCCCTCATCGGCTCCGCGGGCATGGCCGTCTCCCTCGGCCTCGCCGCGTGGGCGTTCTCGTACAAGGAGGGCACGGGCGACGCCATCCACATGCCCGACACCCAGGGCACGATCGCGCTGATCGCCGCGCACTCCTTCGTGCTCTTCTTCGCCCTGTCCTGGGGCGTGGTGGTCTGGGTGCTGCTCGGCGAGATGTTCCCCAACCGCATCCGGGCCGCCGCGCTCGGTGTCGCCGCCGCGGCCCAGTGGGTCGCCAACTGGGTCATCACCGTCTCGTTCCCGACGCTCTCGGACTGGAACCTGTCCGGCGCGTACGTCATCTACACGGTCTTCGCCCTGCTCTCGATCCCCTTCATCCTCAAGTGGGTGCCGGAGACCAAGGGCAAGGCGCTGGAGGAGATGGGGTAACCACCCCCGCCAACACCCCTTCTCCTCGATACTGCCCCGGCTCAGTCCTTGAGCCGGGGCAGTACCTGTTCGCACAGCAGGTGCAGGCTGCGCCAGCCCTCGTCCAGGGGCATCCCGCCGCACAGCGGGTGCAGGACCAGGTTCCCCGCCTCGCCGGCGCCCCGGCCGTACGCGACCGCCTCGTCCGGGGTGAGGATCCGGTACACGCCCTCCGCGCGCAGTTCCGCCACCGAGCGCGCGGCCGACCGTACGGCGCTGCGGATGTCCTTGGACTGCCAGGACGCGTACATGCCCGCCTCGTGCAGGAAGTGCTCGCCGTGCTCGGCCCAGACCCGGTCCGGGTCCTCCGCGATGTGCAGCAGCGGGGTCTCGGCCGCCGGCATCATGCAGAAGCCCTCCGTGCCGTACTCGGCGAGCTTCGCGTGGTAGTACGCCTCCAGCTCGGGCAGGTGCGCGCTGGGGAAGAAGGGCAGCCCGAGCCGGGCCGCGCGGCGGGCCGCCGCCTCGGAGCTGCCGCCGACCAGGAGCAGCGGGTGGGGCTGCGTGAACGGCGTCGGGGTGACCCGTACCGTGCGGCCGCGGAAGGCGAAGGGTTCGCCGGTCCACGCCTTCAGCAGGGTCTCCAGCAGCTCGTCCTGGAGCTTCCCGCGCCGGCCCCACTCCACGCCGTGCTGCTCGTACTCCTCGGGCCGGTAGCCGATGCCCGCGACGGTGACCAGGCGGCCGCCGCTCAGCAGGTCGAGGACGGCGATGTCCTCGGCCACCTTCAACGGGTCGTACAGCGGGCCGATGATCGCCGAGACGGTGACCGCGATCCGGCGGGTGGCGCCGAAGACCGCGCCCGCGAAGGCGAAGGGGGAGGGCAGCCAGTTGTTGGCGGTGCCGTGGTGCTCCTCGGTCTGGATGGTGTCGATCCCGCGGTCGTCCGCGTACCGGGCCATCTCCAGCGCCGCCTTGTAGCGGGCGGAGAGGGACTCGGGGGTGCCGTTCGGGTCGACGAGATTGAACCGGGCCACGGTGATGGGCATGGAGAAGTCCCCCTTCGCCGGGATGTGGGTGTGCGGCGAAGGGGGACGTTAGCTGACGTGGCGTCAGTTGGACAGGTGTCCGGCGAGCTCGGGCTCCTCCGCCGCGGCGGGAGCCGGCTCCGCGGGCGCCGTGCGCGGCAGTACGGCGTACAGCAGGCCCGAGGTCAGGATGCCGGCCGCCCAGCCGAGGCCGTTCTGCCCGATCCACGTGGTGGCGAGCGGCCCGGCGAACCAGTCGACCTTGGTGAACAGCAGCCCCACCACCAGGGCGAGGGCCCACGCGGTCATGGCCTGCCAGGCGAAACCGCCCTTGTACCAGTAGGCGCTGGTCCGCGTGGTGTCCAGCAGCGCGGGGCCGTCGTAGGTCCTGCGGCGCAGCATGTCCACGCCGAAGACGCCGATCCACGCGGAGAAGGCGACGGCCAGCAGGGTCAGGAAGGAGATGAAGGAGCCGAAGAAGCTCGTCGCGACCACCATCAGCAGGAAGCCGAAGACCAGGCTGATGATCGCGTTGACGCTGACCGCCCAGGCGCGCGGGACCTTGATGCCGAGGGTCTGCGCGGTGAAGCCGGCCGAGTACATGGACATCGAGTTGATCAGCAGCATGCCGACCAGTGCGATGAGCAGGTACGGGACGGCGAGCCAGATCGGCAGCAGCTCGCCGATGAAGGAGACCGGGTCCTGGGCGGTGGCCAGGTCCGGGGTGCCGACCGCCATGACCGCGCCCATCAGGACCATCGGCAGCACGACCACGCCGGCGCCGCCGATCGTCGCGCCGACCATGCCCTTGGAGGAGGCGGTGCGCGGCAGGTAGCGGGTGAAGTCGGGGCCCGAGGGCACCCAGCTGATGCCGCCGGCCGCGATGGTGCCGATGCCCGCGACCATCATCGCGGTGGAGCCGGCCGGCTTGCCGAAGACGGCGGACCAGTCGGTGGTGAAGACCAGGTACGCGAGGACCAGCACGCTGAAGGCGCCGAATAGGTAGGTGGACCACTTCGAGCAGACGCGCAGCGCCTTGATGCCGAGGCCCGAGACCACGAAGGTGCAGCCCACGAAGAAGAGCAGGGTGACCACGATGAGGGCGGTGTTGCTCTTGATGCCGAAGAGGAGGTCGAGCACCGTCAGGACGGCATAGGCGCCGCTGACCGCGTTGATGGTCTCCCAGCCCCACCGGGCCACCCAGATCAGGGCGCCCGGGAAGAGGTTCCCGCGCTGTCCGAACACGGCCCGCGAGAGGGCCATGCCCGGAGCGCCACCGCGCTTTCCGGCGATCGAGATCAGGCCGACGATCCCGTACGAGAGCACCGGCGCGGCGATCGCGACGACGAGCACCTGCCAGATGTTCAGCTTGTTGAAGATCACCAGGCCCGCCCCCATGGTCAGCAGCAGCACGCTGATGTTGGCGGCGACCCAGGTGGGGACGAGCTCGCGGACCCGGCCGCCGCGCTCACTGTCCGGGACGGGCTCCAGGCCGCGGGTCTCGACAGCGGTTTCGTTTCCGCCGTCGGCGGGCTCGGCAGGCATGGGATGGCTCCGTGGGGGAGGGTGCGGGGGAGTCGCCCATCATCATAGATTTACCGCTAAAACCACAAATAGAGTCTTACGTCCCGGTGTGAACGGCCGAGGTCCAAGGTCCGGGCCGCCCGTGGCCGATACTGGTGGGGTTATGGACATCCTCATCCTTGCTGTAGTCATCGCCCTGGTCGCGGTCGGCGTGATCAGCGGGCTCGTGGTCAGCAGCCGCAAGAAGAAGCAGCTGCCCCCGGCACCGTCGAGCACGCCGACCATCACTGCCCCGCCTGCCGAACCGCAGGTGGGGGAGGACGCCGTAGAGACGGCGGAAGAGCCGCGCCGCACGATCGAGGAGGTCGCGCTCCCGGAGGCCGCGGCCCCCGTAGAGGCGCCGGTCGAGCCCGAGGTCCCGGCCGCGCCCGAGATCGAGGTGCCCGAGCCCACCGCCGGGCGCCTGGTCCGGCTGCGCGCCCGGCTCGCCCGGTCGCAGAACTCCCTCGGCAAGGGGCTGCTCACGCTGCTCTCGCGGGAGCACCTCGACGAGGACACCTGGGAGGAGATCGAGGAGACCCTCCTCATCGCCGACGTGGGTGTCGTGCCGACCCAGGAGCTCGTCGACCGGCTCCGCGAGCGGGTCAAGGTGCTCGGCACCCGCACCCCGGCGGACCTGCGCGCCCTGCTCAAGGAGGAACTGCTGACCCTGGTCGGCACCGACTTCGACCGCGCCGTGAAGACGGAGAGCGGCGAGGACACCCCCGGCGTGATCATGGTCGTCGGAGTCAACGGCACCGGCAAGACCACCACCACCGGCAAGCTGGCCCGGGTGCTCGTCGCCGACGGCCGCAGCGTGGTGCTCGGCGCGGCCGACACCTTCCGTGCCGCCGCCGCCGACCAGCTCCAGACCTGGGGCGACCGCGTCGGCGCCCGTACCGTGCGCGGCCCCGAGGGCGGCGACCCGGCCTCGATCGCCTACGACGCGGTCAAGGAGGGCATCGCCGAGGGCGCCGACGTGGTGCTCATCGACACCGCCGGCCGCCTGCACACCAAGACCGGCCTCATGGACGAGCTCGGCAAGGTCAAGCGCGTCGTGGAGAAGCACGGCCCGCTGGACGAGATCCTGCTGGTCCTGGACGCCACCACCGGGCAGAACGGCCTGACCCAGGCCCGGGTCTTCGCCGAGGTCGTGGACATCACCGGCATCGTGCTGACGAAGCTCGACGGCACGGCCAAGGGCGGCATCGTCGTCGCCGTCCAGCGCGAACTGGGCGTCCCGGTCAAGCTCATCGGCCTCGGCGAGGGCCCGGACGACCTGGCCCCGTTCGAGCCGGAGGCGTTCGTGGACGCCCTGATCGGCGACTGAGCGCAGCCTCGACCGAGCGCAGCCTGAACGGACACCAGTGCCCCCGCTTTCCCACCGGAACGCGGGGGCACCGTCACGCGTACGGGGCTACCGGCGGAAGCGGTGGCAGAGGTAGGCGAGGGTGCCCAGCAGCAGCCGGGCCTGCGGCGGGCCCCCGGCGGAGTCGAGCGCGGGCGGCCGCAGCCAGGCCACCTGGCCGAGCCCGGCCCGGTCGGAGGGCGGGGCCGTGACGAAGTCCCCCGGGCCCAGCGCCCGCAGGTCGAGGTCCGCGTCGTCCCAGCCCATCCGGTACAGCAGCTGCGGCAGCTCGGCCGCGGCGCCCGGGGCCACGAAGAACTGGGCCCGGCCGTCCGGGGTCACGATGACCGGCCCCAGCGGCAGGCCCATCCGCTCCAGCCGCACCAGCGCGCGGCGCCCGGCCTCCTCGGCGACCTCGATGACGTCGAAGACGCTGCCCACGGGCAGCAGCACCGCCGCGCCCGGGTACTCGCCCCAGGCCTCGGTGACCTCGTCCAGGGTGGCCCCGGCCTTGACCGTGGGGGCGAAGGGCAGTGGGTGCGCCCCGGGGGCCGCGCACCGCGCGTCACCGCAGGAGCAGTCGCGGGTGGGCGCCGCGGCGCGGGCACCGGGGACCACGTCCCAGCCCCACAGCCCGGTGTACTCCGCCACCGTCGTGCAGTCCGAGGTCCGGCCGCGGCGCCGGATGCCGGAACGGAACTCCTTGGTGCTGCGGCTGCCGCCGATCGTGAAGCCCATGCCCATGCCCCCTCCAACGGGTCGGACGCGCCGGTGGTTACGAAGTCGGCCGGACTCCCCGGCTGCTGCGGGGAGGTGGCCCCGGCTGACGGCGGTCCGCCCGGTGTCCCTCCGCTGCCCGGCGCACTCCTCGCCGCGCGCGCCCCGAGCGCACTCCAGTCCAACCAATCCGTTTTCACCTTGGTGTCAAGTGAATCGCGCCTGGCCGGTGGCGAGTTCATTCGAAGGGGTGGCGAATGGTGGCGTTTCTGGAGTCGACCTCGCCGAAGGGGTGATCGTAGGATTACTTTCGGTACACGAAGCCCGAAGGCAAACCCATCCGTGGGTATGCCGGAGGCAATACGTGAAGGACCTGTGAAGGTCCGTGGCGGCGCCCGGCGCCCGAGCCAGGGTTTCGTGAGGAAGAGGCTGAGCGGATGGGGGCGTTCCAGTGAGCGGCAACGGCGCAAGCGGAACGATCGAGGACGCTGCTGCGCGCAACGATCAGCTGACCTCGTGGTTCGTCCGCAGCGGTTGGTCCAAGGGCGAACTCGCCCGTCAGGTCAACCGCCGCGCGCGTCAGATGGGCGCGCACCACATCAGCACGGACACCTCCCGGGTGCGCCGCTGGCTCGACGGCGAACAGCCCCGCGAGCCCGTCCCGCGCATCCTCTCCGAGCTGTTCTCCGAGCGCTTCGGCTCCGTCGTCGCCATCGAGCAGCTCGGCCTGCGCACCGCCCACCAGACCCCCTCGGTCTCCGGCGTCGACCTGCCCTGGGCCGGCCCGCAGACCGTCGAGCTGCTCGGCGAGTTCTCCCGCAGCGACCTGATGCTGGCCCGCCGCGGCTTCCTCGGGACCTCGCTCGCCCTGTCCGCCGGCCCCGCCCTCATCGAGCCCATGCAGCGCTGGCTCGTCCCCGTCCCGGCCGCCGACCTGGGACCACGGGAGGTGGGGGTCCCCCCAGCGGAGCGAGGGGGAGGGCCGACGGGCGCCCTCGGCGGCCACCGCCCGCCCCGGCTCTCCACGCCGGAGCTCGACCTCCTCGACGACACGACGGTCATGTTCCGCCAGTGGGACGCCCAGTGCGGGGGCGGACTGCGCCGCAAGGCCGTCGTGGGCCAGCTCCACGAGGTCACCGACCTGCTCCAGGAGGACCACCCCGCCCCGGTGATGAAGCGGCTCTTCAAGGTCGCCGCCGAACTGGCCGAACTGGCCGGGTGGATGAGCTACGACATCGGCCTGCACCCCACCGCGCAGAAGTACTTCGTCCTCGCGCTGCACGCCGCCAAGGAGGGCGGGGACAAGCCGCTCGGTTCGTACATCCTCTCCAGCATGAGCCGCCAGATGATCCACCTGGGCCGCCCCGAGGACGCGCTGGAACTGATCCACCTCGCGCAGTACGGCAGCCGCGACTGCGCCGGCCCGCGCACCCAGGCCATGCTGTATGCGATGGAGGCCCGCGCGTACGCCAACATGGGCCAGCCCAGCCGCTGCAAGCGGGCCGTGCGGATGGCCGAGGACACCTTCTCCGACGTCGGCTTCGGCGGCGAGCCCGAACCCGACTGGATCCGCTTCTTCTCCGAGGCGGAGCTGAACGGCGAGAACTCCCACTCGTACCGGGACCTGGCCTACGTCGCCGGGCGCAGCCCCACGTACGCCTCCCTCGCCGAGCCGGTCATGGAACGGGCCGTCGAGCTCTTCGAGAAGGATGAGGAGCACCAGCGCTCGTACGCCCTCAACCTCATCGGCATGGCCACCGTGCACCTGCTCCAGCGCGAGCCCGAACAGGCCGCCGTCCTCGTCGACCGGGCCCTGGACGTGGCGGGAAAGGTGCGGTCCGAACGGGTGAACACCCGGCTGCGCAAGACCGTCGACGCCGCCGCCCGTGAGTACGGCGACGTCGCCGAGGTGGTCCGGCTCACCGACCACCTCGCCTCCCGGCTCCCGGAAGCCGCGGAGGCCGTCTGACGGCCCGAGCGGCCGCCCCCTAGGCCCCGGCCGCGGCAGTCACCCCGTGAAGCCCGATCAGGCTCCCCCAGCCAGGACACTCCGGGTACTGCCGCGGCCGGTTTTCATGAACCACTCGTTCATGGACGCGTAACACGTCCGACCGCTTCGTCATCGGCACGAAACACCGAGCGGCGCCGCCGGAAACCGGCCTGCGCGAATCTCAGGGCCATTAACCGGCCAGTCCAGGCCAGCCCCCCACCAGGCCGGACCCCTTAACGCCGCTCAGGTTTTCACGATCGCCCGCACGCGAACGTACCGACGACGAGGAGACGCCGATGGCATCAGCCATCACGACCCTCGCTGCAGACGCCCCGACGCTGTCTGCCGCGAACACCGGGTTCATGCTCATCTGCTCCGCCCTGGTCATGCTGATGACCCCGGGACTCGCCTTCTTCTACGGAGGCATGGTCCGCGTCAAGAGCAGCCTCAACATGCTGATGATGAGCTTCATCAGCCTCGGGATCGTCACGATCCTCTGGGTCCTCTACGGCTTCAGCCTCGCCTTCGGCACCGACTCCGGCTCGCTCATCGGCTGGAACTCCGACTACGTGGGACTCAGCGGCATCGGGATCACCGAGCTGTGGGACGGCTACACCATCCCGGTCTACGTCTTCGCCGTCTTCCAGCTGATGTTCGCCGTGATCACCCCGGCCCTGATCAGCGGCGCCCTCGCCGACCGCGTGAAGTTCAGCGCCTGGGTCCTGTTCACCGCCCTGTGGGTCACCGTCGTCTACTTCCCCGTCGCCCACTGGGTCTGGGGCGCCGGCGGCTGGCTCTTCGAGCTCGGCGTCATCGACTTCGCGGGCGGCACCGCCGTCCACATCAACGCCGGCGCCGCCGCCCTCGGCGTGATCCTCGTCATCGGCAAGCGCGTCGGCTTCAAGAAGGACCCGATGCGCCCGCACAGCCTCCCGCTCGTGATGCTCGGCGCCGGTCTGCTGTGGTTCGGCTGGTTCGGCTTCAACGCGGGCTCCTGGCTCGGCAACGACGACGGCGTCGGCGCGGTCATGTTCGTCAACACCCAGGTCGCCACCGCCGCCGCCATGCTCGCCTGGCTGGGCTACGAGAAGCTGCGCCACGGCTCCTTCACCACCCTCGGCGCGGCCTCCGGCGCCGTCGCCGGCCTGGTCGCCATCACCCCCGCCGGCGGTGCGGTCAGCCCGCTCGGGGCCATCGCGGTCGGCGCCATCGCCGGTGTGCTCTGCGCCATGGCGGTGGGCCTGAAGTACAAGTTCGGCTTCGACGACTCCCTCGACGTGGTCGGCGTCCACCTCGTGGGCGGTGTCGTCGGCTCCCTGCTCGTCGGCCTCTTCGCCACCGGCGGGGTCCAGTCCGACGTGGCCGGCCTCTTCTACGGCGGCGGCCTGGAGCAGCTCGGCAAGCAGGCCATCGGAGTCTTCTCCGTCCTCGCCTACTCTCTGGTGGCGTCGGCGGTGCTCGCCCTCCTCCTCGACAAGACGATCGGGATGCGGGTCACCGAGGACGACGAGGTCGCCGGCATCGACCAGGTCGAACACGCCGAGACCGCCTACGACTTCAGCGGAGCCGGCGGCGGCGCCGCCTCGCGGAGCACCGCAGTCCCCGCCCCCTCCGCCGCGAGCAAGAAGGTTGACGCATGAAGCTGATCACCGCGATCGTCAAGCCGCACAAGCTGGACGAGATCAAGGAAGCCCTCCAGGCCTTCGGGGTCCAGGGACTCACCGTCACCGAGGCCAGCGGCTACGGCCGCCAGCGCGGCCACACCGAGGTGTACCGCGGCGCCGAGTACCAGGTCGACCTCGTCCCCAAGATCCGCATCGAGGTACTGGTCGACGACTCCGACGCCGAGGAACTGATCCGGGTCATCGTGAGCGCGGCGGCCACCGGCAAGATCGGTGACGGCAAAGTGTGGAGCGTCCCCGTGGACTCGGTCGTACGGGTCCGCACCGGCGAGCGCGGCGCTGACGCGCTCTAGGTGACGGGAGCTCCCGGGTGACGAGCGTCGAAGACTCCACGGACCACACGGCCGACCCGGGACCCAGCGGATACGCCGCGGCCCGGCTGCGACTCCTCCAGGAGGAGTCGCAGTCCGGGCCTTCGCGGCGTTCCGCCCTGGCCGGGCTGACCGACGAATGGCTGAACGCCCTGTTCACGACCGCCGCACGGGAGACGGGCGTGCGCGGCGCCACCCTGGTGGCCGTCGGCGGCTACGGGCGGGCCGAACTCTCCCCGCGCAGCGACCTCGACCTGGTGCTGCTGCACGACGGCAAGGCGGAGCCGCGGGAGCTGAGCGCGCTCGCGGACCGGCTCTGGTACCCGGTGTGGGACCTCGGCCTCGCCCTCGACCACTCCGTACGGACCCCCGGCGAGGCCCGCAAGACCGCGGCCGAGGACCTGAAGGTGCACCTCGGCCTGCTGGACGCCCGTACCGTCGCCGGTGACGCCGGGCTCCTCGCCGGCCTGCGGACCTCCGTACTGGCCGACTGGCGCAATCAGGCCGCCAAGCGGCTCCCGCAGCTGCACGCCCTGTGCCGCGAGCGGGCCGAGCGGGCCGGGGAGCTCCGCTTCCTGCTCGAACCCGACCTCAAGGAGGCCCGCGGCGGGCTCCGGGACGCCACCGCGCTGCGGGCCGTCGCGGCGTCCTGGCTGGCCGACGCCCCCCGCGAGGGCCTCGCCGAGGCCCGGCGGCGGCTCCTGGACGCGCGGGACGCCCTGCACCTGGTGACGGGCCGGGCCACCGACCGGCTCTCGCTCCAGGAGCAGGACCAGGTCGCCGCCCAGCTCGGACTGCTCGACGCGGACGCGCTGCTGCGCGAGGTGTACGAGGCCGCGCGCGTGGTCGCGTACGCCGGTGACGTCACCTGGCGGGAGGTCGGGCGCGTGCTGCGGGCCCGCGCCAGCCGGCCCAGGCTGCGCGGGCTGCTGGGGACCCGGGGTGCCCCGGCGGCCCCGCGGGCACCCCTGGCCGAGGGCGTCGTGGAGTCCGACGGCGAGGCCGTACTGGCGCTGGCCGCGCGCCCGGACCGCGATCCCGTGCTGCCACTGCGGTTCGCCGCGGCCGCCGCGCAGGCGGGTCTTCCCGTATCGCTGCACGCCGTACGCAGGCTCGCCGCGCAGGGGAAACCGCTCCCGGTGCCCTGGCCGGCCGAGGCGCGGGAGCAGTTGGTGACGCTGCTCGGGGCGGGGGAGCCGACGGTGGCCGTGTGGGAGGCGCTGGAGGCGGAAGGCCTGATCACGCGGCTGCTCCCCGACTGGGAGCGGGTGCGGTGCCGCCCGCAGCGCAATCCCGTGCACACCTGGACGGTGGACCGGCACCTCATCGAGACGGCGGTCCGTGCCGCGGCCCTCACCCGCCGGGTCGGGCGGCCCGACCTGCTGCTGATGGCCGCCCTCCTGCACGACATCGGCAAGGGCTGGCCGGGTGACCACTCGGTGGCCGGCGAGACGATCGCCCGCGACGTCGCCGCCCGGGTCGGCTTCGACGCGCAGGACGTCGACGTGCTGGGGGCGCTCGTACGCCACCACCTGCTGCTGATCGACACCGCGACGCGGCGCGACCTGGACGACCCGCACACGGTCCGTCTCGTCGCCGAGGCCGTGGGGTCGGTGGGAACCCTGGAGATCCTGCACGCCCTCACGGAGGCGGACGCGCTGGCCACCGGCCCGGCGGCGTGGAGCGCCTGGCGGGGATCGCTGGTCGCGGACCTCGTCGCGCGGGTGGCCGCGGTCCTGCGCGGCACGTCCCCCACGGCGCGGGAACCGGAGATCCCGAGCACGGAACAGGAACGCCTGGCGGTGGAGGCCCTGCGCACCCGGGAGCCGGTGCTGGCGCTGCACGCCAGCCAGGAGGAGGACGCGGTCGGCGTGGAACTCGTCGTCGCGGTCCCCGACCAGCCGGGGGTCCTCCCGGCGGTGGCCGGGGTGCTGGCCCTGCACCGCCTCACCGTACGGGCGGCGGACCTGCGCTCCGTGGAGCTCCCGGAACAGCTCGGCGAGGTCCTGGTGCTGCGGTGGCGGGTGGCGGCGGAGTACGGCGCGCTGCCGCAGGCCGCCCGGCTCCGTACCGATCTGGTGCGCGCGCTGGACGGGTCGCTGGACGTCCCGGCCAAGCTGGCGGACCGCGAATCCGCGTACCCGCGCCGGCGCGGGGTGATCCCGCCGCCGCCCCGGGTCACGGTGGTCCCCGACGTCTCCTCGCTGGCCACGGTCCTGGAGGTGCGGGCACCCGACGCGGTCGGTCTGCTGCACCGGATCGGGCGCGCCCTGGAGTCCGGCGGGGTGCGGGTCCGCAGCGCGCACGTTTCGACGCTGGGCGCGAATGCCGTGGACTCGCTGTACGTGGTCGACGGCGACGGCAAACCCCTTGCCGCGCGGGACGCCGCCGCCTTGGCCTCATCGGTGCAGGCGGCCCTGGCGTAGCTCACGGCGCGGGTCACCTGGGGCTCCGCCCCAGACCCCGCGCCTCAATCGCCGGCGGGGCTTGATTCGGCCGACGCCGGGTAACTTCAGCCCCTCCGGCGTTTGAGGAGCGGGGTACGGGGCGGAGCCCCGCCCACGCGAGCCGGGGCTCCGCGTGGGCGGACGCGCGGGTCCGGGCAGAGCCCGGTTCGGACCGCAGGGTCCACCACGTGGCCCGGCCCGATACCCTGGGGGGCACCAACCGCCCCCGACCCGAGGAATCGCGACCACCGTGTTCGATACGCTCTCCGACCGCTTGGCGAATACCTTCAAGGGCCTGCGCGGCAAAGGCCGGCTGTCCGAGGCTGACATCGACGCAGCGGCCCGGGAAATCCGTATCGCCCTCCTCGAGGCCGACGTCGCCCTCCCGGTCGTCCGCTCCTTCATCGCGAACGTCAAGGAACGCGCGCGCGGCGAAGAGGTCAGCAAGGCCCTGAACCCGGGCCAGCAGGTCCTGAAGATCGTCAACGACGAGCTCGTCACCATCCTCGGCGGCGAGACCCGGCGGCTGCGCTTCGCCAAGACCGCGCCCACCGTGATCATGCTGGCCGGTCTCCAGGGTGCCGGTAAGACCACCCTCGCCGGAAAGCTCGGCCTGTGGCTGAAGGGGCAGGGCCACGCCCCGCTCCTCGTCGCGTGCGACCTCCAGCGCCCCAACGCCGTCAACCAGCTGAGCGTCGTCGCCGAGCGCGCCGGCGTCGCGGTCTACGCGCCGCAGCCCGGCAACGGCGTCGGCGACCCGGTCCAGGTGGCGAAGGACTCCGTCGAGTACGCGCGGACCAAGCAGTACGACATCGTCATCGTCGACACCGCCGGCCGCCTCGGCATCGACGCCGAGCTGATGCAGCAGGCCGCGGACATCCGCGACGCCGTCAGCCCCGACGAGATCCTCTTCGTCGTCGACGCCATGATCGGCCAGGACGCGGTCAACACCGCCGAGGCCTTCCGCGACGGCGTCGGCTTCGACGGCGTCGTGCTCTCCAAGCTCGACGGCGACGCCCGGGGCGGTGCGGCGCTCTCCATCGCGCACGTCACCGGCAAGCAGATCATGTTCGCCTCCAACGGCGAGAAGCTCGACGAGTTCGACGCGTTCCACCCCGACCGCATGGCGGGCCGGATCCTCGACATGGGTGACATGCTCACCCTCATCGAGCAGGCCGAGAAGACCTTCTCGCAGGCCGAGGCCGAGAAGATGGCGGCCAAGCTCGCCAAGGGCCCCAAGGAGTTCACGCTCGACGACTTCCTGGCCCAGATGGAGCAGGTCCGGAAGATGGGCTCCATCTCCAAGCTGCTCGGCATGCTCCCCGGCATGGGTCAGATCAAGGACCAGATCAACAACATCGACGAGCGCGACGTCGACCGCACCGCCGCGATCATCAAGTCGATGACTCCGGCCGAGCGCCACGACCCGACGATCATCAACGGCTCGCGCCGTGCCCGTATCGCCAAGGGTTCCGGCACCGAGGTCAGCGCCGTCAAGTCGCTCGTCGAGCGGTTCTTCGAGGCGCGCAAGATGATGTCCCGCATGGCCCAGGGCGGCGGCATGCCCGGGATGCCCGGCATCCCCGGGATGGGCGGCGGCCCCGGCCGACAGAAGAAGCAGGTCAAGCAGGCCAAGGGCAAGCGCAAGAGCGGCAACCCGATGAAGCGCAAGGAAGAGGAGGCCGCAGCCGCGGCCCGCCGGGAGCAGGGCCCGCAGGCGATCGAGCCCGCGGCCGCCGGCAGCCCCTTCGGCCTTCCGGCGGGCGGTCAGGCCGCTCAGGACTTCGACCTTCCGGACGAGTTCAAGAAGTTCATGAAGTAGGACGCAGTCAGCTGTGCGGGGAGGGCCCCGGCCGTGGTCACACGGTCGGGGCCCTCCCGTTTCTGCTGGGGCGATGGCCCCGTTTATCCCTTATGGTCGGCCGGGAGGATGGCAGAAGGAGGCGCCCCGTGCCCAGCCCCACCCCCGTACCGCCTCGCGACCGGGCCGATACGCCCTGGCGCTCGGAAGGCGCACCGCCCACCCCGCCGCCGAGGAAGCGGATGCCGGGCGGCTGGCGGGGGCTGATCCTCACCGCCCTGATCGTGTACCTGCTGACCAACCTGGTGCTGTCCTTCTTCAACGAGGGGGACGAGCCGACGGTCTCGTACACCGAGTTCAGCAAGCAGGTCACCAACGGCAACGTCTCGAAGATCTACTCCAAGGGCGATGCCATCCAGGGCCAGCTGAAGGCCAAGCAGCCACTGCCCGACGGGGGCAAGGGCGACTACACCAAATTCGTCACCCAGCGCCCGGCCTTCGCCGACGACGACCTGTGGGCCAACCTCACCAAGCAGAACGTGAACGTGACGGCCTCCCCGGTCGTCGTACAGCGCAGCTTCCTCGCCAACCTGCTGATCTCCCTCGCCCCGATGCTGCTGCTGGTCCTGCTGTGGGTGGTCATCGCCCGCCGGATGGGCGCGGGGATGGGCGGCGGCATGGGAGCGCTGGGCCGCAAGGCCCCGCCCAAGCCGGTGGAGCTGGAGGCGGGCGCCAAGCGCACCACCTTCGAGGACGTCGCCGGCATCGACGAGGTCGAGGGGGAGCTCAACGACGTCGTCGACTTCCTCAAGAACCCCCAGGAGTACCGGAAGATGGGCGCCCGGATGCCCGGCGGGGTGCTGCTGTCCGGCCCGCCCGGCACCGGCAAGACCCTGCTCGCGCGGGCGGTCGCGGGCGAGGCCGGGGTGCCGTTCTTCTCCGCCTCCGCCTCCGAGTTCATCGAGATGATCGTCGGAGTCGGTGCCTCCCGGGTGCGCGAACTGTTCGCCGAGGCGCGCAAGGTGGCCCCCGCCATCATCTTCATCGACGAGATCGACACCATCGGACGGGTGCGGGGCGGCGGCGCGGGCATGGGCGGCCACGACGAACGCGAACAGACGCTCAACCAGATCCTCACCGAGATGGACGGCTTCTCGGGCTCGGAGGGAGTGGTCGTGCTGGCCGCCACCAACCGGGCGGACGTCCTGGACCCGGCCCTGACCAGGCCGGGCCGCTTCGACCGCACGGTGGTCGTCTCCCCGCCCGACCGGGGCGGCCGCGAGGCCATCCTGCGCATCCACACCCGCGACATCCCGCTCGCCGCGAGCGTCGACCTGGCGCAGGTGGCCCGTACGACGCCCGGAATGACCGGCGCCGAACTGGCCAACCTCGCCAACGAGGCCGCGCTGCTCGCCGTCAAACGCCAGCAGAACGAGGTCACCCAGTCCGACCTCTCCGACGCCCTGGAGAAGGTCCAGCTGGGCGCGGAGCGCTCCTTGGTCATGCCGCTGGAGGAGCGCCGGCGCACGGCGTACCACGAGAGCGGCCACGCCCTGCTGGGCATGCTCCAGCCGGGCGCCGACCCGGTCCGCAAGATCACGATCGTCCCGCGCGGGCGCGCCCTGGGCGTCACCCTCTCCAGCCCGGACGCGGACCGGTACGCGTACACCGAGGAGTACCTGCGCGGCCGCATCATCGGGGCGCTGGGCGGGATGGCCGCCGAGCACGTCGTCTACGACGTCATCACCACGGGCGCGGAGAACGACCTCGAACAGGTCACCAACATCGTCCGCGGCATGGTCGGCCGCTGGGGCATGAGCGAACGCATCGGCAAGCTCACCGCCATCCCCTCCGACGCGCAGAGCCCCTACGGCCTGTCCGCCGCCCCCGCCACCCTCGACGCGGTGGACCACGAGATGCGGCGGATCGTGGACGAGTGCTACGTGGAGGCCTGCCGCCTGCTGCGCGAGCACCGCCCGAAGCTGGACGCCCTGGCGGAGGCCCTCCTCGCCAACGAGACCCTGGACGAAGCGGCCGCCTACGCCGCCGCGGGCATCCCGCGGCTGACGAAGGCGCACGGCACCGACTGAGGAGCCTCGGTTACGCCACTCGGGCGATCACGTACCGGAAGATGTTCGGCAGCCACACGGCGCCGTCGGACCGCTCGAACGGGTGAAGCGCCTCGGCCAGCTCCTTCTCCGCCAGCGCCGGATCGGCCGCGCCGTCATAGAGCTTGGTCGACAGCAGTCCGCGTACCGCGCTGTCCACGTCCGCGTACCCGAACGGGCAGAACACCCGCCCCGAGCCGTCCGGCAGCAGCCCCGCCCGCTCCACCAGCGCGTCCAGGTCCCGCGGGTCGGGCCCGCCGCCCAGGACGGAGGGCACGGTGCAGCGTTCCGCCGGACCCCAGTCGGCCAGCACCACCGCGCCGCCGCGGCGGACCGCGGGCAGGGCCGCGGCCAGGGCCGCCGGGGACGGCGAGAAGGCCAGCAGGGCGTCGTACGGGCGGGGCGGGTCCGGCGGGGCCGCCAGCACCTCCAGCAGCCGTTCACGGGCCAGCGCCCGCCGGGCCGGATCCGCCTCCACGCCCGTGGCCAGGGCTCCCCGCCCGGCCGCCAGCAGCAGGGCCAGGCCCGCCCCGCAGTCGAGGGCCAGCAGCCGGTCTCCCGGCCCGACCTCCAGCCGGTCGTAGACCGCCTCGTACAGCGGTACCAGCATCCGTTCCTGGATCTCCGCCCAGTCCCGGGCGACGAGCGTCGCCGTCGGCGTCGGTGTCATCGAAAGAGCGCTCCTGATTCCGTGTCGCCCCCTTGCCCCCGTTGCCAGGGAACTCCCCATTCGCCCCCGCGTCCAGAGGAGCGACCACCCGATTCACGCATCGCATGCCCGGCGCCGTACGATTCGCGGCATGGCAAAGGCACCCGTTCTCACCCCGCAGGCGGAGGATTTCCCCCGCTGGTACCAGGATCTGATCAACAAGGCCGAGCTGGCCGACAACGGTCCGGTCCGCGGCACCATGGTCATCCGACCGTACGGCTACGGCCTGTGGGAGCGGATGCAGCAGGAGATGGACGCACGCATCAAGGACGCGGGCGCCCAGAACGCGTACTTCCCGCTGTTCATCCCGCAGTCGTACCTGACGAAGGAAGCGGAGCACGTCGAGGGCTTCGCCCCCGAGCTCGCGGTCGTCACGCACGGCGGCGGCAAGGAGCTCGAAGAGCCGGTCGTCGTCCGGCCGACCTCCGAGACGATCATCAACGACTACTTCTCCAAGTGGGTCCAGAGCTACCGCGACCTGCCCCTGCTGATCAACCAGTGGGCCAACGTGGTCCGCTGGGAGATGCGCCCGCGCGTGTTCCTCCGGACGAGCGAGTTCCTCTGGCAGGAGGGCCACACGGCCCACGCCACGTACGAGGAGGCCCGCGACTACGCCGCCCGGATCCACACGGACGTCTACGGCGACTTCATGACGAACGTGCTCGGCATCGACGTCGTGCTCGGCCGCAAGACCGCCAAGGAGCGCTTCGCCGGCGCCATCAACACCCTCACCCTCGAGGGCATGATGGGCGACGGCAAGGCCCTCCAGCTGGGCACGAGCCACGAGCTGGGCACCAACTTCGCCAAGGCCTTCAACACCCAGTACCTGTCGAAGGAAGGCAAGCAGCAGCTCGTCTGGCAGACCTCGTGGGGCGTCTCGACCCGCATGGTCGGCGGCCTGATCATGTCCCACGGCGACGACAACGGCCTGCGCGTCCCGCCGCGTCTGGCCCACGTCCAGGTCGTCGTCATGGCCATCAAGGGCGACGAGGCCGTCACGAAGGTCCGCGAGCTGGGCGCCCAGCTGAAGGCCGCCGGCATCCGCGCGCACGTCGACGACCGCGTGGACACCCCCTTCGGCCGCCGTGCCGTGGACTGGGAGCTCAAGGGCGTACCGGTCCGCATCGAGATCGGTCCCCGCGACCTGGAGGCCGGCACCGCGATGCTGGCCCGCCGCATCCCGGGCGGCAAGGAGCCGGTCCAGATCACCGAGCTGCTCGACCTGCTGCCCAAGGTGCTCGAGGAGGACCAGGCGCAGCTGCTGCGCGAGTCCCGCGAGCGCCGCGAGGCCCGTACCTCCGACGTCTCCACCATCGAGGAGGCCGCCGAGGCCGCCATCGCCGGTGGCTGGGCGCGGATCCCGTGGGCGGACCTCGGTCCGGAGGGCGAGGCGAAGCTGGCCGAGCAGGCCGTCTCCGTGCGCTGCCTGATCGCCGCGGACGGTTCGGTCCCGGAGTCGGACGACGCCCCCGGTACCCTCGCGATCGTCGCGCGCTCGTACTGAGTGACCTGTACGCCCCGGCGTGCGGCTCGTGCCGCGCGCCGGGGCGGCTTTGTCGTTAGTCCTCGTTACGTACCGACTCATCCTGAGATCGACGCACCCGTCCTCGTCAGGACGCATGAGACTGAACTGACTGGTACGTGCAAAAAATTTGGAATGGCCCGGAATCGGAACACCCGGGCACCCCGGCTCGTTGTCACGACGTGAGCACGACACCACCTGTTCTCGCCGCAGAGCTGGCGCAGGCGTGGGCCGACATTCAGCGGTACCACCCCGAGCTGCCTGACCTTGCCGCGCCCGAGTCCCTGATCGGAGAGTCCTCGTCCGCCTGTGGCGCCGAACTCTCCTTCGAGCGACTGCTGCACGAGGCAGTCCACGGCATCGCCGCCGCCCGCGGTGTCCGCGACACCTCGCGCGCAGGCCGCTACCACAACCGCAGATTCCTCGCGATCGCCGAGGAGATGGGGCTGGACCACTCCGAAGAGCCGCACGCGAGCAGCGGCTTCTCGCTGGTCTCGCTCAATCCCGAGGCGAAGCGGCGCTACCGCCCCACGATGGAGCGGCTTCAGCGCGCGCTGAAGGCGCACACGGTCGCCACGGCCGCCGACACCAAGCGCAGCTTCCGCGGACCGGCCGCCCGGCACGGCTCCTCGGGCGGCGGCGTGCGCGTCAAGGCGGTCTGCGACTGCGGGCGCAACGTGCGGGTGGTCCCCTCGGTCCTGGCCCAGGCCCCGATCGTGTGCGGCGGCTGCATGAAGCCCTTCCGCATCCCCGAGGTGGCCATCGCGGCAGCCTCCTGACCCGCGGGGGTCCGGGGCCGCCGCCCGAGGCGGACCGGGGCGCGCGCTCGCGCAGCCGTGCCCGCGGCAGGCCGCGCAGGGCAGGCGTGCGGGCCCGCCCTCGGGGGACGGTTCACCGCGCTCGGCAGTGCCTCAGGCGTATGGCACAATGGCTAGCTGTACTCGACAGTCGCATAGGACCCCTCTCTCCTCCGGCTGACGCGTCCATCGGGCACCCGAGTACCGCAACCCCACGTGGCATCTCATGTGCCCAACCACGTCAAGTTCAGGAGACACCACTCCAGTGGCAGTCAAGATCAAGCTCAAGCGCCTCGGCAAGATTCGCCAGCCGCACTACCGCATCGTCGTCGCCGACGCCCGTACCCGTCGGGACGGTCGCGCGATCGAAGAGATCGGTATCTACCACCCGACCTACAACCCGTCGCGCATCGAGGTCAACGCCGAGCGTGCGCAGTACTGGCTGTCCGTCGGCGCCCAGCCCACCGAGGCTGTGCTCGCCATCCTGAAGCTGACCGGTGACTGGCAGGCCCACAAGGGTCTCCCCGCCCCCGCGCCGCTCCTGCAGCCGGAGACGAAGGAGAGCAAGCGTCGCTCCTTCGACGAGTTCGCCAAGGCCCTCGAGGGCATCGGCGAGGGCAAGGGCGAGGCCATCACGCAGAAGGCGAAGAAGGCCGACAAGAAGGCGGACGAGGCTGAGGCCGCCGCCGAGTCGACCGAGGCCTGATCATGCTCGAGGAGGCTCTTGAGCACCTCGTAAAGGGCATTGTGGACAACCCCGACGAAGTGCAGGTCGCCTCGCGCAACCTGCGCCGCGGACAGGTGCTCGAGGTCCGGGTTCACCCGGACGACCTCGGCAAGGTGATCGGTCGCAACGGCCGCACCGCACGTGCTCTGCGTACCGTCGTGGGCGCCATCGGCGGCCGGGGGATCCGCGTCGACCTCGTCGACGTGGACCAGGTCCGCTGAGACCCGGTTTGCTAGAAGCGTGAATCACCGGCACGGGCCGGGGAGGGCATTCGTGCCCGCCCCGGCCCGTCGTCGTCTGAACAGGAGAGCACAGTGGAGTTGGTAGTCGCGCGGATCGGCCGCGCCCACGGCATCAAGGGTGAGGTCACCGTCGAGGTGCGCACCGACGAGCCGGAACTGCGGCTCAGTCCCGGCGCCGTGCTCAGGACGGAGCCCGCGACGGCGGGACCGCTCACCATCGAGACGGGCCGCGTGCACAGCGGCAGGCTCCTGCTCCGCTTCGCGGGCGTCAAGGACCGCACCGGCGCCGAGGCGCTGCGCAACATCCTGCTGATCGCGGACGTGGACCCGGCGGAGCTCCCCGAGGAGCCCGACGAGTACTACGACCACCAGCTGATGGACCTGGACGTCGTCCTCGCCGACGGCACCGAGATCGGCCGGATCACCGAGATCTCCCACCTGCCCTCGCAGGACCTCTTCATCGTCGAGCGCCCCGACGGCTCCGAGGTGATGATCCCCTTCGTCGAGGAGATCGTCGCCGAGATCGACCTGGAGGAGCAGCGCTGCGTCATCACCCCGCCGCCCGGGCTGATCGACGAGCGCGACGCGATCATCGACTCGACCCGTGACGCGGACGGGGAAGACGCCTGATGCGTCTCGACGTCGTCACGATCTTTCCCGAGTACCTGGAGCCGCTGAACGTCTCGCTCGTCGGCAAGGCCCGCGCCCGCGGGCAGCTCGACGTACACGTGCACGACCTGCGGGACTGGACGTACGACCGGCACAACACGGTCGACGACACCCCCTACGGCGGCGGTCCCGGCATGGTCATGAAGACCGAGCCGTGGGGCGAGGCCCTGGACGCGGCGCTGGCCGACGGCTACGAGGCGGGCGCGCACGGACCCGTCATGGTCGTCCCCACGCCCAGCGGCCGCCCCTTCACCCAGGAACTGGCCGTCGAGCTCTCCGAGCGGCCCTGGCTGATCTTCACGCCGGCCCGGTACGAGGGCATCGACCGCCGGGTCATGGACGAATACGCCACGCGCATGCCGGTGTACGAGGTCTCCATCGGCGACTACGTCCTGGCGGGCGGCGAGGCCGCCGTCCTGGTGGTCACCGAGGCCGTGGCCCGGCTGCTGCCCGGGGTGCTCGGCAACGCCGAATCGCACCGCGACGACTCCTTCGCGCCCGGCGAGATGGCGAACCTCCTGGAGGGGCCCGTCTACACCAAGCCCCCCGAGTGGCGCGGCCGGGACATCCCCGAGGTCCTGCTGAGCGGACACCACGGGAAGATCGCCCGCTGGCGCCGGGACGAGGCCTTCCGCCGGACCGCGCGGAACCGCCCCGACCTGATCGAGCGCTGCGAGGCCACCGCCTTCGACAAGAAGGACCGGGAGATCCTCTCCATCCTGGGCTGGACGCCGTCCCCCGACGGCCGATTTTGGCGCAGGCCGCAGGTCGTGGAAGAATAGGCGGCTGTTGTGTGCTCGCGGACGCCCCTGCCACAGGGGGACCGTCGCCCGCCGGGTCTCACAGCTCCCGAATTCTCTACGGAAACCCGCATCGGCGACCTGTGGCGTCATGCGAAGAAAGCAGACGAACAACATGTCTCACCTGCTCGATGGCGTCAACGCCGCCGCGCTCCGCTCGGACGTCCCGGCCTTCCGCCCGGGTGACACGATCAACGTGCACGTCCGCGTGATCGAGGGCAACCGCTCCCGTATCCAGCAGTTCAAGGGCGTAGTCATCCGCCGCCAGGGCGCCGGCGTCTCCGAGACCTTCACCGTTCGCAAGGTCTCCTTCAGCGTCGGCGTGGAGCGTACCTTCCCGGTCCACTCCCCGATCTTCGAGAAGATCGAGCTCGTCACCCGCGGTGACGTGCGTCGCGCCAAGCTGTACTACCTCCGTGAGCTCCGCGGCAAGGCCGCGAAGATCAAGGAGAAGCGCGACCGCTGAGGTCCCCTCCGGGGCCCGGGGGTGGCCGGATAGGCTCGCTCCCGATGGACACCGAAGCACCTCACACGCAGCGCGGCCACTCTTCCCCCGGCGAGGGGGAAGGGCGGCCGCGTTTTGCGTTCTCTGCGACCGGGCGACCTCGGGCCGGGCGGCGGGCGACCGCGGGGCCCGGCCGCCGGCGGCCGCTGACCTGGCGACGGGCCGGAGCGCTCGGTGTGATCTGCACCGTCTTCCTGCTGCTGCTCAGCCATTTCGTGGTCCAGCCCTTCCTGATCCCGAGCCGCTCCATGGAGCCGACGCTCCAGGTCGGGGACCGGGTGCTGGTCAACAAGCTGGCGTACCGTTCCGGCGGCCAGCCGCGCCGCGGCGACGTGGTCGTCTTCGACGGCACGGGTTCCTTCGTACGGGAGCGCCCGGACGGCGGCGCCCTCGGCGGGCTGCTGCACGGCGGCGCCTCCGCGCTCGGGCTCGCGGAGCCGTCCGACACCGACTTCGTGAAGCGGGTCGTGGGCGTCGGCGGCGACGACGTGGTGTGCTGCGATGCCGGCGGGCGGATCGAGGTCAACGGGGTACCGCTGGACGAGCCGTACCTGCATCCCGGCGACGCACCCTCGAAGGTGCCCTTCCGGATCGTCGTCCCCCTTGGGACCCTGTGGGTGATGGGTGATCACCGTTCCCAGTCCCGGGATTCGCGGGACCACCTGGGGGAGCCGGGCGGGGGGATGGTGCCGGTGGACAAGGTGATCGGGCGGGCCGACTGGATCGGCTGGCCCGTCTCGCGCTGGGGTAGCGTCGGCGGCGGTCATGGGTAGCCGGGGGCGGCCGCGCGGCGCACGGCAGCCGGAGCCCGAGCCGGAGCCGGAGCCGGAACCCGTCGTGGTGGTCGAGGGCGGCCGGGCCGAACGGCGCCGGCTGGCCCGCAGGGTGCGGCGGCGCCGCCGCACGCGCCGGGCGGGCGAGCTGCCCCTGCTGGTGGTCGTGGCGCTGTGCATAGCCCTGCTCCTCAAGACCTTCCTCGTACAGGCCTTCTTCATCCCGTCGGGCTCGATGGAGCAGACCATCCGGATCGGCGACCGGGTCCTCGTGGACAAGCTGACCCCGTGGTTCGGCTCCGAGATCGAGCGCGGCGACGTCGTCGTGTTCAAGGACCCCGGCGGCTGGCTCCGCGGCGAGGCGGCCCGGCCTGCCCCGGACCCGGTCGGGGTCAAGCAGATCAAGCAGACCCTGACCTTCATCGGCCTGCTGCCCTCGGCCGACGAGCAGGACCTGATCAAGCGGGTCATCGGAGTCGGCGGGGACACCGTCAAGTGCTGCGACAGCCGGGGCCGGGTCACCGTCAACGGCTCGCCGCTCGATGAGCCGTACGTGAACGAGGGCAACGCCCCCTCGGAGATCCGCTTCGAGGTGGAGGTGCCGGCGGGCCGGCTCTTCGTGATGGGCGACCACCGGTCGAATTCGGCGGACTCCCGCTACCACCTCGACGAGGCCTTCCAGGGCACCATCGACGAGAACGGGGTCGTGGGCGAGGCCGTGGTGATCGCCTGGCCCTTCGGGCACTGGAAGCACTTCGAGACGCCGGCGACCTTCCGCATGGTCCCCGATCAGGCGAGGCGCGAGGGACGCGGGCGTCGTCGGCGCCGACGGGGTGTGCCGTTCGCATAGTGTGTCCTGGGTCTCCCGCGCCTTAGGGAACTCCCGCTCGTTAAGGGAGGGGAGGGCCCGTAGCCGGTTCGGCGCGGGCGGCGATCTCGATTGAGGAGTGGATGTGGGGGATGTGGCGGTAGGCGCACGGTCCGGACGCGACGAGGGCGAGGAGCGGCCGGATGACGACGCCGTGAAGGGCGAGGCCGAGGACGGCGGTGCAAAGGCTCGTCCGCACCGCTCGTTCTGGAAGGAGCTGCCGCTCCTCATCGGCATCGCACTGCTGCTGGCCCTGCTGATCAAGACCTTCCTGGTCCAGGCGTTCTCGATCCCGTCCGACTCGATGCAGAACACCCTGCAGCGCGGGGACCGGGTGCTCGTGGACAAGCTGACCCCGTGGTTCGGCTCCGAGCCCGAGCGCGGTGAGGTCGTGGTCTTCCACGACCCCGCGAACTGGCTGTCCGGGGAGCCCACCCCGGATCCGAACCTCGCGCAGCAGATCCTCAGCAAGATCGGCCTGATGCCGTCCGCGGACGAGAAGGACCTGATCAAGCGGACCATCGCCATCGGCGGGGACACGGTCGAGTGCAAGAAGGGCGGACCGGTCGTCGTCAACGGCAAGGAGCTCGTCGAGCCGTACATCTTCCCCGGCAACACCCCGTGCGACGACGCGCCCTTCGGCCCGATCACCGTGCCCAAGGGCAAGATCTGGGTGATGGGCGATCACCGGCAGAACTCTCAGGACTCCCGCTACCACATGCAGGACTCCACCCAGGGCTTCGTACCGGTCGACAAGGTCGTCGGGCGGGCCGTGGTGGTCGCGTGGCCGGTCACCCGCTGGTCCACCCTGCCGATCCCGGACACCTTCGACCAGCCGGGCATCGGCAACCAGGCCGCGGCGACCGCGCTCGGCCTCGGGGCCGCCGGGCTGGCGCCGGTCGGGCTGGGTCCGGCCGCGCTGGGGCTCGCGGGCGCTGTGCCGCTCGTCATGTGGCGCCGTCGGAGGCTGACCAGCGGTCGTACCGCCGGGTAGGGTGCCGCCCAGGTCGACGATCCCGAAGTGTGGGGGCGCAGGAATGGGCGGAACAGAAGCGATACGCAGTGGCAAGGATGGCCGCGGCGGTCTCGGCAACGTGTTGTCGGGACTCGCCGTGGCCATCGGCTTTGCGCTCTTCCTCGGCGGCTTCGTGTGGGGGGCGATCGTCTACCAGCCCTACACCGTGCCGACCGACTCGATGATGCCGACGGTGCGGCCCGGGGACCGGGTGCTCGCGCAGCGCATCGACGGCGGTGAGGTGCGCCGCGGGGACGTGGTCATCTTTACTGATTCCATGTGGAGCGATTCGCCCATGGTCAAGCGGGTCGTCGGCATCGGCGGCGACACCGTGAAGTGCTGCGGCGCGGACGGCGGGCTCACGGTGAACGGCACCCCGCTGGACGAGCCCTACGCCGACGACACCAAGCCCGACACGGGCCTGGCCATGCCGCCCGGACAGGCCGCGCCCCCCGGAACCCCCTTCGAGGTGACGGTTCCCGAGGGGAACCTCTTCCTGCTGGGCGACCGGCGCAGCGCCTCGCTGGACTCCCGGGCCCATCTGCAGGAGACCGGGCAGGGGACCGTGTCCCGGTCGGCCGTCAGCGCCCGCGTCGACGCCCTGGCCTGGCCCTCCATGAAGATGCTGGAGCGGCCGCGGACGTACGCCGCCCTGCCCGGCGGGATCTCACGGCCCGGGCCGCTGCGGCTCCAGGGGGTGGCGGTGGTGGCCGGAGCCGCCCTGGTGCTGCTGGGGGCCGCGTACGGGCCCCTCGTACGGGTCCTGGGGCGCGGGCGGCGACAGGAGCGGGCCGGTGTCAGCTGACCCGGCCGGGGACCACGGCCACCGGAAGGTGTCGCGGGTGATCCTGCTGGACCCCGCGGACCGGATCCTGCTGCTGCACGGCTTCGAGCCGGCGGACCCCGCGGACGACTGGTGGTTCACCCCCGGCGGCGGTCTGGAGGGCACGGAGAGCCGGGAGCAGGCCGCACTGCGCGAGCTGGCGGAGGAGACCGGGATCACAGAGGTGGAGCTGGGGCCGGTGCTGTGGCACCGCTACTGCTCCTTCCCCTTCGACGGGCGGCGCTGGGAGCAGGACGAGTGGTACTTCCTGGCACGTACCACCCAGACCGTGACCGAGATGGGCGGGCTCACCGAGTTGGAGCGTCGCAGCGTCACCGGAGCCAGATGGTGGACCTCCGAGGAACTTCTCGCGGCCCATGAGACGGTGTACCCGACCAGACTCGCCGAGCTGCTCCGTGCACTGCTCGACGAGGGTCCTCCGCGCGCGCCGGTGGTCCTGGCCCCGGAAATCGTTTAGGGGCGCACGACCCTGGCGCACAATGGGGGGACGCACGGCTGAAGGGGAACATGCCATGAGTGCCGAGGACCTCGAAAAGTACGAGACCGAGATGGAGCTGAAGCTCTATCGGGAGTACCGCGACGTCGTCGGGCTGTTCAAGTATGTGATCGAGACCGAACGCCGTTTCTACCTCACCAACGACTACGAGATGCAGGTGCACTCGGTCCAGGGTGAGGTGTTCTTCGAGGTCTCGATGGCCGATGCCTGGGTCTGGGACATGTACCGGCCGGCCCGCTTCGTGAAGCAGGTGCGGGTGCTGACCTTCAAGGACGTGAACATCGAGGAGCTCAACAAGAGCGACCTCGAACTGCCCGGCAGCTGAGCTTCTCACCCGGGAGGGTGACGGGGATATCCACAACGGCCGGGTTGTCCACCAAGATCCACAAGGTGGGCGGGGGCGCGCGATCGTCGGTACCGGAGGTGGTGCCGGATGAACGCGAAGGGCGTGGCACAGCAGGCATTGGGGCGGTATGGCGAGGAGCTCGCGGCGCGGCGGCTGACCGAGGCCGGGATGACCGTGATCGCGCGGAACTGGCGGTGCCGCGGCGGGGAGATCGACATCGTCGCGCGGGACGGGGACGCCCTCGTCGTGTGCGAGGTCAAGACCCGCCGGGCGGGTGAGTTCGAGCACCCCATGGCCGCCGTGCGGCCCGCCAAGGCCGAGCGCTTGCGCACGCTCGCCGGGCGCTGGCTCGCGGACCACGGGGGACCACCCTCCGGCGGCGTGCGCATCGACCTCGTCGGAGTCCTGCTGCCGCGGCGCGGCGCGCCCCTGGTGGAACACGTCAGGGGGGTGGCCTGATGGGGTTCGCGCGGGCCTGCTCGGTGGCCCTGGTGGGCGTCGACGGCGTGGTGGTCGAGGTCCAGGCCGACCTGGAGCCCGGGGTCGCGGCCTTCACCCTGGTGGGGCTGCCGGACAAGACCCTGGTCGAGAGCCGGGACCGGGTGCGGGCGGCCGTGGTCAACTCGGGGGCCGCCTGGCCGCAGAAGAAGCTCACGGTCGGGCTCAGCCCGGCCTCCGTACCGAAATCCGGCGCCGGCTTCGACCTGGCCGTCGCGGCCGCCGTGCTCGGCGCCGCCGAGGTGGTCGACCCGGCCGCGATCGCCGATCTCGTCCTCATCGGGGAGCTGGGGCTGGACGGCCGGGTGCGTCCGGTCAGGGGGATCCTGCCAGCGGTCCTCGCCGCGAGCGAGGCCGGGTACCGGCAGGTGGTGGTGCCGCAGCAGTGCGCCGCCGAGGCCGCGCTCGTGCCGGACGTCTCGGTGCTCGGCGTGCGCAGCCTGCGCCAGCTGATCGCGGTCCTGACCGACGGGGTCGTCCCCGAGGAGGATCCCCCCGACCCGCCGGGCCGCCCCGACCCGATACTGGCCGGACTGCTCGTCCCGGGGGCGGGCCTGGGCACCGGCCTCGCGCCGGGCCGCGCCGGCCAGGGGGACTCCGCGGACTTCCCCGACCTCGCGGACGTCGCCGGGCAGCACACGGCGCGCCGCGCCCTGGAGGTCGCGGCCGCGGGAGGGCACCACCTCTTCCTCAGCGGACCGCCGGGTGCGGGCAAGACCATGCTGGCCGAGCGGCTGCCCTGGATCCTGCCGCCGCTCGGCCGCCAGGACTCCGTGGAGGTCACGGCCGTCCACTCGGTCGCGGGGATCCTCCCGCCCGGCGAACCACTGGTCTCCCGGCCGCCCTACTGCGCACCACACCATTCGGCGACCATGCAGTCCCTGGTGGGCGGTGGGACCGGGATCCCTCGGCCCGGGGCGGTCTCCCTGGCACACCGGGGCGTGCTCTTCCTGGACGAGGCCGCGGAGTTCCACAGCCGGGCGCTGGACGCGCTGCGCCAGCCCCTGGAGTCGGGGCACGTGGTCATCGCCCGCGCCGCCGGGGTCGTGAGGCTGCCGGCCCGGTTCCTGATGGTGCTCGCCGCGAACCCCTGCCCGTGCGGGCGCCACACGCTGCTGGGAGCCGGGTGCGAATGCCCGCCCTCGGTGATCCGGCGCTATCAGGCGCGGCTGTCCGGGCCGCTGCTCGACCGGGTGGACCTGCGGGTGGAGGTCGAGCCCGTGACCCGCTCGGACCTGCTGGGGCAGGGCGGCCGGGGGGAATCCACCGCCGTGGTCGCCGACCGGGTCCGGGAGGCCAGGGAGCGCGCCGCGGCCCGGCTCACCGACACCCCGTGGCGGCTCAACTCCGAGGTGCCCGGGCAGGAATTGCGGACCAGGTGGCAGGCGGGTCCCGGAGCACTGGCGCACGCCGAGCGCGACCTGGAGCGGGGCCTGCTCACCGCGCGCGGGCTGGACCGGGTGCTGCGGGTCGCCTGGACCGTGGCCGACCTGCGGGGGCGGGACCGGCCCGAGGCGCTGGACGTGGCCGTGGCGCTGGAGCTGCGGACCGGGATCGCCCGCGGGGCGATGCCGGTGACGGGGGCGGCGCCATGACCGGGGCCGGGGAAGGCGAGCTGCTCGCGCGGGCGGCGCTGACGCGGGTCCTGGAACCCGGGGAGGAGCATGGCGGGCGGTGGCTGCGCGCGTACGGCGCCGCAGGCCTGATACGGCTGCTGACCGGCCCCGAACCGGAGTCGGCCGCCCTGGCAGGGGTGGGGCCGGAGCGGCTCGCCGGATACCGCAGACGGGCGGCGCTGGCCGACCCCCGGCAGGACCTCGCGCTGGCCGCAGAGTCGGGAGCCCGGTTCGTGTGCCCCGGATCGGCGGAGTGGCCGACCCAGCTCGACGACCTCGGCGACGCCCGGCCCGTCGGGCTGTGGCTGCGGGGCCGGCCGAACCTGCGGACCTGGGCGCTGCGCTCCGTCGCCGTGGTGGGGGCCCGGGCCTGCACGCCGTACGGCGCGCACATGGCCCAGATACTGGCCGCCGGCCTCGCCGAGCGGGGCTGGGTCGTGGTCTCCGGGGCCGCCTTCGGGATCGACGGCGCCGCCCACCGCGGGGCCCTCGCCTCGGGAGGGGCGACCGCCGCGGTGCTGGCCTGCGGGGTGGACGTCTCCTACCCCCGCGGACACTCCGGGCTGCTCGGCCGGATCGCCGGCCAGGGGCTGATCATCGGGGAGCTGCCGCCGGGCAGCCATCCGACCCCCAGCCGGTTCGTCCTGCGCAATCGCGTCATCGCCGCCCTCACCCGGGGCACGGTCGTCGTGGAGGCCGCCCACCGCAGCGGCTCCCTGGTCACCGCCCGGCGCGCCCAGAAGCTCGGGCGGTTCACGATGGGCGTGCCGGGCCCCGCCACCAGCGGACTCTCGGCCGGGGTGCACGAGCTGCTGCGGGGCGAGGCCGTGCTCGTCACCGACGCGGCGGAGGTGGCCGAGCTGGTCGGCTCCATCGGCGAGCTGGCTCCCGAGCGGCGCGGACCGGTGCTCGCCCGGGACCTGCTGGACCAGGACACCGCTCGTGTGCTCGAAGCACTCCCGGCCGGGCGCCCGGCGGCCATGGCGGAGGTGGCACTTGCCTCCGGCATCGGTGCCGATGAAGTCATCGGCAGACTGTACGAACTTCACTCTCTGGGGTTCGTCGAACGGCAGGGCGACGGCTGGCAGTTGAGCAGACAAACGGCTGGAGGAGGCACACAAAGCGCAGTCACCCGGCGAGGCGGTCGTTGACCTGGGGCGTTCCGGTGAAAGAGTGAAAGCGATGAGAGACGCGGTCCTCCCGGTGGCAGTCGCCGGGACCGTGCGCCAGGCGCCGGTCCCGGGTCGCCCGCGCGAGTCGGGACGCCCCTGCGCCCCCGCGCCATCCCGTACTCTTCGCGCACCGCGACACTTTCGTCACGCTACGCTCCCAAGGAATCCGGCTCCGGCAAAGGCGAAGCATGCCCCAGCACACCCCAGGGTCTGACCGCGCTGCGGTGCCCCCCGCTGCCCGTGGCAGTGAGCGGTCCACCGCGCCCTCGTCCCTGGAGGTGCTGTGGCGCTCGTACAAGGAGTCGGGTGACGAGCGGCTGCGGGAGCAGCTGATCCTGCACTACTCGCCCCTGGTGAAGTACGTCGCCGGCCGCGTCAGCGTGGGTCTGCCGCCCAATGTGGAGCAGGCGGACTTCGTCTCCTCCGGGGTCTTCGGACTGATCGACGCCATCGAGAAGTTCGACATCGACCGGTCGATCAAGTTCGAGACGTACGCGATCACCCGGATCCGCGGCGCGATGATCGACGAGCTGCGGGCACTGGACTGGATCCCCCGCTCGGTCCGGCAGAAGGCGCGGGCCGTGGAACGGGCCTACGCCACGCTGGAGGCTCAGCTGCGGCGCACCCCGACGGAGGGCGAGGTCGCCGGCGAGATGGGGATCGGTGTGGAGGATCTCCACACGGTCTTCAGCCAGTTGTCGCTGGCGAACGTGGTCGCCTTGGAGGAGCTGCTGCACGTCGGCGGGGAGGGCGGCGACCGCCTCTCGCTGATGGACACGCTGGAGGACACCGCCGCCGACAACCCGGTGGAGGTGGCGGAGGACCGCGAGCTTCGCCGCCTGCTGGCGCGGGCCATCAACACGCTGCCCGAGCGGGAGAAGACGGTGGTGACCCTCTACTACTACGAGGGCCTCACGCTGGCCGAGATCGGCAACGTGCTGGGGGTCACCGAGAGCCGGGTCAGTCAGATCCACACCAAGTCCGTGCTGCAACTGCGGGCGAAGTTGGCGGATGTAGGACGGTGAGCTTGCGGCACCTCCGTAAAGTGGATGCGTGCCCAGGATTCGAGCGGCCTCCGTGGCCGAGCACCGGTCGATGCAGCGCGGCGCCCTGTTGGACGCCGCGCGTTCCCTGCTGTCCGAAGGTGGGACAGAAGCGCTGACCTTCCCCGCCCTGGCGGAGCGGACCGGGCTGGCCCGGTCCTCCGTCTACGAGTACTTCCGCTCCCGCGCCGCCGTCGTCGAAGAGCTGTGCGCGGTGGACTTCCCCGTGTGGGCCGCCGAGATCGAGGCGGCCATGGAGCAGGCGCAGTCGCCGGAGGCGAAGATCGAGGCCTACGTGCGGAGCCAGTTGGGGCTGGTGGGGGACCGGCGGCACCGGGCGGTGGTGGCCATCTCGGCGAGCGAGCTCGACGCCGGGGCGCGGGAGAAGATCCGCGCGGCCCACGGGGGGCTGGTGGCGATGATCGTCGAGGCGCTGGGTTCGCTGGGGCAGGCGGAGCCGAGGCTCGCCGCGATGCTGTTGCAGGGGGTCGTGGATGCGGCTGTGCGGCGGATCGAGCTCGGTGCGGCCGAGGATCCCGACGTGGTGACGGAGGCGGCGGTCGCGATGGCTCTGCGGGGCGTCCGAGGCTGAGGCCCCGGGGCTCCGCCCCGGACCCCGCGCCTCAAACGCCGGCGGGGCCGGATCTGCCGCCGGGGCTGGATCGGTCGGCTGGGCCGGATGGTGCGGCTGGGCCGGGTGAGGGCAGGAGGCGGGGGGTGGGGCGGGGGAGGAGGGTGAAGGGGTTGAGGTACTCCTCGCCGGCCAGGAGGCCCCAGTGGAGGCACGGTGCCGGGCAGTGGGAGCCCTCCGTCAGGACCGCCACCACCTGCCCCGCCGCGACCTGCTCGCCCTCCGTGACCAGCGGCCGGACGGGCTCGTAGGTCGTGCGCAGACCGTTCGGCAGGGTGAGGGAGAGGACCCCGCGGCCCGCGACCTGCCCGGCGTAGTGGACCCGGCCGGCCGCGACCGCCCGGAGCTCCGCGCCCACCGGCGCGTACAGGTCCACACCGCGGTGCCCGGCCGCGTACGGGGTCGGCGGCGGGTCCCACCAGCGGGCCACGGACAGGGGCGCGGGCAGCGGGCGGACCCCGGGAACGGCGGCCTGGGCCAGGGCCAGGAGAAGGCTGAGCAGCAGTGTCGTCATGGCCCACAGCGTCGCGCGTACGGGTGGGTCCGCGGACGGGCCTGTGGACAGTCCGGGCACTGTGGACAACGGCGTCACCCGGCATACCACCGGGTCCCGTACACTTCTTGTGGCGATCCGGGTCACCGGGTCGACTTCGCACGCCCCAGCACCGGCCCGAAACGGCCAGGTGACAGCGTCTCTCGGTCCCTCATCGGGGCAGGGCGCGGCGGGGCGTCAGGAACCAAACCGAGAAACCAAGGAGATGGCCATGGCCGTCGTCACGATGCGGGAGCTGCTGGAAAGCGGCGTCCACTTCGGTCACCAGACCCGTCGTTGGAACCCGAAGATGAAGCGCTTCATCTTCACGGAGCGCAACGGCATCTACATCATCGACCTGCTGCAGTCGCTGTCGTACATCGACCGCGCCTACGAGTTCGTGAAGGAGACCGTCGCGCACGGTGGCTCCATCATGTTCGTCGGTACCAAGAAGCAGGCCCAGGAGGCCATCGCCGAGCAGGCGACGCGCGTTGGTATGCCGTACGTCAACCAGCGGTGGCTGGGTGGCATGCTCACCAACTTCTCCACCGTCTACAAGCGCCTTCAGCGTCTGAAGGAGCTTGAGGCGATCGACTTCGAGGACGTCGCCGCCTCGGGTCTCACCAAGAAGGAGCTCCTGGTCCTCTCCCGCGAGAAGACCAAGCTGGAGAAGACCCTCGGTGGTATCCGCGAGATGTCGAAGGTCCCCAGCGCCGTCTGGATCGTCGACACCAAGAAGGAGCACATCGCCGTCGGTGAGGCGCGCAAGCTCCACATCCCGGTCGTCGCGATCCTCGACACCAACTGCGACCCCGACGAGGTCGACTACAAGATCCCGGGCAACGACGACGCGATCCGCTCCGTCACCCTGCTCACCCGCGTGATCGCCGACGCCGTCGCCGAGGGCCTCATCGCCCGCTCCGGCGCTGCGACCGGCGACTCGAAGCCGGGCGAGAAGGCCGCTGCCGAGCCGCTCGCCGAGTGGGAGCGCGACCTGCTCGAGGGCGACAAGAAGGCCGACGACGCTGCTGAGGCCGCTCCGGCCGAGGCCGCTGCCGAGGCCCCCGCCGCCGAGGCCCCCGCCGCCGAGGCTGTCGAGGCCCCGGCCGCCGACGCCGAGCAGGCCTGACCCACTGAGAGGGCCCGGCGTTCACCCGCCGGGCACTCGCAGCACGGACGATGACGGCGGGGGAGCCGCGCCTGGGGCGCGGCGCCTCCGCCGTTCACCCGTAGATCTACGACTTCGAGAGAGAATCACAGACTCATGGCGAACTACACCGCCGCTGACGTCAAGAAGCTCCGCGAGCTCACCGGCGCCGGCATGCTGGACTGCAAGAACGCGCTCGTGGACGCCGACGGCGACGTCGACAAGGCCCAGGAAGCCCTCCGCATCAAGGGTCAGAAGGGCGTCGCCAAGCGCGAGGGCCGTTCTGCCGAGAACGGTGCCGTGGTCTCCCTCATCGCCGACGACAACACCTCCGGTGTCATCGTCGAGCTGAAGTGCGAGACGGACTTCGTCGCCAAGGGCGAGAAGTTCCTGGCCGTTGCCAACCAGCTGGCCGCGCACGTCGCCGCCACCTCCCCGGCCGACATCGAGGCGCTGCTCGCGTCCGAGATCGAGCCCGGCAAGACCGTCACCGCTTTCGTCGACGAGGCCAACGCCAACCTCGGCGAGAAGATCGTCCTGGACCGCTTCGCGCAGTTCACCGGCGGTTACGTGTCGGCGTACATGCACCGCACGATGCCCGACCTGCCGTTCCAGATCGGTGTCCTGGTCGAGCTCGACAAGGAGAACGCCGAGGTCGCCCGCGGCGTCGCGCAGCACATCGCCGCGTTCGCCCCGCAGTGGCTGTCCGCCGAGGACGTCCCGGCCGAGAAGGTCGAGTCCGAGCGTCGCATCGCCGAAGAGGTCACCCGCGCGGAGGGCAAGCCCGAGGCTGCCATCGCGAAGATCGTCGAGGGTCGCGTCAACGGCTTCTTCAAGGACGCCACGCTGCTCGGCCAGGCCTACGCCCTGGACAACAAGAAGTCCGTCCAGAAGGTTCTGGACGAGGCCGGTGTCACCCTGAAGCGCTTCACCCGCATCAAGGTCGGCATCTGAGTCCGTCCGTACGCGACGGACACCGGACCCCGGTAGGGTCTGAAGCAGTCGTCCGCGCTTGCGCGAGGCGACCGCAGATCTGACGAGGAGGCCATTGCCGTAGAGGGAACCGCAAGGACCCACCGGCAATGGCCTTCTTCGTATGTGCACGAGGAGATCTCCATGAATCAGGGCGTGGACCCCCACACCGCATCCGACGACAAGAGCGACCAGAACAAGAAGGGCCGCCGCTTCATGCTGAAGCTGTCGGGCGAGGCCTTCTCCGGTGGCGGAGGACTGGGCGTCGACCCCGACGTCGTCCACGCCATCGCGCGTGAGATCGCCGCGGTGGTCCGCGACGGCGCGGAGATCGCCGTCGTGATCGGCGGCGGCAACTTCTTCCGCGGCGCCGAACTCCAGCAGCGCGGCATGGACCGGGCCCGGTCCGACTACATGGGCATGCTCGGCACGGTCATGAACTGCCTCGCCCTCCAGGACTTCCTGGAGAAGGAGGGCATCGACTCCCGCGTGCAGACGGCCATCACCATGGGCCAGGTCGCGGAGCCGTACATCCCGCTGCGTGCCGTGCGGCACCTGGAGAAGGGCCGCGTCGTCATCTTCGGCGCCGGCATGGGCATGCCGTACTTCTCCACCGACACCACGGCCGCCCAGCGCGCCCTGGAGATCGACGCCGAGGCCCTGCTCATGGGCAAGAACGGTGTCGACGGGGTCTACGACTCCGACCCGAAGAAGAACCCGGACGCGGTGAAGTTCGACGCGCTGGAGTACGGCGAGGTCCTCTCGCGCGACCTCAAGGTCGCCGACGCCACCGCCATCACGCTCTGCCGCGACAACAAGCTGCCGATCCTCGTCTTCGAGCTGCTCGCCGAGGGCAATATCGCCCGGGCCGTCAAGGGTGAGAAGATCGGCACGCTCGTCAGCGACCAGGGAACCCGGGCCTGAGCAGTCCGCTGCCGGACCGAGCCCGGACCGGCCCCGTCCGCCCCGCCCGCCTGAACCATCCATTCAAGACATGCAGGAGCACGTGGTGACCGAAGAGATCCTCCTCGAGGCCGAGGAGAAGATGGAAAAGGCCGTCGTCGTCGCCAAGGAAGACTTCGCCGCGATTCGCACCGGTCGTGCGCACCCGGCGATGTTCAACAAGATCGTGGCGGACTACTACGGCGCCATCACGCCCATCAACCAGCTCGCCTCCTTCTCGGTGCCCGAGCCGCGCATGGCGATCGTGACCCCGTTCGACAAGAGCGCCCTGCGCAACATCGAGCAGGCCATCCGCGACTCCGACCTCGGTGTCAACCCGAGCAACGACGGCAGCATCATCCGGGTGACCTTCCCCGAGCTGACGCAGGACCGCCGCAAGGAGTACATCAAGGTCGCCAAGAACAAGGCCGAGGACTCCAAGGTCTCCATCCGCTCCATCCGCCGCAAGGCGAAGGACGCCCTTGACAAGCTCGTCAAGGACAAGGAGGCCGGCGAGGACGAGGTGCGCCGCGCCGAGAAGGAGCTCGACGACACCACCGCGAAGTACGTCGCGCAGGTGGACGAGCTCCTCAAGCACAAGGAAGCCGAGCTCCTCGAAGTCTGATGAACGACTCTTCCTGGCAGCCGGAGCCGGTTCCGGCGGGTCCCGCATACGATGCGCAGGTGGGCCCGCACACTCGGCCCATGCCCATCGTGCCCGATGCCGCCGGCCGTGACTTCGACGACCGGGAAGCACGCGATCGGGGGGCCGCCGCGGACGGCGGCCCCCTCTTCCGCGCCGAGACGCCGCCGCAGGAGCCCATGCCCAGCCCCCCGCCTCCGCATGCCCAGCAGCCGCAGGGCGCCCCGACCCCGCCGCCGAAGAAGCGCGCTGGGCGGGACCTCCGCGCCGCCATAGGGGTCGGTATCGGTCTCGGCGCGGTGATCTTCGCCTCGCTGCTGATCGTCAAGGCCGTGTTCGTCGGCGTCGTCGTCGTCGCGGTCGTCGTCGGCCTGTGGGAGCTCACCTCCCGGCTGCAGGAGCAGAAGGGCATCAAGGCCCCGCTGGTCCCGCTCGCGGTCGGCGGTGCGGCCATGGTCATCGCCGGATACGTCCGGGGGGCCGAGGGCGCCTGGGTCGCCATGGCGCTGACCGTGCTGGCGGTCCTGGTGTGGCGGATGACCGAACCGCCCGAGGACTACCTCAGGGATGTCACGGCGGGCGCCTTCGCGGCGTTCTACGTGCCCTTCCTGGCCACCTTCGTCGCGATGCTGCTCACCGCCGACGACGGTCCGCAGCGCGTGATCACCTTCCTGCTCCTGACCGTGGTCAGCGACACCGGGGCCTACGCGGTCGGCTGGCGCTTCGGGAAGACCAAGCTCGCGCCGCGCATCAGCCCCGGCAAGACCCGCGAGGGACTGTTCGGCGCGGTGGCCTTCGCCATGGCCGCCGGCGCGCTGTGCATGGAGTTCCTGATCGACGGCGGCTCCTGGTGGCAGGGCCTGCTGCTCGGCCTCGCGGTCGCGGTCAGCGCCACCCTGGGCGACCTGGGCGAGTCGATGATCAAGCGGGACCTGGGCATCAAGGACATGGGCACCCTGCTGCCGGGCCACGGCGGCATCATGGACCGGCTCGATTCCCTGCTGCCGACCGCCCCGGTGGTGTGGCTGCTGCTCGCGGCGTTCGTGGGTACGGGCTGAGCCCCGACGGCTCCGGTGCCACGCGGCGGAGCCGCATATCGGATACTGCGCTGCTGCTCCCCGCGTTCGTGGGCACGGGCTGACCTGCGGAAAGGCGTCGTAGGACGCCGGGCGGTTACTCTTGAAAGGCGCGCTGCTTCTGCGGCGCGCCTTTCGTCTTACAAGGAGTACCTGCCATGGCCCGCCCTGTTCCGGGAGAGCTCACCTTCGTCGCCCCGCGCGGAGCCAAGAAGCCGCCCCGGCACCTCGCCGACCTCACGCCGGAGGAGCGCCGCGAGGCCGTCGCCGCGATCGGTGAGAAGCCCTTCCGGGCCAAGCAGCTCTCCCAGCACTACTTCGCCCGGTACGCGCACGACCCGGCCGAGTGGACGGACATCCCCGCGGGCTCGCGCGAGAAGCTCCAGCAGGAGCTCCTCCCGGACCTGATGAACGTCGTCCGGCACATCTCCTGCGACAACGACACCACCCGCAAGACCCTGTGGAAGCTGCACGACGGCACGCTCGTCGAGTCCGTGCTGATGCGCTACCCGGACCGGGTCACGATGTGCATCTCCTCGCAGGCCGGCTGCGGCATGAACTGTCCGTTCTGCGCCACCGGCCAGGCCGGTCTGGACCGCAACCTGTCCACCGCCGAGATCGTGCACCAGATCGTCGACGGCATGCGCGCGCTGCGCGACGGCGAGGTTCCCGGCGGCCCGGCCCGGCTGTCGAACATCGTCTTCATGGGCATGGGCGAGCCGCTCGCCAACTACAACCGCGTGGTCGGCGCCATCCGCCGTCTCACCGACCCGGAGCCCGACGGCCTGGGCCTGTCGCAGCGCGGCATCACCGTTTCCACCGTCGGCCTGGTCCCGGCCATGCTGCGGTTCGCCGACGAGGGCTTCAAGTGCCGTCTCGCCGTCTCGCTGCACGCGCCCGACGACGAGCTGCGCGACACGCTGGTCCCCGTGAACACCCGCTGGAACGTCCGCGAGGTGCTCGGCGCGGCCTGGGAGTACGCGGAGAAGTCCGGCCGCCGGATCTCGATCGAGTACGCCCTGATCCGCGACATCAACGACCAGGCCTGGCGCGGCGACCTGCTGGGCAAGCTGCTCAAGGGCAAGCGCGTCCACGTCAACCTGATCCCGCTGAACCCGACGCCGGGCTCCAAGTGGACCGCCTCGCGGCCCGAGGACGAGAGGGCCTTCGTGGAGGCCATCGCCCGTCACGGCGTGCCCGTGACCGTACGCGACACCCGTGGCCAGGAGATCGACGGCGCGTGCGGTCAGCTGGCCGCCTCGGAGCGCTAGATTCCGCTTCTTCTCTTCATGATTCGGCCACGGGGTACCCTGTGGCCGAACCAATTTCATATTCCGACAGGGGAGCGCCACAGCGCTGAGAGTGCGGCAACCGTCATCCGCAGACCCTCTGAACCTCGCCCCGGTCATTCGGGGTAGGAAGTTCGGTCACCACTCAAGCTGTTGCGCCCTGCCCGGCGTCCGCTCATACAGAGCGCCGGGCAGGGCCGCGTCTTCTCCTGGTCATCCCAGGAGGAATCACCAGTGAGCACCACCAAGAAGATCGCGGGCGCCGCGCTCGCGGCCGCGCTGGGCGTCACCACGCTCAGCGCCTGCGGCGGCGACGCCAAGGACAAGACCGCGGGCGCGAGCGAGGCCCCGAAGTCCAAGACCGTCACCCTCGTCTCCCACGACTCCTTCAACGTGACCGACACGGTCCTGAAGGAGTTCGAGCAGCAGAGCGGCTACACGGTCAAGGTGCTGAAGGCCGGGGACGCCGGCGCGGCGCTGAACCAGGAGATCCTCACCAAGGGATCTCCGCGCGGCGACGTCTTCTTCGGTGTGGACAACACCCTCCTCTCGCGCGCCCTCGACAACGGCATCTTCACGCCGTACGAGGCCAAGGGCCTGGGCGAGGTGAAGCCCGAGTACGTGCTCGACAAGGAGCACCGGGTCACCCCGATCGACTCCGGTGACATCTGCGTCAACTACGACAAGGCGTACTTCGCGGGGAAGAAGATCGCCCCGCCGCAGACGCTGGACGACCTGATCAAGCCGGAGTACAAGAACCTGCTGGTCACCGAGAACGCCGCGACCTCCTCGCCCGGCCTCGGCTTCCTGCTCGCCTCCGTCGGCAAGTACGGCGACGAAGGCTGGAAGGACTACTGGAGCAAGCTGAAGGCCAACGGCGTCGAGGTCGTCGACGGCTGGGAGCAGGCCTACAACGAGCGCTTCTCCGGCTCCGCCGGCGGCAAGAAGGCCAAGGGCGACCGTCCGCTGGTCGTCTCCTACGCCTCCAGCCCGCCGGTCGAGGTGCTGTACGGCGAGCCGCAGCCGGCCGAGGCCCCGACGGGCGTCGCCACCGGCACCTGCTTCCGCCAGATCGAGTTCGCGGGTCTGCTGAAGGGAGCGAAGAACGAGGAGGGCGGCAAGGCGCTCGTGGACTTCCTGATCAGCAAGAAGTTCCAGGAGGACATGCCGCTCCAGATGTTCGTGAACCCGGTGACGAAGGACGCTTCCCTGCCGGAGCTGTTCACGAAGCACGGCGTGGTGGTCGAGAAGCCCGAGAACGTGGCTCCCGAGACCATCGCCAAGAACCGTGAGCAGTGGGTCAAGGCATGGACCGCGCTCGTCGTGAAGTAAGCGGTACGAGGGTTCCGCGCGCGGCGCCGGGGGGCGCCGCGCCGGTCCCCGGCCCGGCCGAGGGGGCCAGGGCGACCGCCGTGCGGCTCGCCCTGATGGCCGTGCCCCTCGCCTTCTTCGGGCTGTTCTTCGCCTACCCCGTCGCCGCGATCGTCGGGCGCGGCCTCAAGACCGACGACGGGTGGCAGTTCGGCCGGATCGGCGAGGTGATCACCCGGCCCGACATCGCCGAGGTGCTCTGGTTCACCACCTGGCAGGCGCTCGCCTCCACCGCGCTCACGCTGCTGATCGCACTCCCCGGCGCGTACGTCTTCGCGCGCTTCGAGTTCCCCGGCAAGCAGGTGCTGCGCGCCGTGGTGACCGTGCCCTTCGTGCTGCCGACCGTGGTGGTCGGCACCGCCTTCCTCGCCCTGGTCGGCCGCGGCGGGCTGCTGGACGAGCTGGCGGGCGTCCGGCTCGACACCACCGTCTGGGCGATCCTGCTCGCGCACGTCTTCTTCAACTACGCGGTCGTCGTCCGCACGGTGGGCGGGCTGTGGGCCCAGCTGGACCCGCGCCAGGAGGAGGCCGCCCGGGTGCTGGGCGCCGGCCGGTTCGCCGCCTGGCGGCGGGTGACGCTGCCCGCGCTGGCCCCGTCGGTGGCCGCCGCCTCGCTGATGGTGTTCCTGTTCACCTTCAGCTCCTTCGGCGTCGTGCTGATCCTGGGCGGGCCCTCGTACTCCACCCTGGAGGTGGAGGTCTACCGGCAGACCGCGCAGCTCCTGGACCTGCCCACGGCCGCCGTGCTGACGATGGTGCAGTTCGCCGCGGTCGGCGCGATCCTCGGGGTGCACGCCTGGACCGTGCGCAAGCGCGAGACCGCGCTGAGGCTGGTCGACCCGGGCCGGACCACCCACCGCCCGCGCGGCCGGGCGCAGCGCGCCCTGCTGGGCGGGGTGCTGCTGACGGTGGCGCTGCTGATCGTGCTGCCGCTCGGCGTACTGGTGGAACGGTCCTTCGACACCCCCGGCGGCTACGGCACCGGCTTCTACCGGGCGCTCCAGGACGCGGGCGCCGGCGGCGGAACCTTCCTGGTGCCGCCGCTGGAGGCGATCGGTAACTCCCTCCAGTACGCGCTCGCCGCCACGGCGATCGCCCTGGTCATCGGGGGGCTCGCGGCCGCGGCCCTCACCCGGCGCGGCGGCCGCTTCGTACGCGGCTTCGACGCGCTGCTGATGCTCCCGCTGGGGGTGTCCGCCGTGACCGTGGGCTTCGGCTTCCTGATCACCCTGGACGAGCCGCCGCTGGATCTGCGGACCTCGTGGATCCTGGTGCCGCTCGCGCAGGCGCTGGTGGGCGTGCCCTTCGTCGTACGGACCATGCTGCCGGTGCTGCGCGCGGTGGACGGCCGGCTCAGGGAGGCGGCCGCGGTGCTCGGCGCGTCACCGCTGCGGGCCTGGCGGGAGGTGGACCTGCCGCTGGTGCGGCGGGCGCTGCTGATCGCGGCCGGGTTCGCCTTCGCGGTCTCGCTGGGCGAGTTCGGTGCGACCGTCTTCATCGCGCGGCCGGACCAGCCGACGCTGCCGGTGGCCGTGGCGCGGCTGCTGGGGCGGGCCGGTGAGCTGAACTACGGGCAGGCGATGGCCCTGAGCACGATTCTGATGCTGGTGTGCGCGGTGTCCCTGCTGGTGCTGGAGCGACTGCGACCCGACAAGACCTCCGGAGAATTCTGATGACACTGCTTCAACTGGAAGGGGTGTCGGTCCGGTTCGGCGAGCGCGCCGTCGTGGACCGCGTGGACCTGGAGGTCGCCGAGCACGAGATCGTGTGCGTGCTGGGGCCGAGCGGAAGCGGCAAGTCCACGCTGTTGCGGGTCGTCGCCGGGCTCCAGCGGCTGTCCGAGGGGCGGGTCCTGCTCGGCGGGGCGGACCAGGCCGCGGTGCCCGTGCACCGGCGGGGCGTGGGCCTGATGTTCCAGGACCACCAGCTCTTCCCGCACCGCGACGTCGCCGGGAACGTCGCCTTCGGCCTGAGGATGCGGGGCCTCCCGCGTGCGTCGTACGGGGCCCAGGTCGCGGAGCTGCTGGAACTGGTCGGGCTCCCCGGGGCCCAGAGCCGGGCGGTGGCCTCCCTGTCGGGTGGTGAACAGCAGCGGGTCGCGCTGGCCCGGGCGCTGGCGCCGTCGCCACGGCTGCTCATGCTGGACGAGCCGCTGGGCCAGCTGGACCGCGGGCTGCGCGAACGGCTCGTGGTGGAGCTGCAGGGGCTGTTCTCCCGGCTGGGCACCACGGTGCTCGCGGTCACGCACGACCAGGGCGAGGCGTTCGCCCTGGCCGACCGGGTGGTGGTGATGCGGGACGGGCGGATCGCGCAGGCCGGGACTCCGCTGGATGTGTGGAAGCGCCCGGCGTCGGAGTTCGTGGCGCGGTTCCTCGGTTTCGAGAACGTGGTCCCGGCCGGGGTGTCGGGCGGCGCGGCCGTCACCGCGTGGGGCAAGGTCCCGGTCCCGGCGGGCACCCCGGACGGGGAGCACCGGCTGCTGATCCGCCCCGCGGGGGTCGTGCTGTGCGCCGCCGGTCTGGCCTGCGAGGTGGTCTCCCGGACCTTCCGGGGCACCCACGTCGCACTGCTGTTGCGGCCGGAGGCGGGGCCGGCGCTGGAGGCGGAGTGTGAGCTCGCCGGGGCGCCCGCGGTGGGCGACCGGGTCGCGGTCACCTTCAGCCCGGCCGAGGTGGTCGTCCTGCCGGCGCACACCCGCTAGCGCCGGGTGCCGTGACCTGGTGAACCTTTCGGCACAGCACTAGGGCCTGTCTTTCGGATCAGGCCGGGCCTGCGGCGTCCGGCACCGCGCCTCGCCGCGTTGTCGTCGGTCGCCGACGCTCCGCGTCGACTCCCTCCTCCGCCTTCCGATGCACGGCACCGGACGCCGCAGGCTGATCCGCCCTGATCCGAAAGACAGGCCCTAGGCGGGGAGGATCCTGTCGCAGGCGATCGGCAGGTGGCGCGGGCCGCGCAGGACCGCGTTCTGGCGGTAGGGCGGGGGGTCCTCCAGCAGCCGGGGGTTCTCCAGCCTGCGGGCCAGCTCGCTCAGCGCCAGCGCGGCCTCCAGCCGGGCCAGCGGCGCGCCGAAGCAGCTGTGAATGCCGCTGCCGAGGCCCAGGTGCTGGACGTCCGGGCGGTCCGGGTCGAAGCGGTCCGGATCCTTGAACCGTCGGGGGTCGCGGTTGCCGGAGGCCAGGATCAGCCAGAGCGAGGCGCCCTTGGGGATGGTCACCCCCTCCATCTCGATGTCGGCCAGGGGGGTGCGCTGCGGCAGCAGCTGCACCGGGGGCTCGTAGCGCAGCAGCTCCTCGACGATCGGGACGGACAGCGTCGGATCGGCGCGCAGCCGGTCCAGGACCTCCGGATGGCGCAGGAGGGTGAGCATGCCGTTCGTGATCAGGTTGACGGTGGTCTCGTGCCCGGCGATCAGCAACAGCGCCGAGGTGCTGAGCACTTCCATCGTGCTCATGGCGCCGTCCGGCCCCTGCCCGGTCGCCAGCTCCGAGAGCATGTCCCCGGTGGGGTTCTTGCGCCGCTCCTCGATCAGCCCGGCCAGGTACATGCCGAGTTCCATGCGGGCGTCCTGCGTCTTCTTGACGCGTTCGGTGGCATCGGCGTCCGGATCGGGGTCCAGGCTCGCGGCGAGCGTGTCGGCCCAGACGTGGAAGCGGGCCTCGTCCTCGCTCGGCACGCCCAGCAGCCGGCAGATCACCGTGACCGGGAAGGGGTACGAGAACTCCTCGACCAGGTCGATCCGCCCCGGGTCGCCGTGCTCGGAGATCGTATCGATCAGACCGGTGACGATGCCGCCCAGCTCGCCGCGCATGTCGTGAACGCGGTGCGGTGAGTGCGGCGGCCCGAAGGGGCGGTTCGTCATCCGGCGCAGCCGGTCGTGGTCGGGCGGGTCCAGCTTCAGGAAGGCCGGAGGCAGGACCGTCTCCTCCTCCTCGTCCCCCTCGTTCAGCGGGTCGCCGGCGGCCGGTGCCAGGTTGCGGGAGTCGGAGCTGATCCGTGGATCGTGCAGCAAGCTCTTGATCTCGTGATAGGTGCTGACGACGTACGGTCCGTCCCCGTCGTGGAACACCGGGGTCTTGCGGAGTTCCTCATACAGGGGATACGGGTTGGCCCGGCTGGAGTAGTCGAGGATCTGCCGCAGGATGCCTTCAGTCATGAGAGGTCCTCGTGCTCAGTTGTGCGCCGGCGTGAACGTCATCCGCCGGTCGGCCGGTGAGTAGCCGCTCAGGGTGATGGTCGGGCCGTGCGTCGGCACCGACGGGTCGGGGAAGTCCGCGTCCAGCGGCTTGTTCCCCTCGCTCCTGCGGTCCACCGTCGTGAAGGGGGGCGGGAACGGCGCGGTGTGCTCGATCTGCTGCTCGTAGAAGTCCAGCCAGCGGCACTGGTCGAAGGTCACGGCACCGATGACGCGCCCCTGGTAGCCGTAGACGCCGACGAACCTGCGCTCGCCGCGGGACCCCTGCGTGATCATGATCTCGGTGCCCATCGAGGGCACCCCGACCGACTTGATGTTCACCCCGAACTGGGAGGACCAGAAGGCCGGAACCCACACGTGGGGGCGGCGGTCCACGCCTTCGCTGAGCATGTTGTGCGCCGCCGTCTCGGCCTGGGCGACGGCGTTGCCCCAGTGCTCCAGGGACAGGAACTGGTACCCGAAGAGCGCGTGCGGGGAACGTGCCACGTCACCCGCCACATAGATGTCGTCGGTGACGATGCCCCAGATGTTGAAGGCCCGGCAGCCCGCGTCACAGGCGATGCCCCGCGGGCCCGCGCCCAGTCCTGAACCGGCCAGCCAGTCGGTGTTGCGCTGGGCGCCGAGCGACACGATCACGACGTCGGCCTCCAGGACGCTGCCGTCCGACAGGTGGGCGGCGCGTACCTGGCCGGAAGAGTTGCCCTCCAGCCCGGTGACCATGATCCCGGTCCGCAGATCCACCCCGTTCTCACGGTGCATCTCGGCCGCGACCTCGCCGATCACCCCGCCCAGGGCCCCGACCAGGGGTCCGGCGCCCCGCTCGGCGACCGTGACCGGGAGGTCCCGCTCCCGGCAGGCGGAGGCGATCTCGGAGCCGGTGAATCCGGCGCCGATGACCAGCACCCGGCGCGGTCCGGCCGCGAGCCGCCGCTCCAGGGCGGCGCCGTCGTCCCGGGTACGCAGGGTGAAGACGCCATCGAGGGCCGCCTCCTCCTCGTTCGGCCACGGCCGGGCCCGTACCCCGGTGGCGATCAGCAGCCGGTCGTACTCCACCTCGTCCCCGTCGGCGAGCTTGACCCGTCTGGCCGCCATGTCCAGACCGGTGGCGGGTACGCCGAGCCGCCACTTGGCGTCGATGTCCCGGCGGCGGGGGAGGGCCGTACGGTCCGCGGTCGCCTTGCCCAGCAGGACCTGCTTGGACAGCGGGGGGCGGTCGTACGGCTCGTAGGGCTCGTCGCCGATCATCGTGAGCGATCCGGCGAACCCCTTCTCGCGCATGGTCTCGGCGGCCCGCAGGCCGGCGAGGGAAGCGCCCACGACCACGATGCGGCCTTCGCGCTTGAGCCGCTCCAGGGCTGAGTCACCGCTCACCATGCGCCTCCGAGGTCGGCAGGGACCCGTTCATCGCGTCCAGCAGGATGGCCCTGACGGGGCAGGCGTGGACGGCGCGGACGACGTTCTCGCGGTGCTCCTCGTCGGGCTGCGGGTCGTACAGCAGTGACTCTTCGCCGTGCATGGCGAAGACGTCCGGGGCGAGGAACGCGCACTGTGCGTACCCCTGGCAGCGATTGAGGTCGACGACAAGCCTCATGAGGCATCAGCCTTTCGGTGGCCCGATCTTCCCCGTCATCCCCGAGCCCCCCGACCCCCGCCCCGTTCCTCTTCCAGCATGCACGCGGCAGCCGGGCACGTCCTCCGGGCCGATGAACCCCCAGGTCAGTGTGGGTCTCGGTGATCCGGAAGCGGGCTATGGCAGCCGGGTCCGCAGGATGTGGATGCTGACGACGAGAGCCCAGGCCGGGAACACCAGCTCGGACCAGGGCACGCCGGACCCCACCACGATCAGGACCAGGCCGACGACGGTGCCCAGCAGGACCAGCGGCCTGGGGAAGACCCCGAGCCGCCTCCCGATCGTCGAGGTCGCGAGGACGAAGACGGCCGCCATGCGCATGGAGTAGGTCGAGAGGATCGTGTACGCGTAGTGGCGGCCGAAATCGGAGGGCGTGTTCTCCGCCAGTACGGTTCCCGCCGCCCCGGCGGCGACGAACAGGGAGGCGACGCAGACGAAGCCGCTGCCGAGGAAAACGGTGGAGACGAACTTGTCCTCGGCCTCGCCGACGTGGGCGCGCAGTGCGCCCATGAACCACAGGAAGGCGATGCCGGCGAAGGGCACGATCTCCAGGGCCAGACGCACCGCCCAGCGGTCGGCGGGGTCGATCGGCGCCTTGGCACCGTCGCCGGAGGGGATGGCGATCCGCATCAGGACGATCGCCGCCGCGAGCAGTACGGCGAAGGCGATGCCGGCCGCCCCGGCGGCCCGGGGTGTGTGCAGCCGCGCGGTCGTGGTCTCCATGGGACCCTCGCTCTCTCCCCCGTCCAGCAAGCGGCGGACGCCGGGAGTCCGCCACCGGGAACGGCCGAGCGGGTGAAAGAGCGCCCCCGGGCCGCAGGGGCTACGCCGCAGGGAGCTAGCCGACGGCCGCCGGGACCGGGGCTTCCGCCTCCGGATCGGAGCCCTCGTGCTTGCCGTACCAGGCGACGGCCACCGCGCCGGTGACGGCCAGGACGAAGCCGAGTACCGCCAGCCAGGCTAGGCCGGGGCGGGACGCGTCGCCGAGCCACAGGACGCCGATCGCGCCCGGGAGGACCGTCTCGCCGACGACCAGCGCCGCCGTGGCGCCGTTCACCGAGCCGATCTGGAGGGCGACCGTGTGCAGGTACATGCCGCCGATGCCCGCCACGAGAATGGCGTAGAGGGCCGGGTCGGACAGGAAGGTGCCGAGGTCGAACGGGTCGACGCCGTCGAGGATCCGGACGCCGACGCCCAGCGCGCCGAAGCCCAGGCCCGACAGCAGGCCCGCCAGGATCGCGGCCCCGCCGCCGAGGAGGCGTACGGCCACGGTGCCGCCCACCATCAGCAGCACGGTGATCCCCAGCAGCCACCAGTGCGTGGACATCGCCGCGTGGTGGCCGCCCTCGTGGCCCGCCGCCGTCGCCAGCAGCACCAGCGCCGTGCAGACGACCCCGATCGAGGTCCACTCCTTGCGGCTCAGCCGGATGCCGAGCATCTTCACGCTCAGCACGGCCGTGATCACCAGGTTGGCGCTGATCACCGTCTGGGAGAGGAACAGGGGCAGCAGGCGGGCGGCCAGGGCGCCGAGCCCGAAGCCCACGAAGTCCAGGATCGTGCCGACGATGAATTCCCAGGTCATCGCCGCTTTCGCCGTGGACGAGAGGTTGGGGCCGCCATGGGCCGTCACCCCGGCGGCGGTCGGGGACATCCGTGCGGCGCGGCGGGATCCGACGGCTTGCAGCACGGAACCCGTGCCGTAGCAGATGGACGCCGCGACAGCGGTCAGCAGGCCTATGAGCACCAAGGGCTCCGTTCACGTCTGGCAGGTTTTGCGGTACCTCTGCCAGACGTGTGAATCGGCCGGGAAGTTGCCTCCGGAGCTCAGCTCATCGACGCGAGGATGTCCGGTACCTCGTCCACCGAGTCGACGAGCGCGATCCGCGACTCCATCGCGCGGCCGCGTGCCAGAGCCTGGAGCAGCGGCCACGCCGGGAGGTGGTCGGTCCAGTGGGCGCGGCCGACGAGGATCATCGGGGCCGGCTCGCCCCGCGACGCGTAGTAGTTCGGCGTGCCGCTGTCGAAGATCTCCTGGACCGTGCCCGCCGCGCCGGGCAGGAAGACCACGCCCGCGCCGGACCGGGCCAGCAGACCGTCCTCCCGGGTGGCGTTCGCGAAGTACTTCGCGATGTGTCCCGCGAAGGCGTTCGGCGGCTCGTGCCCGTAGAACCAGGTCGGGATGCCCACCGAGTCGCCGCCGCCGGGCCAGCGGTCGCGTACGGCGAAGGCCGCCTGCGCCCAGTCGGACACCGACGGGGTGAAGGAAGGGGCCTTGGCCAGCAGCTCCAGGGCTTCGGTAAGAGCCGCGTCCGGGGCCGGGGCCAGGTAGGCGCCGAGGTTGGCGGCCTCCATCGCGCCGGGGCCGCCGCCGGTGGCGACCGTCAGCCCGGACCGGGTCAGGGCCCGGCCCAGCTCGGCCGCGCCACGGTAGTCCGTACTGCCGCGGGACATCGCGTGGCCGCCCATCACGCCCACCACCCGGGCACCGGCGAGGTGCTCGTCGAGGGCGTCGGAGATGGTGTCGTCGTGGATGGAACGGAGCATCGAGGAGAAGATGTCGCCGTCGGCCTTGGTCTCCTGGAACCAGGCGTACGTCTGGGCGTCCGGGGTGGCCTCGTACCCGTCTGGCAGGCCGGCGAACAGCTCCTCGGGGCTGTAGAGCAGGCCCCGGTACGGGTTGAACGGCAGGTCCGGTACGGGCGGGAAGACCAGCGCGCCGTCGCCGCGGACCTTCGCCGCGGCATCGGGCTCCATCGCGCAGCCCAGGAACACGGCTGCCGAGGTGTCGGCGGACAGCAGCGCGAAGGTCCGCTCCAGCAGGTTGACCGACTGGACCCGGTAGCCGCTGAGCGAGCCGCGGGACACGACCTGGTCGAATTCGGCGAGCGTTTCGATCTCGATGTCTGCGTTGACCATTCGGCCCACCCTAAGCGCTGCCCGTGTCAGCGGGTCAGTGCCAGCGACGTCAGCTGTGCCACACCCCAGCTGAGCGGTACGCACACGGCGACGAGCGCGGTGGCCCGCAAACTCGCCGCCGTCCGCAGGACCTTGGCGGGAGCGCCCATGCCGAGCATGGCCTCGCGTCCGGCGGCCCGGCTCTGGCGGGCCTCCACCGCGGATGTGAGAAGGGTCGCGGTGGCGCACAGGGCCACCAGGGCCGCGGCCGGCCCCGTCAGCGGGCCCAGCGGGACGTGCAGCCCGCCCCGGTCGTGCAGGGCCAGGGCGGTGAGGGCGCCCGCGCCGACCGAGCACAGCACCCCCAGCGGCGGCCCGATCCTGGGCGCCTCCTCCTGGAGGGCCCGCCCGGCCAGCAACCGGAGCCCGCCCGGGCGCACGGCCTGGACCAGGCTCCCGCAGGCGTAGGCGAGGCCGGGTCCGGCCAGGGCGAGCCCGATCGCGGTCAGTGACCAGCCGGCGAGCATCGCGGCGCCGCCCCGGCCCGCGTAGGCCAGGGCGGCCAGCCCGCACGCGGTCAGCGCGATGCCCCAAGGCAGTCCGGTCTGCGGGGCCAGCGGGGTGTGCGGGCGCAGTGCGAAGGCGGTGGCGGCCGAGGCGGCCAGCGGGACCAGGGCCAGCAGGGTGAGGGAGGCCGCCACGGGCAGCGGCCGGTCGGCGTGGAGCAGTGCGGCCCCGGCCCCGTCGAAGGGCAGCCCGGCCAGGTCCCCGCGCAGGTGGAGGAAGGCGGCCAGGGCCAGGGCGCTGCCCAGGGTGCACGCGACGGCGGTGGAGATCGCGGCGACCAGGATGAGCCGTACGGGGCCCAGCCCGGCGGCGTCCATTCCCTCGCGGGGTCGGGTCGCGGGGTCGGCCCGGGCCACGGCGACGGCGAAGTGGACGGTGGCGGCCAGCGGGATCATGGCCCACAGCAGGCGAGGGAACGATCCGGCGGGCCGGGCCACGGCCCCGGCGAGTACGTAGAGCAGCAGGAATCCGGTGCCGGCCGAGGCGGCGGCGACGAGGAGCCGCCGCAGCTGGACCAGCGGCCGGGCACCGCGGGCTAGGCGGAGAGCGAGCACGCGGCCTGGCCCTCCGGGGTGTCGGCGGCGGGGGAGCAGGCCGCCGCGGCCCCGGCCAGGCGGCCGTCGAGCAGGGCCAGGCGGCGGTCCGCGACGGCCGCGGTGGCCTCGTCGTGGGTGGCCAGCAGCACGGTGATCTCGTGGGAGCGGGCCGCGGTGGTCAGCGTCCGGAGCAGCAGGGCGCGCTCGGCGCGGTGCAGCGGGGCCGTGGGCTCGTCGGCGAAGATCACCGCGGGCACGTTCACCAGCGCCCGGGCCAGGGCGACCCGCTGGGACTCGCCGCGGCTCAGCGCGCTGGGGCGCTTGCGGGCGAACCCGCCGATGTCGAGGCGGTCCAGCCATTCGCAGGCGGCGTGCTTGGCGCTGCGGTGGGAGGCCCCCGCCAGCAGCAGCGGCAGGGCCGCGTTCTCCCAGACCTTCAGCTCGGGCAGCAGCTGAGGCTCGGGGCCGATCCAGCCGAACCGGTCGCGGCGCAGCCGCTCGCGGGCCAGCGCGCCCATGGTGTGCACGGGGACGCTGTTGAACCAGACCTCGCCCTGTTCGGGCCGAAGCTGCCCGGACAGACAGCGGAGCAGGGTGGTCTTGCCGCTGCCGCGGGGACCGGTCAGGGCCAGGATCTCGCCCTGGCGCACTCCCACGGAGACCCCGACGAGGCCGGGGGAACCTCCCCCAGACTTCGTCCGGGGGGACCCCCAGTGGGAGTAGTGCAGGGACCGTGCCCACAGGACGTCATTGTCAGGCGGGGCATTGTCCGGTGGAGCCACCATGGCGTACACCTCCGTCCGGGGGAACGAAGCGGAGCCCGCTGAAGTCACTGGCGCCGCACTGAGATGTAAAGAGATGAACCTCTTGGACGGTGACAGCACACGGCCCGGACCCCCGCGTTCTCACTCGAACGGAGGATCCGGGCCGTGTGGTCGGACTATGTGCAGCCTTCTGGCTACAGCTTCGTCCACGCCTCGGTGAGCACCGAGCGCAGGATGCCTTCGATCTCGTCGAAGGTGCCCTGGTCCGCGGTCAGCGGCGGCGCGAGCTGGATGACCGGGTCGCCGCGGTCGTCGGCCCGGCAGTACAGGCCGTTCTCGAAGAGCGCCTTGGAGAGGAAGCCGTAGAGCACGCGCTCCGTCTCCTCGTCCGTGAAGGACTCCTTCGTGACCTTGTCCTTGACGAGCTCGATGCCGTAGAAGTAGCCGTTGCCGCGGACGTCGCCGACGATCGGCAGGTCGTGCAGCTTCTGCAGCGTCGAGAGGAAGGCGCCCTCGTTGTCCAGCACGTGCTGGTTGAGGCCTTCCTTGTCGAAGATGTCGAGGTTGGCCAGCGCGACCGCCGAGGAGACCGGGTGGCCGCCGAAGGTGTAGCCGTGCAGGAAGGTGTTGTCGCCCTTGTAGAAGGGCTCCGCGAGGCGGTCCGAGATGATGCAGGCACCGATCGGGGAGTAGCCCGAGGTCATGCCCTTGGCGCAGGTGATCATGTCCGGGATGTAGTCGAACTTGTCACAGGCGAACATCGTGCCGAGGCGGCCGAAGGCGCAGATCGTCTCGTCGGAGACGAGCAGGACGTCGTACTCGTCGCAGATCTCGCGGACCCGCTGGAAGTACCCGGGCGGCGGCGGGAAGCAGCCGCCGGCGTTCTGCACCGGCTCCAGGAAGACGGCCGCGACGGTGTCGGCGCCCTCGAAGAGGATCTCCTGCTCGATCTGGTCGGCGCACCAGCGGCCGAAGGCCTCGGGGTCGTCGCCGTAGATCGGGGCGCGGTAGATGTTGGTGTTCGGCACCTTGTGAGCGCCGGGAACCAGCGGCTCGAAGGGAGCCTTCAGGGCCGGCAGGCCCGTGATGGACAGGGCGCCCTGCGGGGTGCCGTGGTAGGCGACCGCACGCGAGATGACCTTGTACTTGGTGTGCTTGCCCTGGAGCTTGAAGTACTGCTTGGCGAGCTTCCAGGCGGTCTCCACGGCCTCGCCGCCACCGGTGGTGAAGAAGACCTTGTTCAGGTCACCGGGGGCGTAGTGGGCGAGGCGCTCGGCGAGCTCCACGGCCTTGGGGTGCGCGTACGACCAGATGGGGAAGAACGCGAGTTCCTGCGCCTGCTTGTAGGCGACCTCGGCCAGTTCCTTGCGGCCGTGACCTGCGTTGACCACGAACAGTCCGGCGAGACCGTCGAGGTAGCGCTTGCCCTTGTCGTCGAAGATGTAGGTGCCCTCACCACGCACGATGGTGGGGACGGGTGCGTTCTCGTACGACGACATGCGGGTGAAGTGCATCCACAGATGGTCGTAGGCGGTCTTGGAGAGGTCCTGGCTCACGGGCTATCGAGTTCCCCACATGTAGGTCTGCTTCTTCAGCTTCAGGTAAACGAAGCTTTCGGTTGATCGCACGCCGGGGAGCGTGCGGATCTTCTTGTTGATCGTTTCCAGCAGGTGGTCGTCGTCCTCGCAGACGATCTCCACCATCAGGTCGAACGACCCCGCGGTCATCACCACGTACTCGCACTCGGCCATGGCGGTCAGTGCGTCGGCCACCGGGTCGAGGTCGCCCTCGACGTTGATGCCGACCATGGCCTGGCGTCGCAGGCCCACGGTGAGCGGGTCGGTGACGGCAACGATCTGCATGACGCCCTGGTCGAGCAGCTTCTGCACGCGCTGGCGCACGGCCGCTTCGGACAGGCCCACGGCCTTGCCGATCGATGCATAGGGACGGCGACCGTCCTCCTGCAGTTGCTCGATGATCGCCAGGGACACAGCATCGACCGAAGGGGACGGTTGTCTGTTCCTGGAATCTGCGCTTCGACTGACCACGACCTCACTGTGCACGAGGAGTCGTCTGTTCCGCAAGACGGAATCGATGAAATCCGTTGTTTGGCGTCTTGGATCTCACTGATTTCGTAGTTCGTGGCGTCTGGGTCTGTCGAAAGCCTCCGCCGAGCGGCTACGATTGGTAATCGTCTCAATCGTTGGACATGTGATCAGGAGTGTGGCTGTAGTGACCACCGAACTGCGTCGTCTGCGCAACTACATCGGCGGGGAGTTCAAGGACGCCGTCGACGGGCGGACCACCGAGGTGGTCAACCCGGCCACCGGCGAGGTTTACGCCACCGCGCCGCTCTCGGGCCAGGCCGATGTCGACGCCGCCATGGCCGCCGCCGCGGCCGCCTTCCCGGGCTGGCGCGACACCACCCCCGCGGAGCGCCAGAAGGCGCTGCTGAGGATCGCGGACGCCTTCGAGGCGCGCGCGGACGAGCTCGTCGCCGCCGAGTCGGAGAACACCGGCAAGCCGCTCGGCCTCACGGCCAGCGAGGAGCTGCCGCCGATGGTGGACCAGATCCGCTTCTTCGCGGGTGCCGCCCGCCTGCTCGAGGGTCGCTCGGCCGGCGAGTACATGGACGGGATGACCTCGATCATCCGCCGTGAGCCGGTCGGCGTCGTCGCCCAGGTCGCGCCGTGGAACTACCCGATGATGATGGCCGTGTGGAAGTTCGCCCCGGCCATCGCCGCGGGCAACACCGTCGTGCTCAAGCCCTCGGACACCACCCCGGCCTCCACCGTGCTGATGGCGGAGATCATCGACTCGGTCCTGCCCAAGGGCGTCTTCAACGTCGTCTGCGGTGACCGCGAGACCGGCAAGGCCATGGTCGAGCACTCCACCCCGGCGATGGCCTCGATCACCGGCTCGGTGCGCGCGGGCATGCAGGTCGCCGAGAGCGCCTCGAAGGACGTCAAGCGCGTCCACCTGGAGCTCGGCGGCAAGGCCCCGGCTGTGGTCTTCGAGGACGCCGACATCGCCAAGGCCGTCGAGGACATCGCGGTCGCGGGCTACTTCAACGCCGGCCAGGACTGCACCGCCGCCTGTCGCGTGCTCGTGCACGAGTCGATCCACGACGAGTTCGTGACCGCGCTCGCCAAGGCCGCCTCCGACACCAAGACCGGCCAGCCGGACGACGAGGACGTGCTCTACGGCCCGCTGAACAACCCGAACCAGCTCAAGCAGGTCGCGGGCTTCATCGACCGCCTCCCCGCCCACGCCAAGGTCGAGGCGGGCGGCCACCAGGTCGGCGAGAAGGGCTACTTCTACGCCCCGACCGTCGTCTCCGGCCTCAAGCAGGATGACGAGATCATCCAGAACGAGGTCTTCGGCCCCGTCATCACGGTCCAGTCCTTCTCGGACGAGGCCCAGGCCCTGGAGTACGCGAACGGCGTCGAGTTCGCCCTCGCCTCCTCCGTGTGGACCAAGGACCACGGCCGCGCGATGCGGATGTCCAAGAACCTCGACTTCGGCTGCGTGTGGATCAACACCCACATCCCGCTCGTCGCCGAGATGCCGCACGGCGGGTTCAAGAAGTCCGGCTACGGCAAGGACCTCTCCGCCTACGGCTTCGAGGACTACACGCGCATCAAGCACGTGATGACCTCGCTCGATGGCTAAGACCGCTGGATCGGCTGGACCGGCCGGATCGGCCGCTGCGCGGCATTGATCACAGCACAGCATTGAAGGGGCGGGCAGTAGACAACATGTCTATTGCCCGCCCTTTCGCGTTCACCGAGGCTGGGCCCATGCCTGAACTCGCCTTCTCCCGCCGTGCCGCGCTGTCCGGCCTCGGTGCCGCGGGCCTCTCGGCCGCCCTGGCCGGCTGCGGAGTACCCGCCGCCTACGTTCCCGAGGACCGGCGAGAGGGCCCGGACCGCTCGGAGGGGGACCGGAGCGTCGCCTTCTCCAACTGGCCGCTCTACATCGACACCGACGAGGAGGACGAGGAGCGCCGTCCGACGCTCGACGCCTTCTCGGAGCGGACCGGCATCGAGGTCCGGTACACCGAGGAGATCAACGACAACGACGAGTTCTTCGGCAAGGTCAGCCCGGCCCTGATGAACCGCCAGGAGACCGGCCACGACCTCGTCGTGGTCAGCGACTGGATGGCCGCCCGCTTCGTCCACCTGGGCTGGGCCCAGAAGATGGACCGCTCGGCCCAGTCCAACGTGGCCAGGCACCTCGACCCGCAGCTGCGTTCCCCCGCCTTCGACGAGGGCCGGCTGCACACCGTCCCCTGGCAGTCGGGGATCACCGGCATCGCCTACAACCGCCGGGCCCTGGGCCGGGAGATCAAGTCGGTCCAGGACCTGTGGCAACCGGACCTGGCGGGCAAGGTCACCCTCCTCTCGGGCCTGGACGAGTCCTTCTCCCTGCTGATGCAGGGCAACGGCGTGGACGTCACCCGCTGGACCGAGTCCGACTTCCACCGGATGTGCGACCAGGTCGAGGAGCTGGTGAAGAAGAAGCACATCCGCCGCTTCACCGGCAACGACTACACCTCCGATCTGAGCAGCGGCGACGTCCTCGCCTGCCAGGCCTACTCCGGTGACGCCATCCAGCTCCAGGCCGACAACCCGGACATCGAGTTCGTGGTCCCCGAGGAAGGGGCCGAGCTCTGGGCGGAGAGCCTGCTGGTCCCCAACCTGGCCCGGCACAAGGCCAATGCCGAGGCTCTGATCGACTACTACTACGCCCCGGAGGTGGCCGCGTCGCTCGCCGCCTCCGTCAACTACGTCTGCCCCGTACCCGCCGCCCGGGAGGTCCTGGCCGGCTCCGACGACAAGGAGACCGCCGAGCTCGCCGAGAACCCGCTGATCTTCCCGGACGACGAGATGCGCAAGCGCCTGGTCGTGGCCCGGGACATCTCCTCGGCCGAACGCCGGTCCCTCGCCAAGCGCTGGAACGCGATCGTCGGGCTCTGAGCGCGCTCCCATTGTGGAACTGAACACGTTCAGCAATTTGGCTGAACGTGTTCAGAAAGAGGCGTAGGCTTCCTTCCATGATCGAGAGAAGCGCCCTCGAGCGGCGAATCCGTGCCTGGCTGGTCCTGTTCCTCGTCTGCCTGGTGCTCAGCGGCCTCACGGCCTTCCCCCTGGTCAGCGAACTCCGCTGGGCCAATGCCCTGGTGGACAGCGAGTGGCTGCGCCGGGTGGGCGACGGCTTGGACCAGGCCGACGCCGACTACCCCTTCCTCCTGTACGGAACCGACTGGCTCGCCTTCGCGCACCTCGTCATCGCCGTCTTCTTCTACGGCGTCCACCGCGACCCGGTCCGCAACATCTGGATCGTCGAAGCCGGCATGATCGCCTGCGCCGGGGTGATACCCCTGGCCCTGATCTGCGGCCCCATCCGGGGCATCCCCGTCTGGTGGAGTGTCATCGACATGTCGTTCGGCGTCTTCGGTGTGATCCCCCTGCTGGTGCTCCGGCGCATGATCAAGCGCCTTGAGGCGCTGCCCGCCTAGGCTCGGTCCGGGCTACTTGGCGAAGGCCGCCATCACGATGCCGAGGGCCACCGGGTTCATGTCCTCGCCCTTCGCGTTCGTGGAGTTGACCGAGTAGACCAGGGTGCGGGAGAGATCGCGGGTCGCTCCTATCGCGGTGTTGTAGCCGTGCCGGCCGCCCGTCTTGCCCCACGCCACCGTGCCGTCCGGCAGGACGATCCTGGACAGGCCCGCCGTCAGCGTGGCGTCCTTCCCGTTGACGAAGTTCTTCACCGCGGGCACCGTGAACATCTCCTCCAGCTGGGCCTTCGGCACGATCCGCCCGCTGAACAGGGCCGTGGTGAAACGCTCCAGATCGGCCGTGGTCGAGATGATGTCCCCCGCCGCCCACCGGTCCGAGGAGTTCCACTCCGTCACGTCCCGCAGCTCCCTGGAGCCGTCCGCCCCGGCTATCGCCTGGTAGCCCCGGTTGTGCGGACCGTGGATCTCCGTCTGCGTCCGCGCCGGGAACGAGGTCTGACGCAGACCCAGCGGCTTCAGGATCCGCCGGGCGACCGCCTCCTCGTACGAGGTGCCCGTCACCTTCTCGATGAGTACGCCCAGCACCGTGTAATTGATGTTCAGGTAGTGCTGGGCCGCCCCCGGGACGAACTCAGGCTTCTTCGCGAAGGCGTTGGCCAGCTGATCGTGCGGGTCGGTCACATCGAAGCGGTGCTCCCACTGCGCCTCGAACGAGTCGCCCGGACCGTCCGCCGCCGGTATGCCGCTGGTGTGGTTGAGCAGCTGCCGGACGGTGACCCTGCCATAGGCGTCGGGGACGGTCCCGGGCAGATACCAGCGGACCGGCCGGTCCAGATCCACCCGGCCCTCGGCCGCCAGCCGGAGCACCACGGCCGCGGTGAAGGTCTTGGTCACCGACCCGGCCCGGAACCGCCCCTGCTCCACAGCCTTGCGCCCGGTGACGATGTCCGCGACACCGGAACCGCCCCGCCAGTCACCGCTCGTACCCCCCACTCGGACCAGCGCGGCCGTCGCGTCCTTGTGGTCCGGGCCGAGCCCCGCGATCGCCTCGGCCAGCGCCGCCGCGTTCGGCGGGGTCGAGACGCCCGGTGCGGTGACCTCCGCCGAGGCGGGAGCCGGAGCGGCGTGTGCGACGACCGGTCCGGACGCGATGCCCAGGACCAGGGCGGCGGCGATCAGCGTGCGCGTGCGAGCCTTCATGATGGGATCCCCCTCTGAGTCCACCGGGAGCCGCTGCGGCCCCGATGACTCAATGCTGCTGGTCAGAGGGGTAGTTGCGGATCACCATGGAGAGGGGTCTTTACCGGTACGACAACTCACCGGCCAGAGGGAGGCGACACGCCGTGCCCTCACTCCGCAGAGGGAGTACCCGCCGCGATCAGGCCCGTCTCGTACGCGCAGATCACCGCCTGGATCCGGTCCCGCAGCCCCAGCTTCGCCAGCACGTTCCCCACATGTGACTTCACCGTGTGCTCGCTCACCACCAGCGATGCCGCGATCTCCGCGTTCGACAGCCCGCGCCCCAGGTGCAGCAGCGTCTCCCGCTCCCGGGCCGTCAGCACGTCCAGCCGCGCCGCCGGCAGCTCGGGCCGCGCCGCCCCCGTCACCGCCGTGTACTCCTCGATCAGCCGCCGCGCCACCGAAGGCGCCAGCAGGGACTCGCCCGCAGCCACCACCCGTACCGCATGCACCAGATCGTCCCGCCGCACGTCCTTCAGCAGGAACCCGCTCGCCCCCGCGTGCAGCGCCTCGTACACGTACTCGTCCGAGTCGAAGGTCGTCAGCATCACCGTGCGGCACGCACTCCCGGCGGAGATCGTCCGGCAGGCCTCGATCCCGTCCATCACCGGCATCCGGATGTCCAGCAGCGCCACATCGGGTGAGAGCCGCCGCACCGCCTCGACCGCCGCCGCGCCGTCCCCGACCTCCGCCACGACCTCGATGTCCTCCTGGACGTCCAGGATCATCGCGAACCCGCTGCGCACCAGCTCCTGGTCGTCGGCCACCACCACACGGATCGTCACTTCCCCACCTCCAGCGGCGAGGTTACAAGGACCACCCGCACCGAATATCCGACGCCACCCGGTCCCGGTCCGGTCCACGCCGTCCCGCCGTGCGCCGCCGCCCGCTCGCGGATGCCGATCAGACCGTGCCCGCCCGAGGCGCCGCCCGGCCCCCGGCCGTCGTCCGTCACCGTGACCGTGAGGGCGCCGGGGCCGTACGCGAGCGTCACGTCCACCGCCGAAGCCCCGGCGTGCTTGACCACGTTGGTCAGTGCCTCCTGCACGACCCGGTGGACCGTGGCCTCCAGGGCCGCCGGCAGCTCGCGCACCGCGCCCGTCCGCTCGTACGACACGCGCAGCCCGCTGGCCCGTACCCGCTCCACCAGCTCCGGCAGTGCCGCGATCCCGGGCTGTGGGCTCCTGGGCGAGGCCGCGTCGGTGCGCAGCACGCCCAGCATCGCGCGCAGCTGCGTCATCGCGTCGCGCCCCGTCTCCGCGATGGCCTCGAAGGCGGCCTCGGCCCGCTCGGGGGCCCTGCGTACGGCCACCGGCCCGGCCTCCGCCTGCACGATCATGATGCTGACCGCGTGCGAGAGGACGTCGTGCATCTCCCGCGCGATCCGGGCCCGTTCGGCCGCGGCCGCCTGCTCCGCCTCGATCCGGTTGGCCCGCTCCAGCTCGGCGGCGCGGGCCTCGACGGCCTCGGTGTAGGCCTGGCGCGTGTGCTGGAGCCGTCCCAGGACGTAGGCCGCCGCCGAGACGAAGAGGGTGAACAGCAGCTCCCGCGCCGTCCCCGTCTCCCAGCCCACCGACAGGGCGACCACCGCCACGCTGACCAGCCCCACGGCCGCGCGGACCCGGGGGGCGCACTGCAGGGCGACCGTGTAGAAGGCGATGAGGCCCGCGTACGGCAGCGGCTGGCCAGGCCCGTCGACAGTGACCTTGTAGATCCCTCCGATGACCAGGATCGCCGCCAGTACGGCCACCGGTGCCCGGCGCCGCCAGATCAGGGGGAGCACGGCGAGCGTGGTCATGCCGTACGAGGACCAGTTCGCCGGGGGCAGATCGGGTGACCGGGGCACGACGAACGGCATCGTGACGGCCAGCTGCACCAGCAGGGTCAGGCCCAGGTCCTGCCACCGCGGATCGGCGGCGCGGATCCGCACGCCGAAGGCGCGTATCACCGGCCGAGCCCGGCCCGTACGGCCGCCAGCGCGTCCACCCGGTTCGTGGTGATCGAGTCGACCCCCGCCGCGAGGAGCCCCCTCATCGCCCGCTTGGTGTCCGCCGTCCAGGCCGACACCAGGAAGCCGTCCCGGTGCAGCGCGTCCACGAGCTCCCGGCTCACCAGCCCGAAGCGGTAGTTGAGCCAGCGCGGCGCCACGGCGTCGAGCAACACCCGCCTCGGCGGCGACAGCGTGGTCCAGGTCAGGGCGATCTCCGCACCCGGATCGGCGGCGCGGACCGCCAGCATGCTGTTCGGGCCGGCGCAGTAGTACGTGCGCTCGCGCGCCCCGCACTCGCGGACCTGGTCCACGACGGTGCGCACCGACTCGGCGGTCCCGCCCGGCAGGTCGAGCATCAGCCGGCCCGCCCCGGCCGCCATCAGGGCCTCGCGCAGTGTCGGAACGCCGCCGTCCGTCAGCTCCTTCAGCTGCGGGGCCGTGACGTCGCCGAGGCGTACGTCATGGCCCCACAGCCGCTGGAGCGTCTCGTCGTGGAGCAGGACGGCCACCCCGTCGCGGGTCAGCCGTACGTCGATCTCGACCGCGTCCGCCCCGCGCGCGAAGGCGGAGCGGATCGAGGACAGGGTGTTCTCACGGACACGGTAGGGATCGCCGCGGTGGCCGACGGCAGTCAGGGTGCGCATGGCCCCATTCTCAGGGGCCGACGGGACCAACGGGGTGTCAGCGCGCGAGCCACGCCTCGGTGTACGCGTCGATCTCCGCGCCCAGCTTCGCCTTGCCGGCCGGGTCCAGGAAGGAGGCCTCGACGGCGTTCTTGGCGAGCTGCGCGAGCCCGCGCTCGTCGAGGTCGAGGAGGCGGGCCGCCACCGCGTACTCGTTGTTGAGGTCGGATCCGAACATCGGCGGGTCATCGCTGTTGATGGTGACGAGCACGCCCGCCGCGACCATCTCCTTGACCGGATGCAGGTCGAGGTCGGTCACCGCGCGGGTCGCGATGTTGGAGGTCGGGCAGACCTCCAGCGCGATGCGGTGCTCGGCGAGGTACGCGAGGAGCTCCGGGTCCCGGGTGGCGCTCGTGCCGTGGCCGATGCGCACGGCGCCCAGCTCACGGATGGCGTCCCAGATGGTCTCGGGGCCGGTGGTCTCGCCGGCGTGCGGCACGCTGTGCAGGCCGGCGGCCCGGGCCGCGTCGAAGTACGGCTTGAACTGCGGGCGCGGGACGCCGATCTCGGGCCCGCCGAGGCCGAAGGAGACCAGGCCCTCCGGGCGCAGGTCCACGGCGAGCCGGGCGGTCTCGGCGGCGGCTTCGAGTCCGGCCTCGCCGGGGATGTCGAAGCACCAGCGGAGGATGACGCCGAGCTCGGCCTCGGCGGCCTTGCGGGCGTCCTCGATGGCCTCCATGAAGGCCTTCTCCTCGATGCCGCGCCGGGTGGAGGAGTACGGGGTGATGGTCAGTTCGGCGTAGCGGATGTTCTGCCGGGCCATGTCACGGGCGACCTCGAAGGTCAGCAGCCGTACGTCCTCGGGGGTGCGGACCAGGTCGACGACCGACAGGTAGACCTCGATGAAGTGCGCGAAGTCGGTGAAGGTGAAGTAGTCGGCGAGGGCCTCGGGGTCGGTGGGGACCTTCGAGTCGGGGTGCCGGGCGGCCAGCTCGGCCACGATGCGCGGGGAGGCGGAGCCGACGTGGTGGACGTGGAGTTCGGCCTTGGGCAGCCCCGCGATGAAGGGGTGCAGGTCGGTCATGGGGGTGCCTCCGAAAGGACGCTGGTGCGGGCAGGTCTGGATTCATCGTAGGCAGGCTCCGTGACTGTCGGTGGCAGCGCTTAGCATGGCTGTACGAGAGGGGGGCGCCGCATGACCGAGAACAGCCCCGAGCCGCGAGACCCGTGGGCGCCGCCGGAGCGGCCGGCGGTGAACCTGGGCAAGTCGCGGGGCACGCCGGGCGTGTCGGGCCCGCCGTCCGTGCACGACCAGCCGACGCTCGCCGGGATGCCGGGTGACCAGCTGCCCCCGTCCGGCCCGGCCCCGCATCCGGCTCCGGCCCCGATGTCGACGCCGCCGCCCATGCAGGGGCCGATGCCGACGGCGCCTCCGATGCAGGCGCCGATGCCCGGGCCCGCGCCGGCGGCCTACGGATACCCGGCCGCCCAGCCCGGCTACGGATATCCCGGTGACGCCGGATACCCCGGGTACCCGGGCCATCCCGGCTATCCCGGCTATCCGGGCCATGGCGCGTACCAGCCGTACGGGACGCAGCGGAGCAACGGCTTCGGCATCACCGCCCTCGTCCTCGGCATCCTGTCGGTCATCGGCTGCATCACCAGCTTCATAGCGATAGCGCTCGGGATCGGCGCGGTCGTCTTCGGCGCCCTGGGCAAGGGCAAGGCGAACCGCGGCGAGGCCGACAACGGCGGGATGGCGCTCGCGGGCATCATCCTCGGCGCTGTCGGCATCCTGCTGGGCGGCCTGATGCTCGTGGCCATGTTCGCCGACTTCATGGACCGGGACTTCGACGACTCCCGGTACGACAGCCCCTACGACAACTCCCAGGTCCGCGAGAAGGTCTGACCGGCTCGGATCCTCTTCGGGCTCAGGAGGCCCACGGCCAGTCGGCGTTCCGGCCGTCCTCGATCAGGGACACCATGCGGAAAGCCGCATCGGTGAGCCCGCCGAAGGCGTGCCGGTTCGCGCCGCCGGAGGGCGCGTGGCCCACCCGGTAGCCGGCCAGGTTCCAGGTGTAGACGGCAGCCGTGAGCGGCACCTCCGCCGTCGGATCGCCGCCGTGGCCGTACGCGGCGGCCTGCTCGTCGGTGACGATCAACACCCGGTCGTGGCCCCGGTAGTGCTCCTTCACGGCCCGGGCCGTGTAGGTGCCCCCGAGGTTCCCGAACCGCTCCAGCACCTTCAGTACGGACTCGCCCCGGGTGTACGGGACCGCGTGGCTGGTCGTACCGAACTGCACCAGGTCGGCCTGCTCGGCCCGCAGCGCCAGCGCCGACCCGAAAACGGCGGCGGCGTCGGCCCGGTTGAGCTTGGAGCGTTCCGACAGCGGGGTCCACATCGACCCGGACCGGTCCACCATGACCAGCGTCCGACCGGGCAGCGCCGGTACGTTGGCCAGCGAGTGGCCGAGCGCCCGCTCCAGCGGATACGCCCAGCGCAGCGAGGGAGCGTGCTGGTAGGCGGCCAGGTAGCGGAAGGGGAACTGCCGGGACCGTGCGACGACCTCGGGGTCGGAGATCCTCGCCGCGACCTGTGCGGCCACCGCGTCCGAGACCCCCGCCTGGTCGAAGTTGCGCAGGTTGCGCAGCAGGGCCATCGCGCCCATGGACGGGATGACCGCCTCCCAGGCGGCCGCGTCCATCGGCCCCTGCAGCCACCCGGCCAGCGCCTCCCAGGTCATGCCCGCCTCCGCGAGCCGCTCCGCGCCGTCCGGGGCGAGGACCACACCGCGCCGCTCGGACACCGGCAGCGCCATCAGGGCCCGGTGGGCGGCGAGGGTGCGGTCGCCCGCCGGTACCTCGGCGCTCTCCGGGTGGTGCCGGCGGTCCAAGGCATAGCGGAAGAGCTCGACCTGCCAGGGCTTGGCCGGGTCGGGGGAGGCGTGCACGAGGTTGAGGACGTCACCGAAGCGGTACCCCCGTCGAGCGGAGTCGGTGTCGTACTTCAGCAGCGAGGTGCCGGAGTAGAGGCGTCGTACGGCGTCGGCGATCCCGCGCTTGACGGGCTTGGGCACGTTGCGCCCGTACGTCGACGTCCAGTAGGCCAGCAGTTCACCGGGCTCGTCCGCGCGCCGCAGTACGGAGTCCACGACCTGGCGGTTCGAAGGCCCGTCGGCGGCGCCCGCGTCGAGCCGCGCCTTCACGTATTCGGCGGCGCCGACGAGCGAGGCGGTGCGCATGTTCGCGTCCCCGCGGAGCCAGCCCAGCAGGCCGGCGGTCCACGCGGGATCCTCGACGGCGAGGGTGCGGACGAGCGCGCCGAAGCGGTCGTCACGGGCCTCGCCGCTCTCGTACGCGGTGTGCTGCGTCACGAAGTTGGCGACGGCGAGCAGGAACAGCTCGGAGCGCGAGTCGCGTTCGTACCCCGGGCCGCCCTGGTGGGTGCGGGCGCGGTCGGTCGAGCGTACGGGCGACGTGGGCGCGGCCGAGGTCTTGAACGCGCGCAGGTTGAAACGAGCCATGATGAATCCCCCCGAATTCAAAGGACAGCGGGGGAGACGTGACGTGCGGAATGCCCGAGATCGAAGTCGGCGACGGACTATGTCGACTGCTCTGCCAAGCTGAGCTACCGGCCGTGGCCGGGCGGGATTCGAACCCGCGACCCGTCGATCCGGAAGTAGCCGTTGCCTGCGCACCGGGCATCCCGCACGCGTGCCTCCCGAGATCAAAGTGGCGGCGGCTTGGGAATCTCTGCAAAAGAAGGAGCCGCAGCCCGCGCACCGGGAGGTGCGTGACGTGGGTGTCCAGAGAACAGGGTCGGTGAAACCGCGCGATGCTCTAACCAGCTGAGCTACACCGGCGCGAGGCCGGTGACGGGGCTCGAACCCGCGGCAGTCGAAGTAGGTCTCGCCTGCGCACCTGGACAAGGATCACGCTAGGCGCCGGGGCCGGGATCCACCACGCAATTACTCAGCAGTGTGGGCACCATGACCGACTCGCCGTCCGTGCCGCGCGACAGCGGGACCCAGATGAGCCCGACCATCCTCGGGCAGTCGCACTCCAGGTCGGGGTCCACGCCCAGCTGCGGCTCCCCGGGCGCCACCTCCACGCGGAAGCAGGTGGTCCACCCCGAGGGGTAGGGCGCTTCGTACGCGTACCGCACGTCCAGGGCGTGCAGGCCGACCTCCTCGGCCACCTCCCGCCGGACCGCCTCCTCGGGCTCCTCGCCCGCCTCCAGTCCGCCGCCGGGCAGGGTCCAGTACTCCGGTCCGTCGTGCAGCCCGGTGGGCCCCCACCCGCGCTCGCGCACCATCAGCACGCAGCCGTCCCGGACGATCACCGCGGCCACCCGGCGCCGCTCCGGTACGCACGGCTCCGTCACGCGCCGCTCCGTCACGCGCTGTCCTCGCGCAGCCGCGTCCGGGCCTCCATGAGTGCGAAGCCCAGCAGGTTCAGCCCGCGCCAGCGCGCCGGGTCCAGGGCGCGTTCGTCGTCGGGCGCCAGCCCGACGCCCCAGATCCGGTCCAGCGGGCTCGCCTCCACCAGCACCCGGTCCCCGGTCGTCAGCAGGTACGCGCGCAGCGCCGGGTCGGAGCCGAACTTGTGGGCGCTGCCCTCCACGACCAGGGCGAACCGCTCCCGCGCCCATATCGCGTCGTCGAAGCCGCGCACGAGCCGCCCGGCCTTCTTCGCCTCGGCCGGAGTCCTCGCCCCCAGAGCCGCGCGCTCCGCGTCCGCGTCCCCGAACAGCCTGGCCTTTCCGGCCATCATCCAGTGCTCGGCCGTGGCATAACGGACGTCACCGACAGTGAAAGCGGACGGCCACCACTGGCTCAGGCAGCTCGGTCCGAGCTTCCCGTCCGGCCGGGGCTGGTGCCCCCAGAACGGCAGGAACTTCACCCGCTCACCCTGGCTGACCTGCTTGATCAGGTTGTCGATCATCTCCATGCACGCGAGTGTGGCAGTCGCCACTGACACTTCGTACGGGATTTTCGGTGTGCCTCGACACATGGTCGACCGATTCCGTCGCGTAATCAAAAGGCAACAACGGAATCACTTGGCCGAGGGCACCTCCTCTGTCAGGATCGGCACTCAATTCGAGCTGTAGCTCGAACTGTAGCTACGGAGAGCGTGAGAGCGTGATGGGCAATCGCTTCCAGGTCAAGGACCGCTTCGCGGACGGCGCGCAGTACATCGACGGGCAGCTGAGGACCGGCACCTCCGGTCATTCACACACGGTGGTCGATCCGGCGACCGGCGACGAGATCCTCACCTACGAGCTCGCGAGCACGACGGACGTCGACGAGGCCGTCGCCGCCGCCAAGCGGGCCTTCCCCGGCTGGTCCGGCGCCACCCCCGGCGAGCGTTCGGACGCCCTGCACCGGCTGGCCGCCGTACTGGCGGAGCAGGCGGAGGACTTCGCGTACGCCGAGTCCCTCCAGTGCGGCAAGCCGATCAAGCTGTCCACGGAGTTCGACGTACCGGGGACCATCGACAACACCGCCTTCTTCGCGGGGGCCGCGCGCCACCTCCAGGGGCAGGCCGCCGCCGAGTACTCCGGCGACCACACCTCCTACGTACGCCGCGAGGCCATCGGGGTCGTCGGCTCCATCGCGCCCTGGAACTATCCGCTCCAGATGGCCGCCTGGAAGATCCTCCCGGCGATCGCCGCGGGCAACACCATCGTCCTCAAGCCCGCCGAGCTCACCCCACTGACCTCCCTGATGTTCGCGCAGGCGGCCAAGGAGGCGGGCCTGCCCGACGGCGTGATCAACATCGTCACCGGCGCGGGCCGGGACGCCGGGGAGCACCTGGTCGGCCACCCGGACGTGGTGATGACCTCCTTCACCGGCTCCACCGCCGTCGGCAAGCGGGTCGCGGAGATCGCCACCGCCACCGTCAAGCGGCTCCACCTGGAGCTCGGCGGCAAGGCTCCCTTCCTCGTCTTCGACGACGCCGACCTGGAGGCCGCCGCGCACGGAGCCGTCGCCGCCTCCCTGATCAACACCGGTCAGGACTGCACGGCCGCCACCCGCGCCTACGTCCAGCGCCCCCTCCACGACGCCTTCGTCGCCCGGGTGGCCGAACTGATGGAGACCGTCCGCGTCGGCGACCCCTTCGAGCCCACCACCGACCTCGGCCCGCTGGTCTCCCACGCCCAGCGCGACCGGGTCGCCGGTTTCGTCGAGCGGGCCCGGGCCTACGCCACCGTCGTCACCGGCGGTGAGATCCCGGCGGGCGAGCTCGCCGAGGGCGCGTACTACCGGCCCACCCTCATCGCCGGCGCAACCCAGGACAGCGAGGTGGTCCAGTCCGAGATCTTCGGCCCGGTCCTCGTCGTCCTGCCCTTCGACACCGACGACGAGGGGATCGCGCTGGCCAACGACACCCCGTACGGACTCGCGGCCTCCGCCTGGAGCCGCGACCTCTACCGGGCGAACCGCGCCACCCGCGAGATCAAGGCGGGCTGCGTCTGGATCAACGACCACATTCCGATCATCAGCGAGATGCCCCACGGGGGCTACAAGGCGAGCGGCTTCGGAAAGGACATGTCGGCCTACTCCTTCGAGGAGTACACGCAGGTCAAGCACGTGATGTACGACAACACGGCGGTAGCCGCCAAGGACTGGCACCGCACGATCTTCGGGGACCGTCCGTAACCATTTGCGGCTACCGCCGCGTGGAACCACCGCCCGACCAGCGGTACACCTCCCGAAAGGGCACAGCGCATGGAGCAGTTCGAGCCCGACCGCCTCTCGGCGGCGCAACTCGCCGCGATGCGGCGCAGCCTCACCAGCGGGCGCGGAGCCCTCACCCGCCGCTCGCTGCTGCGCGCCTCCGGAGTCGGAGCGCTCACCCTCGGCGGCCTGTCCACCCTCGCCGCGTGCGGAATCCCGCCCGCCAAGCGCGAGGGCGACTCGGCGGTGGCCTCCGACGACCATTCGGCCCAGGAGAAGGAGATCAACTTCTCCAACTGGACCGAGTACATGGACACCAGTGAGGACGAGAAGACCCGTCCCACCCTGGAGGAGTTCACCAAGCGGACCGGGATCAAGGTCAAGTACACCGAGGACATCAACGACAACGTCGAGTTCTTCGGCAAGATCAAACCGCAGCTCGCAGCCGGCCAGGACACCGGCCGCGACCTGATCGTGGTCACGGACTGGCTCGCCGCCCGCATCATCCGCCTGGGCTGGGCACAGAAACTGGACCCCTCCCAGCTGCCCCACGCCTACGCCAACCTGATCCCGCAGTTCCGCACCCCCGACTGGGACCCGGGCCGCGCCTACAGCTACCCGTGGACCGGCATCGACACCGTCATCGCCTACAACACCAAGGCCACCGACGGGAAGAAGGTCGACTCCGTCACCCAGATGCTCGACGACCCCACGCTCAAGGGCAGGGTCGGCTTCCTCACGGAGATGCGCGACTCCGTCGGCATGACCCTGCTCGACCAGGGCAAGGACCCGGCCCGCTTCACCACCGCGGACTTCGACGGCGCCATCGGCCGCCTGCAGAAGGGCGTGGACACCAAGCAGATCCGCCGCTTCACGGGCAACGACTACACCTCCGACCTCGACAAGGGCGACCTCGCCGCCTGCCTCGCCTGGGCGGGCGACGTCATCCAGCTCCAGGCCGGCAACCCGGACATCCAGTACGCGATCCCGGCTCCCGGATACATCACCTCCAGCGACAACCTGCTGGTCCCCGCCAAGGCCCGGCACAAGGCCAACGCGGAGAAGCTCATCGACTACTACTACGAGCCCCCGGTCGCCGCCCAGCTGGCCGCCTTCATCAGCTACGTCTGCCCGGTCGAGGGCGTCAAGGACGAACTGGCCAAGATCGATCCGGCGCTGGCGGACAACCCCCTGATCGTCCCGGACAAGGCAATGGCCGCGAAGGCACACGCCTTCCGCTCCCTCACCAGTGAGGAAGAGACCGCGTACGAAGAGAAGTTCGCCAAGCTCATCGGCGCGTAGCCGTCCGTGCCGTACGGCGAACCCTCCCTTGTCCTCTCCGCCTACCCACCCCCGGGACCCATCAATGACTGACAAGACCGCGGGCGGCGACGTCCGCCTCTCCGGGATCAGCAAGCACTACGGCACCTTCACCGCCGTGCACCCGCTGGATCTCACCATCCCCCAGGGCTCCTTCTTCGCTCTGCTCGGCGCCTCCGGCTGCGGGAAGACCACCACCCTGCGCATGATCGCCGGCCTGGAGGAGCCCTCCACCGGCACGGTCCACCTCGGCGAGCGGGCGGTCACCCACCTGCCGCCCTACAAGCGCCCGGTCAACACGGTCTTCCAGAGCTACGCGCTCTTCCCGCACCTGGACATCTACGAGAACATCGCCTTCGGACTGCGCCGCCGCGGCATCAAGTCGGTGAAGAAGCAGGTCGACGACATGCTGGAACTGGTCCAGCTCGGCCAGTTCGCCCAGCGCAAGCCGCACCAGCTCTCCGGCGGCCAGCAGCAGCGCGTCGCCGTCGCCCGCGCCCTCATCAACCACCCGCAGGTACTGCTCCTCGACGAGCCCCTCGGCGCCCTCGACCTCAAGCTGCGCCGCCAGATGCAGCTGGAGCTGAAGCGGATCCAGACCGAGGTCGGCATCACCTTCGTGCACGTCACGCACGACCAGGAGGAGGCCATGACCATGGCCGACACGGTCGCGGTGATGAACGGCGGCCGCGTCGAGCAGCTGGGCGCCCCCGCCGAGCTGTACGAGAACCCGGGCACCACCTTCGTCGCCAACTTCCTCGGCACCTCCAACCTCATCGAGGCGTCCGTCGAGTCCGCCGGCTCCGACGTCGTGGTATCCGCCTCCGGTACGAAGCTCCGGCTGCCCGCGGCCCGCTGCGCGACCACGCCCGCCAACGGCGGAAAGCTGCTGGTCGGAGTGAGGCCCGAGAAGATCTCCCTGGTCCACGCCGACGAGGAGCACACCATCGCGGCGGGCCGGAACACGATCGCCGGCCGGATCGCCGCCACCTCCTTCATCGGCGTCTCCACCCAGTACGTCATCGACAGCCCGGTCTGCCCCGAGCTGGAGGTGTACGCCCAGAACATCGAGCGAGACGCGCGCCTGGTCCCGGGCGCCGAGGTGATCCTGCACTGGAACCCGGAGCACACCTTCGGTCTCGACGCGGCCCAGGACATCGACGCGGGCATCGAGACGGTGGAGGAGGGCGCGTGACCGGCCCCGCTGCGCAGACGGTGCCGCCCCAGGCGCCCGCCCCCGCCGAACCCCCGGTGCACAAGCCGTCGACGCGCAAGCGACTGGTCCCGTACTGGCTGCTGCTCCCCGGCATACTGTGGCTGCTGGTCTTCTTCGTGCTGCCGATGGTCTACCAGGCCTCCACCTCGGTCCAGACCGGCTCCCTCGAAGAGGGCTTCAAGGTCACCTGGCACTTCCAGACCTACTGGGACGCCCTCACCGAGTACATGCCGCAGTTCCTGCGCTCCCTGCTCTACGCGGGCACCGCGACCGCGCTGTGCCTGCTGCTCGGATACCCGCTGGCCTACCTGATCGCCTTCAAGGCGGGCCGCTGGCGCAATCTGCTGCTCGTGCTGGTCATCGCCCCGTTCTTCACCAGCTTCCTGATCCGCACGCTGGCCTGGAAGACGATCCTGGCCGACGGCGGCCCGGTGGTCGCCGTCCTCAACAACATCGGCTTCCTCGACGTCACCAGCTGGCTCGGCATGACCGAGGGGGACCGGGTGCTGGCCACCCCGCTCGCGGTCGTCTGCGGTCTGACCTACAACTTCCTCCCCTTCATGATCCTGCCGCTGTACTCCTCGCTGGAGCGCATCGACACCCGCCTCCACGAGGCGGCCGGGGACCTGTACGCCAAGCCCGCCACGGTCTTCCGGAAGGTGACCTTCCCGCTCTCCATGCCGGGCGTGGTCTCCGGGACCCTGCTCACCTTCATCCCGGCGAGCGGCGACTACGTGAACGCCGAACTGCTCGGCTCCACGGACACCAGGATGATCGGCAACGTCATCCAGTCGCAGTACCTGCGGATCCTCGACTACCCGACGGCGGCCGCGCTGTCCTTCATCCTCATGGCCATCGTGCTGATCATGGTCACCATCTACATCCGCCGAGCGGGGACGGAGGACCTGGTCTGATGCGCACACCCCTCACCTGGCTCCGGCGCAATCTGGTCGTGATCGCGGGCCTCGGGACGCTCGCGTACATGATCCTGCCGAACGTCGTGGTCACCGTCTTCTCCTTCAACAACCCCACCGGGCGGTTCAACTACGCCTGGCAGGAGTTCTCGCTCGACGCGTGGAAGGACCCCTGCGGGGTCGCCGACCTGTGCGGCTCCCTCTCGCTCTCGCTCCAGATCGCCCTCTGGGCCACGCTGGGCGCGACCGCGCTGGGCACCGCCATCGCCTTCGCGCTGGTCCGCTACCGCTTCAGGGCGCGCGGCGCGGTCAACTCGCTGATCTTCCTGCCCATGGCCATGCCCGAGATCGTGATGGCGGCCTCGCTGCTCGCGCTCTTCCTCAACATGGGCATCCAACTGGGCTTCTGGACGATCCTGATCGCCCACGTCATGTTCTGCCTCAGCTTCGTCGTCGCCGCCGTCAAGGCGCGTGTCCTGTCCATGGACCCGCGGCTGGAGGAGGCCGCCCGCGACCTCTACGCGGGCCCGGTGCAGACCTTCGTACGGGTCACCCTGCCGATCGCGGCGCCGGGTATCGCGGCGGGCGCGCTGCTCTCCTTCGCGCTCTCCTTCGACGACTTCATCATCACCAACTTCAACTCGGGCAACACCGTCACCTTCCCCATGTTCGTCTGGGGATCGGCCCAGCGCGGTACGCCCGTGCAGATCAACGTCATCGGCACGGCGATGTTCGTCATCGCGGTGCTGGTGGTCCTCGTCGGCCAGATGGTCGGCAACCGCCGCAGGAAAGCACAACCGAAGTAGTTCCAAGGCACGTCATCAGTTCCGTAGGGAGTTGGAAGACATGGCCCCAGTCGCCATGCGTAGTGTTGCGAAATCCCTTTCCGAAGCGAAGCCGGTCTCGTACTGGCTGGACGACCCCGGCAAGCCGGCCCCACAGCCGGCGCTGACCACCGACGAGCGCTGCGACCTGCTGGTCATCGGCGCCGGCTACAGCGGGCTGTGGACCGCGCTGCTCGCCAAGGAGCGGGACCCGCAGCGGGACGTCGTCGTGATCGAGAGCAAGGAGGCGGGCTGGGCCGCCTCCGGCCGCAACGGCGGCTTCTGCGCCGCCTCCCTCACCCACGGGCTCGGCAACGGGCTGGCCCGCTGGCCCGGCGAGCTGGCGAAGCTGGAGGAGCTCGGCGCCCGCAACCTCGACGCCATCGAGGAGGCCGTCGCCCGCTACGGCATCGACTGCGACTTCGAGCGCACCGGCGAGATCGACGTCGCCACCGAACCGCACCAGGTCGAGGAACTGCGCGAACTCCACGAGGAGGCGCAGCGCCTCGGCCTGGGCGGCGGCTCCGAGTGGCTGGACCGCGACGCGGTGCGCGCCGAGGTCGACTCCCCGACCTTCCTCGCGGGCCTGTGGGACCGCGACGGCGTCGCGATGCTCAACCCCGCGAAGCTGGCCTGGGGCCTCAAGCAGGCCTGCCTCGACCTGGGCGTACGGATCTACGAGAACACCCGCGGCCTGAAGATGGCCTCGGCCGGGGCCGGGATGACCGTGCAGACGCCGTACGGCACGATCCTCGCGCGCCGGGTCGCGCTGGGCACCAACATCTTCCCGTCGCTGGTCAAGCGGATCCGCCCCTTCACCGTCCCGGTCTACGACTACGCGCTCATGACCGAGCCGCTGAGCGAGGAGCAGCTCGCCGCCATCGGCTGGAAGAAGCGGCAGGGGCTGGGCGACAGCGCCAACCAGTTCCACTACTTCCGGATCACCCAGGACAACCGGATCCTGTGGGGCGGCTACGACGCGATCTACCCCTACCGGGGGAAGCTCGACTCCGAATACGACCACCGCCCCGAGACCTACCTGAAACTCGCGGAGCACTTCTTCACCGCCTTCCCGCAACTGGAGGGCGTGAAGTTCAGCCACGCCTGGGGCGGCGCGATCGACACCTGCTCGCGCTTCTCCGCCTTCTTCGGCACCGCGCACTCCGGGAAGGTGGCCTACGCGGCCGGCTACACCGGGCTCGGAGTGGGCGCCACCCGCTTCGGCGCGGACGTGATGCTGGACCTCCTCGACGGGGCCGACACCGAGCGCACCCGGCTGGAGATGGTGCGGTCCAAGCCGATGCCGTTCCCGCCCGAGCCCTTCGCCTGGACCGGGATCACCCTCACCAAGTGGTCACTGGCCCGCGCGGACGCCCGCGGCGGCCACCGGAACCTGTGGCTCAGGACCCTGGACCGGTTCGGTCTCGGCTTCGACAGCTGACCCGCACGCCCCCGACGTACACCGCCGGTCACCGCGCGACCCGATTCACTGCCTTGGAGTAACGAAACCCGCGTCATAACCGCGCCCGGCCCCGCTCTCTCCAGGTGAGAACCCTCACCTACAGGGAACGGAGGCCGGGCGATGACGATCCCGGGGGCCAAGACGGCAGTGGAATGGCTGGTATCGGTGGCGCCGGACCCCGATGCCTGCCGGTGGGAGTGGGAGCGCAACCCCCTCGGGGTCGTCCTCCTGCCCGCCGGCCGGCGCTGGGACGTGCTGATCCTGCCCGGGGAGCTGGGGCAGGCCACCCTCGACGTACTGCGCCTGCTCCTCGACCGGCCCGGCCCGGTGCTCGCCGACTTCGGTGCCACGCGGCGGAGCCGCACATTGATGCCGCCGGTGGGCTTCTTCGTGCCCGCGGGCACCGCGTCCCGCTGGATCGGAACGGGCGTACGGGGAGCCGGGCGCGGCACCTGGATCGTGGTCCCGTACCCCGGCCGGGCGACGGGCGGAGTGCGCTGGCTGGTGCTCCCGGACGGGGAGGGGACCCTCACCGACCCGGCCGTGCTGGAGCTCGCGATGCACGAGGCGGCGGCGACGGTCGCGGCGTCGGTCGCGTCGTCGGTCGTGGCCTCGGCCGAGGTGCGGGAGGGCCGGAAACCTTGACAACCGCATTGGTCTGGACCATGTTGGGCGCCGCTGACCCCCTCCATCCCCCCACGTACCGGAGGCAGTTGTGCGCAGAGCCATGTCCTTCCTCGGCGTCGCCGCCCTCGCGGTGGCCGGCTTCCTCGCCGCGGGCCCGCCCGCCGCGGCGGCCGACGCCGACCTGATCCGCAACGGCGGCTTCGAGAGCGGCCTCGACGGCTGGAGCTGTTCCGCGGGCAGCGGAGCCGTCGTCACCACACCCGTGCACGGCGGCAGTTCCGCCCTCAAGGCCACCCCGGCCGGCCAGGACAACGCCCGCTGCGTCCAGAACGTCACCGTCAAGCCCGACTCCACGTACACCCTCGGCGCCTGGGTGCAGGGCGCGTACGTCTACCTCGGCGCGAGCGGGACCGGGACCACCGACGTGTCCACCTGGACGCAGACCCCGGGCGCGTGGAAGCAGCTGACGACCACCTTCCGCACCGGCCCGTCGACCACCTCCGTGACGGTCCACACCCACGGCTGGTACGGCCAGCCCGCCCACTTCACCGACGACCTCACCCTGGTCGGCCCCGACCCCGGCGGCCCCGGCCAGCCCCAACCCCGGCCTCCGGCCACCCCCGCAGGCCTGACGGCCTCCGGCGCCACCGCGAGCAGCGTGAACCTCTCCTGGGCGGCCGCCCAGGACGCCACCTCCTACAAGGTCCACCGGGACGGCGCCGCGCCGCTGACCGTCACCTCCGCCTCGGCGACGGTGACCGGCCTCGCCGCGTCCACCACGTACACCTTCCAGGTCAGTGCGGTGAACACGGCGGGCGAGTCCCCGAAGAGCGCGCCCGTCTCCGTGACCACGACGAGCGGCGGCGGGCCCGGCAACCCCGGTCTACCCGCGCACGCGCTCGTCGGCTACCTGCACGCGAGCTTCGCCAACGGCTCCGGCTACGTCCGGATGGCCGACGTGCCCGCCTCCTGGGACGTCATCAACCTCGCCTTCGGCGAACCGACCTCGGTGACCTCGGGCGACATCCGCTTCGGGCTCTGCCCCGTCGCGCAGTGCCCCGGCGTCGAATCCCCCGAGGAGTTCAAGGCGGCCATCAAGGCCAAGCAGGCCGCCGGCAAGAAGGTGCTGATATCGATAGGCGGCCAGAACGGCCAGGTCCAGCTCGCCACCACGGCCGCCCGCGACACCTTCGTCGCCTCCGTCGGCAAGATCATCGACGAGTACGGCCTCGACGGCCTGGACATCGACTTCGAGGGCCACTCCCTCTCCCTGGCCACCGGGGACACCGACTTCCGGGCCCCCACCACCGCGGGAATCGTCAACCTGATCTCGGCCGTGAAGACCCTCAAGGCCAGGTACGGCCCGGACTTCGTCCTGACCATGGCCCCGGAGACCTTCTTCGTCCAACTGGGCTACCAGTTCTACGGCTCCGGCCCCTGGGGCGGCCAGGACCCGCGGGCCGGCGCGTACCTCCCGGTCATCCACGCCCTGCGCGACGACCTCACGCTGCTCCACGTCCAGGACTACAACTCGGCCCCGATCATGGGCCTCGACGACCAGTACCACTCCATGGGCGGCGCGGACTTCCACATCGCCATGACCGACATGCTGCTCACCGGCTTCCCGGTCGCCGGCAACGCCGCCCGGGTCTTCCTGCCCCTGCGCCCGGAACAGGTCGCCATCGGCCTGCCGGCCACGACGAACGCGGGCAACGGGCACACCGCGCCCGCGGAGGTGAACAAGGCCCTGAACTGCCTGACGAAGAAGACCGACTGCGGGACCTACCGGACCCACGGCACCTGGCCCGGTCTGCGCGGCCTGATGACCTGGTCGATCAACTGGGACGGCTTCGGCGGCCGGGAGTTCAGCCGGAACTTCGACGCGTACTACGGCAGGACCGGCTGACCGCCAGCAGCAAGGGCGTACAGATCAGGAGGCTGGCCAGCACGTCCAGCGGCCAGTGGTAGCCCCGCAGGACGAGCCCGGTGGCCGTCGCCCCCGTGAGGACCAGGGCGGCGGCCATCGGCCACCACCGGCCGGCGTACGGCCGCAGGAGCAGGGCCGCTCCCACGTACGCCACGAAGGCCGTCGCGGTGTGGCCCGAGGGGTAGTAGCCGGCCGCCCAGGGTTCCAGTGGGCCCGGGCGGGCGGTCCACTCCTTCAGCGGCACGATCAGGGCCGGGATCAGGGCCATGGCCCCGGCCGCGGCCAGGGCGCCGCGACGGTTGCCGCGCCGGGCGGCGTACGCCGCGGCGAGGAGCAGGACGGGCAGGGCGACCGGGACGTTCCCGAGGTCCGAGAGGCGCTGGGTGACCCGGTCGGGAACGGTGCGGACCAGGGCGCGGCTCAGCTCGTGATCCGGCGTCAGCAGCGGTCCGGAGACCAGGACCTGCCAGGTGATCAGGGCGAAGGCCGTCAGACAGAGCGCGGCGAGGAGGATGGCCGGCCGTCCCGGAACAGGGGGGATGGTTCCGGGACGGCCGCCCGGATCGGGTTGCCGTGCGCCCCGGGGGGTTTGGGGCGAACGGCTGTCCGATCGGTGAGGAGTGTGCGCGAACGCATGCCCAATACGGCGCTGGGGAAGCCCGGTACTGGTATCGCCCCCGGTTTCCCGTGGGCGGGCTGTCTCACTCATCTGCAGAAACCGTACGGCAGCGGAAGGGGGACCGACAGCAGGAACGCGCTCCCGCCATCGGCCCCCCACAGCTTCTTCACAGCGCCCGACCGTTACCGGTGGTTAACGACCGGGCACTGCGTGCGGACGTTCTAGCCGTCCGCTCAGATGTCCGTGCCGATGGCGGCGAACGCGGCCTCGATGAGGTCCAGGCCCTCGTTCAGCAGGTCCTCGCCGATGACGATCGGCGGGAGGAAGCGGAGCACGTTGCCGTACGTGCCACAGGTGAGGACGAGCAGGCCCTCGGCGTGGCAGGCCTTGGCGAGCGCGCCGGCCGCCTCCGGGAACGGAGTCTTGGACACCGGGTCCTTGACCAGCTCGATCGCGATCATGGCGCCGCGGCCGCGGATGTCGCCAATGATGTCGTACTTCTCCTGCATGGCCGTCAGGCGGGCCTTCATGACGGACTCGATCTTCTTCGCCGCGGCGTTGAGGTCGAGCTTCTTCATGGTCTCGATGGAGCCGAGCGCGCCGGCGCAGGCCACCGGGTTGCCGCCGTAGGTGCCACCCAGGCCACCCGCGTGCGCGGAGTCCATGATCTCGGCACGGCCCGTCACGGCGGCGAGCGGCAGACCGCCCGCGATGCCCTTGGCGGTGGTGATCAGGTCGGGGACGATGCCCTCGTCCTCGCACGCGAACCACTGGCCGGTGCGGCAGAAGCCGGACTGGATCTCGTCGGCGACGAAGACGATGCCGTTCTCGTTGGCGAACTTCACGATCGCCGGCAGGAAGCCCTTGGCCGGCTCGATGAAGCCGCCCTCGCCGAGGACCGGCTCGATGATGATCGCGGCGACGTTGTCGGCGCCGATCTGCTTCGTGATCTGGTCGATCGCCTGGGCGGCGGCCTCGGGGCCGCAGTTCTCGGCGCCGGTGGGCCAGCGGTAGCCGTAGGCGACCGGGACGCGGTAGACCTCGGGGGCGAACGGGCCGAAGCCGTTCTTGTACGGCATGTTCTTCGAGGTGAGCGCCATCGTGAGGTTCGTACGGCCGTGGTAGCCGTGGTCGAAGACGACGACGGCCTGGCGCTTGGTGTACGAACGGGCGATCTTGACGGCGTTCTCGACGGCCTCGGCGCCGGAGTTGAACAGAGCCGACTTCTTGGCGTGGCCACCCGGGGTCAGCTCGGCGAGGGCCTCGCAGACCTCGACGTAGCCCTCGTACGGGGTGACCATGAAACAGGTGTGGGTGAAGTCGGCGAGCTGCGCGGAGGCGCGGCGCACGACGGCCTCGGCGGAGGCGCCGACGGAGGTCACGGCGATGCCGGAACCGAAGTCGATCAGACGGTTGCCGTCGACGTCCTCGATGATGCCGCCGCCCGCGCGGGCCGTGAAGACGGGAAGCACGGAGCCCACGCCACCGGCCACCACGCCGAGGCGGCGGGCCTGCAGCTCCTGCGACTTGGGGCCGGGGATCGCGGTGACGATCTTGCGCTCCTGCGGGACAGCGGTCATAGAGGGCTCCTGGGGGGTGTTTTCGGGCGCACTTGTGTCTTTGTCCGCAGGCTAGGCCCGGGGGAGGGGGTCCTGCATGCTCCGTTCGGTAGTGATCTCCGCGTGTCCTTGTCCGCGACGGCCATAGGAAGGACATGACGCGCATCTCGTGGATCATGACCGGGTACGGCCCCAAGGCCCGGGCCGGGCACTAGATTGAGCGCCGGAGCGCAGGCACGGGCAGGGGGCAGGGGTTTCATGGACACCGACGGCACGCAGGACGGACAGGTGACCCGTGCGGGTCACGTACCGAGACCGGCGGCCCCCCCTGCGCAGCCTCCGAAGCCCCGCCATGCCCCCGGTCAGGGGCCGACGCTCAGCGACTGGCTGCGCATCGCCCGCCCGGCGGCCGAGCCGGGTGTCTGGAGGTACGGCTACACCCCGCGCGCCGCCGTGGAAGACGCGCAGACCCCCGACCGGTCCCTGGCCAGCGGTGCATTCATCTCCTTCCTGGCCTGCGTCCTCGTCTGGTCCCTCATGCGCAACACCTACATCCCGTTCTGGGACGCTCCGCTGAACCTCTTCACACCCGACAGCTGGTACTCCGCGAACGGAGAGCCCGTCATGGGGACCGGCGGGATGAAGGCCAAGCCGATCTACGAGCTGCTCTTCGTCTCGGCGCTCCTCTACGGATTCGGCCGGCTCGGGAGCTGGCACACCGCCTGGACCCGCCTGGTCGTCGCGCGCGGCCCCTGGGTCCAGGCCCTCGCGGTCGTACCCCTCGCCTACATCACCCTCCTGCTCGTCGACAACCACCAGCTGCCGATCCGCCAACTCGTCTTCGCGTTCCTGCCGTACACCGCCGACCCGGCGGCCAACCTCGAACTCGACAACACGGCGAAGACCACGATCGACGTGGCCGTCGTCCTCTCCTTCGCCTGCCTCGGCGGCGGGGTCCGGCTGCTGCGGCGCCTGCGGCCTGCCGGGGCGACGGCCCGAGCGGCCTCGGACCGCACGGGCGCGGCCGCGACCGAGGAACCGGCCGAGGATCCCGCGCGGTGGCCGCAGTTGCGGGGCGCCGGGTTGGGGGAGGTGGCCGATCGGCTGGAGGGGGAGGCCGGGGGCGGGCGGATGAACGACGTCGACTACGCGCGGATCCGGCGCGCCTGGGATTCCGTGCGCGTCGACCCCTCGCGGCTGCGGGCCTTCGCCGACGCCGTGCGGGACAAGGGCGCCGGGGCCTGCGCGCACCCGTCCGGGGCGCGGGACCTGCCCGTGCGGGCCGCCCGGCACGATCTGCTGGCCCGGCAGGTGCTGCTCGGCACCGTCGACGACGGCGCGCGCAACCCGTACGCCCGCCGCGGCACCTCCCTCGCGCTCGACCCCGAGGTCCTCGGGACCTCGCTGCTCGCCGTCGGGCCGTCGGGATCCGGCAAGACGGGCCGCCTGGTGCGGCCCGTCGTCGAGTCTCTCGCGCTCCAGGCGCTCGCCGGCCAGGCCGCCGTCGTCGCCGTCGGCGCGGCCGGGGCGCAGCTCGGCCCGGACGCCGCCTACGACGTCGTGGTCCGCGTCGGCGACCCCGCCTCCGTCTACGACCTTGACCTCTACGGCGGCGCCACGGACCCCGACGAGGCCGCCGGCCTGCTCGCCGAGGCCTTCGTCGGAGACCTCCCGGGGATCGAGGTGCGCCGGGCCGCGACCGCCCTCGCGCAGCTCCTCGGGCCGTTCCGGGCGGCGTACGGCCGCTTCCCCGCCGTGCCCGAGCTGCGCGAACTGCTCGACCAGGTGCCGGCCGCCCTCGACGGGCTGCGGCGGGCGCTGGAGGACGGCGGGGCGCACACGATGCTCCGCGAGCTCGACGCGCGGCAACGGCAGTACGGGGCCCACGGCGACCCCGGCCCGGCCCTCGCCGACCGGGTGGCGCTGCTGGACCGGCCCGCCTTCGCCGGCTTCTTCGACACCACCGGGCAGGGACGGCCCTTCTCGCTGCGGGCCCTGGAACACCCGATCCGCGTCCGCGTGGACCTCCCCGAGCGCGGGCACGCCGACGCCTCCCGGATGCTGGCCCGGCTGCTGCTCGCCCAGTTCAGCGCCGCCGCGGCAGCCCGCACCGACCGTTCCCTCTTCGCCTTCCTCGCCCTCGACGACGCCTCGCACACCCTGACCCCGCAGACCGTGCGCGGCGTACAGCGGCTGCGCTCCGCGAACGCGGGCGTACTGCTCACGCTGCGCACGCTGGACGACGTACCGGAGGCGCTGCGCACCCCGCTGCTCGGCGCGGTCGGCTGCCGGATGGCCTTCTCCGGGGTCACCACCTGGGACGGCAAGCGCTTCGCGGAGGCCTGGGGCACCGAGTGGGTGGAGACGCGGGACGTCACCCACCGCACGGTCTTCGCCGACCAGCCGCTGACCCGGGCGATGCACGCCTTCCGCAAGCTCGTCACCGGCAAGGCGGTCACCACCGACGCGGTGACCGTGCGCCAGGTGGAGCGGGAGCGGTGGTCCGCCTCGGACCTGGCCCATGCCGTGCCGCCGGGGCACGCGGTGCTGTCGCTGACCTCGGTCCGCGGGGAACGGGCGGCTCCGCTGCTGGTCCGGCTGGCCGGAACGGCCTGACCCGCACCTGAACCCGTACGGGGTGGCAGAATCGAGGGGAGCCGTTCATACGACACGGCGAAAAGCGTCCGTGGCGGCTCTGGTGCGCTGTCCGTCACACCGTGCTCGCGTCCCGCTCCTGCGCTCTTCCGCCGCCCCCTCCCGCTAAGGCCCCTGGTAACGATGCCGCTCACCCTCGCCTCGCTCGTCCAGCACTCGGCGCTCAAGCTCAGCGTGCGGGCGGGGGAGAACCGCCTCGACACCCCGGTGCGCTGGGCCCACGTCAGTGAGCTCGCCGACCCCGTCCCCTACATGGAGGGCGGGGAGCTGCTCCTGATCACCGCGATGAAGCTGGACGCGGAGGACCCCGAGGAGATGCGCCGCTACGTACGCCGCCTCGCCGCGGCCGGGGTCGTCGGCATCGGCTTCGCGATCGGCGTCAACTACGAGGAGATCCCCGACGCGCTGGTCGAGGCCGCGCGGACCGAGGACATGCCGCTGCTGGAGGTCCCGCGCCGGACCCCGTTCCTGGCCATCAGCAAGGCCGTCTCCGCGGCCCTCGCCGCCGACCAGTACCGGGCCGTGACCGCCGGTTTCGAGGCGCAGCGGGAACTGACGCGCGCCGCGCTCTCCGCCGACGGGCCCGCCGAGCTGCTGGCGAAGCTGGCCGCGCACGTGCACGGCTGGGCCGCGCTGTACGACACCTCGGGCTCCGTGGTCGCCGCGGCACCGGACTGGGCCGCCCGGCGCGCCGCCCGGCTGACCCCCGACGTGGAGCGGCTGCGGGAGCGGCCCGCGCCCGCGAGCGCCGTGGTCGGCGGCTCCGAGGACCGCGTCGAGCTCCAGTCCCTCGGTACGGGCCGACGGGCCCGGGGCGCGCTCGCCGTCGGCACCGGGGCCCCGCTGGGCACCGCCGAGCGGTACGCCGTCCACTCCGCGGTCGCGCTGCTGACCCTCACCACCGAGCGCTCCCGCTCGCTGCACGACGCCGAGTCCCGGCTGGGGGCGGCGGTCCTGCGGATGCTGCTGGCGGGCGAGGCGGACCACGCGCGGTCCGTGGCCGGGGACCTGTACGGGGGCCTGCTGGAGGCGCCCTTCCGGCTGATCGTGGCCGAGCCGGCGCTGCCGGGGACGGCGCAGCCGGAGGGCCTGGCGCTGCTGGCCGACGCGGTGGAGTCGGCGGCGGCCCGTACGGGAGAGACGCTGCTGGTGGTCCCGGAAGCGGGGCGGCTCGTGGTCCTGGCCGCCGACGCGGGCTCGGCCGTACAGGCGTGCGCGGACCACGCGGAGGTACTGGAGGCACGGCGCGGCCTGGACACGGCCGGGCCGGAGCCGGACGAACTGGTGGTCGGCCTGTCCGCCCCCGCCACCGCCGGCACCGTGGCGGCGGCCCTGAAACAGGCCGACCAGGCACTCGCCGTGGCCCGGCGGCGCGGCCGGCCGATGGTGGAGCACGAGGACATGGCGGCGGGCTCGGTCCTGCCCCTGCTGGCCGACGACGCGGTACGGGCCTTCGCGGACGGCACCCTGCGCGCGCTGCGGGACCACGACGCGACCGGGCGCGGCGACCTGGTGGCCTCGCTCCAGGCGTGGCTCTCCCGCCACGGCCAGTGGGACGCGGCGGCCGCCGACCTCGGCGTGCACCGGCACACGCTGCGCTACCGGATGAAGCGGGTCGAGGAGATCCTCGGCCGCTCCCTCGAGGACCCGGACGTCCGCATGGAGCTGTGGCTCGCCCTCAAGGCGTCGTCGACTCCGTCGTAGCCGAGCCGAGCCGAGCCGATCCGATCCGAGCCGAGCCGAGCCGAGCCGGTCCGATCCGAGCCGAGCCGGTCCGATCCGAGCCGAGCCGGTCCGGGACGCAGCCCCGGCAACGGAGCCGCGGGCGCGACAGTGACAAACCGGCGCGACCCCGATCGCAGGTACTACACCCCGGATAAACGCCGAAACGCCGACGGAGTCCTACGGTGGAGGAGACAAGACCACCGCACACTCCGAAGGGCCGGGATTCGCATGACTTCCACCCACGCCTTCTGGCTCGCCGGCCGCCAGGCCACCGGCGAGGACAGCTTCGACGTCCACTCCCCGTGGGACGGACGCCTCGTCGGCACCGTCAGCGTGCCCACCGACGAGCAGGTCGAAGAGGCCGTGGCCGCGGCGTACGCCGTGACGGCGGAATTCTCCGCGACCCCCGCCCACGTACGGGCGGCCGCCCTGGACCACGTGTCCAAGCGGCTCGTGGAGCGCACCGAGGAGATCGCCCAGCTGATCTCCGCCGAGAACGGCAAGCCCATCAAGTGGGCCCGCGGCGAGGTCGGCCGTGCGGTGTCGGTGTTCCGCTTCGCCGCCGAAGAGGCCCGCCGCTTCAACGGCGGAGACGCCCAGCGCCTCGACACCGACGCCGGTGGCGTCGGCCGTCTCGCGCTGACCCGCCGCTTCGTCAAGGGTCCGGTCCTCGGCATCGCGCCGTTCAACTTCCCGCTGAACCTGTGCGCCCACAAGGTGGCCCCGGCCATCGCCGTCGGCGCGCCGATCATCCTCAAGCCCGCCCCGGCCACGCCCCTCTCCGGGCTGATCCTGGGTGAGCTGCTCGCCGAGACCGACCTTCCGGCCGGCTCCTGGTCGGTCCTGCCGGTCGCGAACGACAAGATGCCCGCCCTGGTCAAGGACGAGCGCCTCCCCGTCATCTCCTTCACCGGTTCCGACACCGTCGGCTACGCCATCCAGCAGTCGGTGCCCCACAAGCACTGCACCCTGGAGCTCGGCGGCAACGCCGCGGCCGTCGTCCTGGACGACTGGTCCTCCGAGGCCGACCTCGACTGGGCCGCGACCCGTATCGCGACCTTCTCGAACTACCAGGCCGGCCAGTCCTGCATCTCCGTGCAGCGCGTGATCGCCGACGCCTCCGTCTACGACCGCCTCGTCGAGAAGGTCGTCGCGAAGGTCCAGGCCCAGGTCACCGGCGACCCGTCCGACTCCGCCACCGACGTCGGCCCCCTCGTCTCCGAGGCCGCCGCCCAGCGTGTCGAGTCCTGGGTCGACGAAGCCGTGTCCGCCGGCGCCAAGCTGCTCACCGGTGGCAAGCGCACGGGTGCCTCGTACGAGCCCACCGTCATCGCGCACGTCCCGGACGGCGTCAAGCTCGCCACCGAGGAGGTCTTCGGCCCGGTCCTGACCCTGCTGAAGGTCGAGAACACCGACGAGGCCTTCGCCGCGGTCAACGACTCGAAGTTCGGCCTGCAGACCGGTGTCTTCACGCGGAACATCCAGACCGCGTTCCGCGCCCACCGCGAGCTCGAGGTCGGCGGTGTGATCGTCGGCGACGCGCCGTCCTACCGCGCCGACCAGATGCCGTACGGCGGCGTCAAGCAGTCCGGCGTGGGCCGCGAGGGCGTCCGCTACGCGATGGACGACTACACGTACGAGCGAGTCCTGGTCCTGACCGGCCTCGACATCTGATCTCGTACGGCCAAAAAGCCGACGGCCGGAGCCTACTGTGCGGGGGCTCCGGCCGTCCCCCTTTTCCCGGAGGCATGAACGGGGTACGACTCACTGGTAGCACCGGCTGGTAATCCGGTGTACCCGACTCCGGCGGCGAGGTGAGTCCCCTCATGTCCGCAACACAGCCCGCACAGCCCAAGGTGACCGAGCGCGAGGCACGGCAGGTCGCGGAAGCGGCCAGGGAACAGGACTGGCGCAAACCGAGCTTCGCCAAGGAGCTCTTCCTCGGACGGTTCCGGCTCGACCTGATCCACCCCCACCCGCTCCCCGCCGACGAGGACGTGCGGCGCGGCGAGGCCTTCCTGGCCCGGCTGCGGGAGTTCTGCGAGAGCTCCATCGACGGCGCCCGCATCGAGCGCGAGGCGAAGATCCCCGACGAGACCGTGCGCGGGCTGAAAGAGCTCGGCGCCCTCGGGATGAAGATCGACCCCAAGTACGGGGGCCTCGGCCTCACCCAGGTCTACTACAACAAGGCGCTCGCACTGGTCGGCTCGGTGAGCCCGGCCATCGGCGCCCTGCTCTCGGCCCACCAGTCGATCGGCGTCCCCCAGCCGCTGAAGATGTTCGGCACGCAGGAGCAGAAGGACGCCTACCTGCCGCGCTGCGCCACCACCGCCATCAGCGCCTTCCTGCTCACCGAGCCCGACGTGGGCTCGGACCCGGCGCGGCTGGCCACCACGGCGGTCCCGGACGGGGAGGACGCGTACGTCCTCGACGGCGTGAAGCTGTGGACCACCAACGGAGTGGTCGCGGACCTGCTCGTCGTGATGGCCCGCGTGCCCAAGAGCGAGAACCACCGCGGCGGGATCACCGCCTTCGTCGTCGAGGCCGACTCGCCGGGGATCACCGTCGAGCACCGCAACGCCTTCATGGGCCTGCGCGGCCTGGAGAACGGCGTCACCCGCTTCCACCGGGTACGGGTCCCGGCCGCCCAGCGCATCGGCGCCGAGGGAGCCGGGCTCAAGATCGCGCTGACCACCCTCAACACCGGCCGGCTGTCGCTGCCCGCCATGTGCGTCGGCGCCGGGAAATGGTGCCTGAAGATCGCCCGCGAGTGGTCCGGCGTACGCGAGCAGTGGGGGCGGCCGGTCGCCAGGCACGAGGCGGTCGGCGCCAAGATCTCCTTCATCGCCGCCACCACCTTCGCGCTCGAAGCGGTGGTCGACCTCGCCTCCCAGATGGCCGACGAGGACCGCAACGACATCCGCATCGAGGCCGCCCTCGCCAAGCTCTACGGCTCCGAGATGGCCTGCCTGATGGCCGACGAGCTGGTCCAGATCCGAGGCGGCCGCGGCTTCGAGACCGCCGAGTCCCTCGCCGCCCGCGGCGAACGCGCCGTCCCCGCCGAGCAGATGCTCCGCGACCTGCGCATCAACCGGATCTTCGAGGGCTCGACGGAGATCATGCACCTGCTGATCGCCCGCGAGGCCGTCGACGCCCACCTCTCGGTGGCGGGCGACCTCATCGACCCGGAGAAGGCGCTCGGCGACAAGGCCAGGGCGGGCGCCCGCGCCGCCGGGTTCTACGCCCGCTGGCTGCCGAAGCTGGCCACCGGCCCCGGCCAGGTCCCCGGCACCTACCGGGCCTTCCATCCCAGCGGCCACCCCGACCTCGCCACCCACCTGCGCTATGTCGAGCGCAGCGCCCGCAAACTCGCCCGCTCCACCTTCTATGCCATGTCCCGCTGGCAGGGCCGCATGGAGACCAAGCAGGGCTTCCTCGGCCGGATCGTCGACATCGGCGCCGAGCTGTTCGCGATGAGCGCGGCCTGCGTCCGCGCCGAGCACCTGCGCGCCGCCGGCGAGCACGGACGCGAGGCGTACCAGCTGGCCGACGCCTTCTGCGAGCAGTCCCGGCTCCGCGTCGAGGAGCTCTTCGGCCGGCTCTGGTCCAATACCGACGACCTCGACCGCAAGGTCGTCGCGGGCGTCCTCTCCGGCACCTACACCTGGCTGGAGGACGGGGTCCTGGACCCCTCCGGAGACGGCCCCTGGATCGCGGACGCATCCCCCGGACCCTCCACCGAGAAAAACGTCCACCGCCCCATCCGCTGACCTGCGATCATCGCCGGACGTCGGACAGGCGTACGAGGATGAGTACGGGTACCGGTACCCGTACGAGCACAGCACGAGGCGGACGAGAACGATGTCGACGGCCGAGGAAGACCGCACCAGCCGACGGCTGGCCTGGTGCGTGGCGCACCTGCTGCGCCACGCACCGGACCACGTCGTGACCGACCTGATCGGCCGGCTCGACTGGCCCACCCGCAAGTACCTCTGCCGGGACGAGTGGCTCTCCGCCTCGACCGTCACCCTCCTGCTGCGCCACGGCGGCGAGGCGGACCGGCACTTCATCGCCCGCAACCCCCGCGTCGTCGGACGGCCGCTGCCCGGCCTGCCCGGCCCCGCGCGGTACGCGGCCCGCCCCGGGCCGTCGCCCGAACTGCTGCGGGAGGTCGGCCCCGGGCCGTTCACCACCGACGAGCTGATCGCGCTGCTGCGCCGGCACGGCCGCCGGCCCCGGATCCCCCTCACCCTGCTGCGGATGCCGCACGCCCCCCTCGACACCGGGACGCTGCTGCACGAGCACGCCCGGGACCCGCTGCCGCCCAGCGTGGTCGAGGCCCTGCTGCTGGTCGGCGAACTGCCCCACGAGGTCTGCCGGGCCCTGCTCGACGCCGGCCCACAGGACGCGTCCGGGTACCGGTGGTACCGGCCCGCCGTACGGGCCGTCCGGATGGGGCTGCTCACCTGCGACGAGCTCGTCGCCCACGTCGCCCCCGCGCACCGCACCCTGCTGCTCGCCGACCTCCCCGAGGCCAGGGGCCTGCGCTGGTCCCTGCCAGAACGCACGGGGATGCGGACGGCCGTCGTCCGGGCGCTGCGCCCCCTGCGGGACGATCCCCGGCTCTGGGCGGAGCTGCTCCGCCACGCCCCCGCCTTCCGCGGCACCCTGCCCGTGCTCGTGGCCCGGATCGTGCGGGGCACCCTGCCCGAGCCCGCCGACGCACCCCACGTCCCCGGGCTCGCCGAGACGGTGCGCTCCCTGGCCCCGAAGGCCGCGGAGCCCGTCGGGGGAGTGGACCGCGAGCTGGCCCTGGCGAGCCTCGCGGTGCCCATGGAGTCCGTCCAGGAGGACATCCGGTGGGTGCGGGACTGCCTGGCCCGCGGGCTGCTCACCGGTGAGGACGTGATCCGGCACAAGGCGCCCGCCTGCTGGGCGCTGGACGAGGACCACTGGCTGGGCGACGTGAACCACCCCGACCGCCACGACTGGATCGCGCCGGTGCTCGCCGCGCGGGCCGAGGCCGACCGGCTGTTCGCCCTGGCCCTCGGCGCCGATCCGGACGCCTGGTGGCGCGTGGCCTCCACGCTCCCGGACTTCGCCGGAACGCTCCCGCATCTGCTCCTGCGGGTCACGGACGGGGACTCGGTGTCCAAGCCGACCTGACTTCCGGCAACAATGGGGGTCATGAGCGACCGTCCAGCCCCCCTCGCCGATCCGCACCTCCTCTTCGACCCCGCGGCCGGCCGCCGGGACATCGTCATCCTGGGGTCCACGGGATCCATCGGCACCCAGGCCATCGATCTCGCCCTGCGCAACCCGGACCGGTTCCGGGTCACCGCGCTGTCCGCCGCCGGCGGGCGCGTCGGGCTGCTGGCCGAGCAGGCCCGGCAGCTGCGGGTCGAGAAGGTGGCCGTCGCCCGCGAGGACGTCGTACCGGCCCTGAAAGAGGCGCTGAGCGCCCAGTACGGTCCGTCGGAGCCGCTGCCCGAGATCCTGGCCGGGCCCGACGCGGCGACCGAGCTCGCCGCCTCCCCGTGCCACACCGTCCTCAACGGCATCACCGGCTCCATCGGCCTCGCGCCGACCCTCGCCGCGCTGCGGGCGGGCCGCACCCTGGCCCTCGCGAACAAGGAGTCGCTGATCGTCGGCGGCCCCCTGGTGAAGGACCTCGCGCGGCCCGGCCAGATCATCCCGGTGGACTCCGAGCACGCGGCGCTCTTCCAGGCGCTCGCGGCCGGAACCCGCGCCGACGTGCGCAAGCTCGTGGTCACCGCCTCCGGCGGGCCCTTCCGCGGCCGCACCCGCGCCGAGCTGGCGGCCGTCACCGTGAAGGACGCGCTCGCGCACCCCACCTGGGCCATGGGCCCGGTCATCACCGTGAACAGCGCGACCCTGGTCAACAAGGGGCTGGAGGTCATCGAGGCGCACCTGCTCTACGACATCCCCTTCGACCGCATCGAGGTCGTGGTCCACCCGCAGTCGTACGTGCACTCGATGGTGGAGTTCACGGACGGCTCGACGCTCGCCCAGGCCACCCCGCCGGACATGCGCGGCCCCATCGCGATCGGCCTCGGCTGGCCCGAGCGGATCCCGGACGCGGCCCCCGCGTTCGACTGGACCAAGGCCTCCACGTGGGAGTTCTTCCCGCTGGACACGGAGGCCTTCCCCGCAGTGGGCCTGGCCCGGCACGTCGGCACCCTCGGCGGCACCGCCCCGGCCGTGTTCAACGCGGCCAACGAGGAGTGCGTAGAGGCGTTCCTGGCCGGTCGGCTGCCGTTCACAGCAATCATGGATACGGTCTCTGCCGTGGTCGATGAGCACGGGACGCCGGAGTCGGGAACTTCCCTGACCGTCCAGGACGTCCTTGAAGCGGAGGCCTGGGCCAGGGCCCGGGCGCGGGAGATGGCGGCTCGGGCCGCCGTGGAGGCGCGCGCATGACACTTCTGATGACGGTGCTCGGGATCGTGATCTTCGCGGTCGGCCTGCTGGTCTCCATCGCCTGGCACGAGCTGGGGCACCTCTCCACGGCCAAGCTGTTCGGCATTCGCGTGCCGCAGTACATGGTCGGCTTCGGGCCGACCATCTGGTCGCGGAAGAAGGGCGACACCGAGTACGGGATCAAGGCCATCCCGATGGGCGGCTACATCCGCATGATCGGGATGTTCCCGCCCGGCGAGGACGGCAAGGTCACCGCCCGCTCCACCTCGCCCTTCCGGTCGATGATCGAGGACGCGCGCTCGGCGGCGTACGAGGAGCTCCAGCCCGGGGACGAGAGCCGGCTCTTCTACACGCGCAAGCCGTGGAAGCGCGTGATCGTGATGTTCGCCGGCCCGTTCATGAACCTGGTCCTGGCCGTGGCGATCTTCCTCACCACCCTGATGACCTTCGGGCTGAACACCCAGACCACCTCGGTCGCCACCGTCTCGGACTGTGTCATCCAGCAGAGCGAGAAGCGCGACAAGTGCGCCCCCGGGGACCCGGCCGCCCCCGCCAAGGCGGCTGGCCTGAAGGCGGGCGACAAGATCGTCTCCTTCAACGGCCGCCCCGTCGACGACTGGTCCGCCCTGCAGAAGGACATCCGCGCCACCGTCGGGCCCGCCAAGATCACGGTTGAGCGGGCCGGCGAGCGCGTGGACCTCACGGCGAACCTGATCGAGAACAAGGTCGCCAAGACCGACGGCAGCGGCAAGTACGTCAAGGACCAGTACGTCACCGCGGGCTTCCTGGGCTTCGCCCCCGCCACCGGCTACGTCCCCCAGTCCTTCGGCCAGTCCGTCGAGCGCATGGGCGAGATGATGGAGGCCGGCGTCCAGTCGCTGATCGCCCTGCCGTCAAAGGTCCCGGAGCTGTGGAACGCCGCCTTCAACGGGGCCGAGCGCAAGCAGGACAGCCCGATGGGCGTCGTCGGCGCGGCGCGGGTCAGCGGTGAGATCTTCACCCTCGACATCCCCGCCCAGCACCAGCTGGTCTTCTTCCTCAACCTGCTGGCCGGCTTCAACCTCTCGCTGTTCCTGTTCAACATGCTGCCGCTGCTCCCGCTCGACGGCGGGCACATCGCCGGCGCCCTGTGGGAGTCGGTCCGGCGCAATGTGGCGCGGGTCTTCCGGCGCCCGGACCCGGGCCCGTTCGACGTGGCGAAGCTGATGCCGGTCGCGTACGTGGTCGCAGGCCTGTTCATCTGCTTCACCCTGCTGGTGATGGTGGCCGACGTGGTGAACCCGATCAAGATCACCTAGCCGTCGGGCAGCGGTACTTCAGGTCCACGGGAGCCGGGCACGCATCGTGCCCGGCTCCCCGCATTCGGGTGGCGGACCCCCTCGGATGCACGGGGCCCGCCGTGGTTGGCGTAATCTCGAAGGCTGGAGCCCGCCGAATTCGGGACCTTGATCCACACCTTGGGGTTGCACAGCAGATGACTGCCATCTCTCTCGGAATGCCGGCCGTGCCGACGAAGCTTGCCGACCGCAGGGTCAGCCGCAAGATCCAGGTCGGTTCCGTGGCCGTCGGTGGCGACGCACCCGTGTCGGTGCAGTCGATGACCACCACCCGTACCTCCGACATCGGCGCCACGCTCCAGCAGATCGCCGAGCTGACCGCCTCCGGCTGCAACATCGTCCGCGTGGCCTGCCCGACGCAGGACGACGCCGATGCGCTCGCCGTGATCGCGAAGAAGTCGCAGATCCCGGTCATCGCCGACATCCACTTCCAGCCCAAGTACGTGTTCGCCGCGATCGACGCCGGCTGCGCCGCCGTCCGCGTGAACCCGGGCAACATCAAGCAGTTCGACGACAAGGTCAAGGAGATCGCGCGGGCCGCCAAGGACGCGGGCACCCCGATCCGGATCGGCGTCAACGCGGGCTCGCTCGACGCCCGGCTGCTGAAGAAGTACGGCAAGGCCACCCCCGAGGCGCTGGTCGAGTCCGCGCTGTGGGAGGCCTCCCTCTTCGAGGAGCACGGCTTCAGCGACATCAAGATCTCGGTCAAGCACAACGACCCGGTCGTCATGGTCAACGCCTACCGCCAGCTGGCCGCCGCCTGCGACTACCCGCTGCACCTGGGCGTCACCGAGGCCGGTCCCGCCTTCCAGGGCACCATCAAGTCCGCCGTCGCCTTCGGCGCACTGCTGTCCGAGGGCATCGGCGACACCATCCGCGTCTCCCTCTCGGCCCCGCCGGTCGAGGAGATCAAGGTCGGCATCCAGATCCTGGAGTCGCTGAACCTCAAGCCGCGCCGCCTGGAGATCGTCTCCTGCCCGTCCTGCGGGCGGGCCCAGGTCGACGTCTACAAGCTGGCCGAGGAGGTCACGGCGGGCCTGGAGGGCATGGAGGTCCCGCTGCGCGTCGCGGTCATGGGCTGCGTCGTCAACGGCCCGGGCGAGGCCCGCGAGGCCGACCTCGGCGTCGCCTCCGGCAACGGCAAGGGCCAGATCTTCGTGAAGGGCGAGGTCATCAAGACCGTCCCCGAGTCGAAGATCGTGGAGACCCTCATCGAAGAGGCGATGAAGATCGCCGAGCAGATGGAGAAGGACGGCGTGATGAGCGGCGAGCCCACCGTCGCCATCGGAGTCTGAGCACCGAGAGGTGCCGCCCCGGCCCCGTTCCCGCAGCTCGCGGGCGGGGCCGGGGCTTTTTCGTGGCCTGCGGACGCGGCATCCTCAGGCGTCGCCGGGTACAGTGCGGAGATCAGCAGACTTGCATGGTGAGGCCCCAGTGTTGACGCAGACCACCACCCGGGTCCTTGAGCCCAGTGATCTCGACGCCGCGCTCGAAATCCTCGGACGCGAGCCGGTCGAGAACGCCTTCGTCACCTCCCGGGTCCAGGTCGCCGGACTCGACCCCTGGCGCCTGGGCGGCGAGATGTGGGGCTGGTACGCCCACGGCGAGCTCCGCTCGCTCTGCTACGCGGGCGCGAACCTGGTCCCCGTCTGCGCCGAGCCGGACGCCGTACGCGCCTTCGCCGACCGCGCCCGCCGCACCGGCCGCCGCTGCTCTTCCATCGTCGGCCCCGCCGAGCCCACCCGGCTGCTGTGGCAGCTCCTGGAGCCCAGCTGGGGACCGGCCCGCGACGTCCGCTCCCACCAGCCGCTCATGATCATGGAGGGTCCGTCCACCACGGTCGCGGCCGACCCCCTGGTCCGCCGGATCCGCAAGGACGAGATGGACCTGATCATGCCCGCCTGCGTGGCCATGTTCACCGAGGAGGTCGGCATCTCCCCGATGGCCGGTGACGGCGGGCTGCTCTACCAGGCCCGCGTCGCCGAGCTCGTCGCCAGCGGCCGCTCCTTCGCCCGCGTCGAGGACGGCACGGTCGTCTTCAAGGCGGAGATCGGCGCCGCCACCGCCCGTGCCTGCCAGATCCAGGGCGTGTGGGTAGCCCCCGAGTTCCGCGGCCGCGGGCACTCCGAGGCCGGGATGGCCGCTGTCGTCGCCTACGCGCTGCGGGACGTGGCCCCCGTGGTCAGCCTCTACGTGAACGACTTCAACGCGGCCGCGCGGGCGTCCTACCGACGCGTCGGCTTCCGCGAGGTCGGCGCGTTCATGAGCGTGCTCTTCTGAAGCCGGACAAGATCCCGTCGGCGGCATTCCGGCGCGCACGTACCGCGAAGTAAGGTCGCCGCATGCTCCCTTCCGGACTCCGCATCGGCCCCCTCGACCTCGCCGCCCGCGTGGACGAGGCCCTGCGCGTACAGGCCGTCGCCTTCGGCCTCAGCGAGGAGGAGGTCGGCATCCGGCGCTACATCGTCCAGCGCCACATGACCTGCCGCGGCGCCCGCGCGCTGGGGGCGTTCACCGAGGACGGGGCGCTCACCGGGTTCGTCTACGGCATGCCGAACGACCGGACGCACTGGTGGTCCACGATCGTCGAGCCCTACCTGCGGGCCGACGGGCACGAGGACTGGCTCGACGGCTCCTTCGTGATCACCGAGCTGCACGTCCACCCCGGCTTCCAAGGGCACGGCGTCGGCCGCGAGCTGATCACCCGCATCACCGACAGCGCCGACGAGACCCGCTCGATCCTCTCCGCCATCGACACCGAGAGCCCCGCCCGCGGGCTCTACCGGGCCCTCGGCTACACCGACCTCGCCCGCCAGGTCCACTTCCCGAGCGCGAGCCTCCCGTACGCCGTCATGGGCGCCCAGCTGCCGCTGAAGAGGCCCTGACCAGCCCTTGAATTGATTTCCGGGGCCGTGAGCGGCCCCTGTAGCCTCCCGCCATGTCCACTCATCACGTTCAGCGCATGTCCCGCCTCATGGCCAAGACCCTCCGCGAGGACCCGGCCGACGCCGAGACCCTCAGCCACCGGCTCCTGGTCCGCGCCGGCTACGTCCGGCGCAGCTCGGCCGGGGTATGGACGTGGCTGCCGCTCGGCAAGCGGGTCCTGGACAACGTCTCGCGCGTCGTCCGCGAGGAGATGGACGGCATCGGGGCCCAGGAGGTGCTGCTCCCGGCCCTGCTGCCGAAGGAGCCGTACGAGGTCAGCGGACGCTGGTCGGAGTACGGGGACCTGCTCTTCCGCCTCAAGGACCGCAAGGGCGCGGACTATCTGCTCGGTCCGACCCACGAGGAGATCTTCACCCTGGTGGTGAAGGACCAGTGCACCTCGTACAAGGACCTGCCGGTCATGCTGTACCAGATCCAGACCAAGTACCGGGACGAGGCGCGGCCCCGCTCGGGCGTGCTGCGCGGACGCGAGTTCCAGATGAAGGACTCGTACTCCTTCGACGTGTCCGACGAGGGCCTGGCCGAGTCCTACCGGCTCCACCGCGAGGCGTACGTCCGCATCTTCACCCGGCTCGGCCTGGACCACCGGATCGTGTCGGCGGTGTCGGGGGCGATGGGCGGCTCGGCGTCCGAGGAGTTCCTGGCCCCGGCCGAGGCCGGCGAGGACACCTTCGTGGACTGCCCGTCCTGCGACTACGCGGCGAACACGGAAGCCGTGACCTTCGCCCTGACCCCGGCGGTGGGGGAGCACCCCGCGCCGGAGGAGGTGGACACCCCGGACACCCCGACGATCGAGACCCTGGCCGCGCACCTGGGGGTGCCCGCCTCGGCGACGCTGAAGAACCTCCTGGTGAAGGTGGACAGCGAGATCGTGGCCGTGGGCGTGCCCGGCGACCGGGAGGTGGACCTCGGCAAGCTGGGCGAGCACCTGGCCCCGGCGGTGGTGGAGTTGGTGACGGCCGAGGACTTCGTGGACCGGCCCGACCTGGTACGCGGCTACGTCGGCCCGCAGGGGCTGGACAAGGTCCGCTACCTGGCCGACCCCCGTGTCGCGCCCGGCACTTCATGGGTGACCGGGGCCAACAAGGCGGACACGCACGCCCGGAACGTGGTCTGCGGGCGCGACTTCGAGGTGGACCGGTACCTCGACGTGGTGGTCGTGGAACCGGGCGACCCCTGCCCGTCCTGCGGGGCGGGCCTGCGGCTGGACCGGGCGATCGAGATCGGCCACATCTTCCAGCTGGGCCGCAAGTACGCGGACGCGTTCGGACTGGACGTGCTGGGCAAGGAGGGCAAGCCGGTGCGGGTAACGATGGGCTCGTACGGCATCGGCGTCTCCCGCGCGGTGGCGGCGCTGGCCGAGCAGACGGCGGACGAGCGCGGGCTGTGCTGGCCGGCGGAGGTGGCTCCGGCCGACGTCCACGTAGTGGCGGCGGGCAAGGCCGTGCCGCTCGCGCTGGCCGAGCAGGCGGCCTCCGCGCTGGCCTCGGCAGGGCGGCGGGTCCTGCTGGACGACCGTCCCGGTCTGTCGCCCGGTGTGAAGCTCACCGACGCGGAGCTGATCGGCGTGCCGTGGATCCTGGTGGCGGGCCGCCGTTCCGCGGAGTCCGTGGTCGAGCTCCAGGACCGCGCGTCGGGCACCCGCGAGGAACTCCCCCTGGCGGAGGCCCTGTCCCGCCTGACGTCGTAGCCGACGCCGACGCCACTGCCGGGGGCCCTGCCCCCGAACCCCCGCGCCTCAAACGCCGGCGAGGCTGAAAGACCCAGGCTCCGCCCCGGACCCCGGTCCTCAAACGCCGGACGGGCTGGATTTTCAGCCCCGCCGGCGTTTGAGGCGCGAGTCCGGGCAGCGCCCGGGACGGCTCCGCGCAGCGGCTACCCCGACGCGTCGTCGACCGTGGCCGGCCCGGGGCCTTCGGTAGCCGGGCCGACCGCGGCCGGGTCTTCGGGAGGGGCCACAGGCGGGGGCGCGTCGGGGCCCGGGCCCGTGACCGCCTCGTGCTCGGGCGTCGCCGCAGGCGAAGGGGCCGCGCGTTCCAGGAAGCGCAGCAGCTCCACCGGGAACGGCAGCACCAGCGTGGAGTTCTTCTCCGCGGCCACCGCCACCACCGTCTGCAGCAGGCGCAGTTGGAGCGCCGCCGGCTGGTCCGACATCACCGCCGCCGCCTCGGCCAGCTTGTGCGAGGCCTGCAGCTCCGCGTCCGCGTTGATCACGCGGGCCCGGCGCTCACGGTCCGCCTCCGCCTGCCGGGCCATCGACCGCTTCATCGTCTCCGGCAGGGAGACGTCCTTGATCTCGACCCGGTCGATCTGCACGCCCCAGCCCACCGCAGGGCTGTCGATCATCAGCTCCAGGCCCTGGTTGAGCATCTCCCGGTTGGACAGCAGATCGTCCAGGTCCGACTTTCCTATGATCGACCTGAGCGAGGTCTGCGCCATCTGGGAGACGGCGAAGCGGTAGTCCTCCACCGCCACGATCGCGTTGGCGGGGTCGACGACCTTGAAGTACACGACCGCGTCCACCCGCACCGTGACGTTGTCCCGGGTGATGCCCTCCTGGGCCGGCACCGGCAGCGTCACGATCTGCATGTTCACTTTCCGCAGCCGGTCCACCCCGGGCACGATCACCGTGAAGCCGGGCGTGCGGATCTCCTGGCGCAGCCGGCCGAAGCGGAAGACCAGGCCCCGCTCGTACTGCTTCACCACCCGGGCCGCGGCGCCCACGTACACCGCGATGCCCACGCCCGCGGCGATTCCCGCTGTCAGCAGTTCTTCGACCATGACGGCCCCCTGCCGGACATACCTCTCTTCCTACGGTATGCCCTACAACCAGGCAGCGAACTCCAGCAGCAGCTCCGCGTCCCGGCGCCGCCCGGCGGCCAGTGCCCGGTTCCCCGACTCCACCGCCCGGAACAGCGTCCAGCCCCGCAGCCGCTCCCGGTCCACCTCCAGGGCGTCGGCCAGCTTGTTCACCCGGCGCCGGGCGCCCCCCGCCCCCGCCGAGGAGGCCACCTGGTCCTCCAGCCGGTCCCGGACCAGCCGCGCCAGGTCGTACGCCCGCTCGCCGACCAGCGGGTCCGGGCCCACCGTCAGCCACGGCGCCCGCTCGCCCGCCAGTACCTTGCCCTGCCGGAAGTTCCCGTGCAGCAGCAGTTCCTCCGGCGGGGCCGTCAGCAGCTCCTCGCGCATCGCCAGGGCCGTGTCGGCCAGGGCCCGGACCTCCGCCGGGGCCGCCCGCAGAGCCTCCGACTGAAATGCGGTGCGCTCCGCCACCGTCTCCCACCCGTGCCCGGCCGGCGGGGCCACCCACAGCCTGCGCAGCGTCCCGCTGGCCTCCAGCAGCGCCTTCGCCTCCGGCAGAGACCGCAGCGACACCTCCGGGTGCAGCCGCTCCAGCAGCAGCGCCCCGTCGTCCTCGTGATGCCGGGTGTCCAGGACCCGTACGGCTCCAAAGCCGCCCCAGTGCGCCAGCGCGGCCAGCTCCCGGTCGGGCCGGGCGTGCGGGGGCGCCAGCTTCAGCGCGGCCGGGGTCCCGTCGGCGTACGTGACGAGGACCACCAGACTGCTGCGGCCGCCCGGGGCCTGCACCCGCTGGGCCCGTACCCCACGCCGGGAAAGCGCGGCCTCGACGAGTCGGGGCAACTGCCCCAGCCAGTCCGCGTCCTGCGCCGTTTCCGGCATCTCGCCGAGCGCCCGTACAAGCCGCTGCGGCGGTTCGAAAGCCATGCGTGCGTGGTCCCTTTCAGCTGGTGAGGGCTCGTTACGCGCGTTCCGAGAGCCCAGGGAAGGCTACGCCTGCACCGCGCCAGCGTGCCGCGCGCACGGCCGCGGCGCTCAGCGCGTCGGCCGCCTCGCGGCGCAGCGGGCCCTCCGCCGACCGCACCAGGTCCGAGTACGCGCCCGCCACCCGGTCCTCGATCTCGGCGGCCAGCCGCTCGGCGTCGGCCGCGGTGCGCACCTCGAACGGCAGGGCGTAGGCCGCCTCCGAGGGCCGGGGGGCACCGCCCAGCTCCCGTACGGTCCGGGTCATCGCGTCACGCCGCGCGAGGTGGGCGCCGTACGCCTCCCGGGCCTCGGTCGCACGGGCGCCGGTGGTGCGGGCGCCGATCACCCCGTAGCCGTACGAGGCCGCGTGCTCGGCGGCGAGCGCGGCCTGCGCGGCCTCCAGGGCCGTGCCGGGGGAGGAGGGTTCGGGCTTCACGAAGCGGCTCCCGGGGTCGAGGTCAGCAGGTAGGCGTGTACGGCGCCGCAGGCGGCCACCGAGGCCAGCATCCGGGCCAGCTCCCCCGGGGCCCCGGCCAGGTCGATGGTCCGGGCCTCGGACAGGCTCCGCTCGGCGTCCGCGAGGGCGGTCAGGGCGTCGGCGGCCTTCGGCGGCACCGGTTCGCCGCTGCCCGCGGGCGCGCCGGCCCCCGTACCGCCGGACGGAGAGGGGGAGCGCGAGGGAGACGCCGAGCCCCCCGGGGCGGGGGACAGGGCGGCCGTGTGGGCCGCGACGGCGGTGCGCAGCGGCGCGAGCCGCGCGGCCAGGGCCGGATGGGCGGCGGCCGTGGCGTCGTAACGTTCCAGCAGCCGCGCACTGTCACGAACGGCCGCCTCCCGCATCCGCCGTTCGAGTGGAATCGCGGTATCGCCGGCGGCCGAGCGCTCGTCGGAGCACCCGGTGAGCAGCGCGGCGCCGACCGCACCGGCGGCGCCGGCGAGCAGGCTCCTGCGCGAGGGTCTCAAAGGCGGAGTCCAGGGCACGGCGACGTCCTCAAAGGTGATGGCGGGGCAGGGTGTGATCACGGTACCCGGGGCCCTGTCCACAGGGCGGACGGCAACACCCTCCGACACCGGATACCCTTTGACCTGACACACGACGGAAATCACAACAGCACACGCGGCCGAGGAGTCACCCGGATGAGCACGACCCAGAGCGACAGGCTGCGCGGACTGCTGGAGCCTCTCGTCGCCGCCAAGGGCCTGGACCTCGAAGAGATCGAGATGTCGCGGGCGGGCAAGCGCCGGATGCTGCGGATCATCGTGGACTCCGACGAGGGCGTGGAACTGGACGCGTGTGCGGAGCTGAGTCGCGAGGTCTCCGACAAGCTCGACGAAACCGACGTGATGGGTGAGGACGAGTATGTCCTCGAAGTGAGCTCGCCGGGCGCGGACCGCCCGCTGACCGAGCACCGTCACTACGTACGGGCCATCGGCCGTCTCGTGAAGTTCCAGCTGGCAGAGGGCGGGGAAGTCATCGCCCGCATCCTCGATGCCGACGACGAGGGCCTGGACCTCGAAGTTCCGGGCGTGAAGGGCCGCAAGGCGACCGCCCGCCGCATTGCTTTCACCGACATCGCCAAGGCGCGTGTCGAGATCGAGTTCAACCGCAAGGACAAGAAGGAAGAGGAGGCGTAGCCGTGGACATCGACATGAGTGCCCTGCGGGGTCTGGTCCGGGAGAAGGAGATCTCCTTCGACCTGCTCGTCGAGGCGATCGAGTCGGCCCTCCTCATCGCGTACCACCGGACCGAGGGGAGCTTCCGCCGCGCTCGCGTCGTGCTGGACCGCACCAACGGTCACGTGGTCGTGTGGGCGACGGAAGACCCGAGGGACCTCGAAGAGGGGCAGGAGCCCAAGGAGTTCGACGACACCCCGTCGGACTTCGGCCGGATCGCCGCGACGACCGCCAAGCAGGTGATCCTGCAGCGTCTGCGCGACGCCGAGGACGACCTGACCTTCGGCGAGTTCGCCGGCCGTGAGGGCGACGTCATCACCGGCGTCGTCCAGCAGGGCAAGGACCCGAAGAACGTCCTCGTCGACATCGGCAAGCTGGAGGCCATCCTGCCGGTGCAGGAGCAGGTCCCCGGTGAGGAGTACACGCACGGGCTGCGCCTGAAGGCGTACGTCGTGCGCGTGGCGAAGGGTGTCCGCGGCCCGTCCGTGACCCTGTCGCGCACGCACCCCAACCTGGTGAAGAAGCTCTTCGCGCTGGAGGTCCCGGAGATCGCCGACGGCAGCGTCGAGATCTCGGCGATCGCCCGTGAGGCCGGTCACCGCACCAAGATCGCCGTACGGTCCACGCGCTCCGGCCTGAACCCGAAGGGCGCCTGCATCGGCCCGATGGGCAGCCGCGTGCGCAACGTGATGGCCGAGCTGCACGGCGAGAAGATCGACATCGTCGACTGGTCGGACGACCCGGCGGAGATGGTCGCGAACGCGCTGTCACCCGCCCGGGTGAGCAAGGTCGACGTCGTCGACTGGGACTCCCGCTCCGCCCGGGTGACCGTGCCCGACTACCAGCTGTCGCTGGCCATCGGCAAGGAGGGCCAGAACGCCCGCCTCGCCGCGCGCCTCACCGGCTGGCGCATCGACATCCGTCCCGACACCGAGGCGTCCCCGGACGCGGACCGGGACCGGGACGGGGAATAAACCGGTACCGGTCGGGGCTACCCCGACGGTAGACAGGTGCACGGCCACCGCTCCGGCGGTGGTGGATCAAGACAACACAACAGCCGTTCGATTTCTCTCCCGCCACTTGTCGGGAGAGAGGTCGGTGCGGGGAGGTAGACTTAGGCGTGTCTGGCCGGACGCAAGCCCGCGCATGCCCCGAACGCACCTGTGTGGGGTGTCGGGAGCGAGCGGCCAAGAGCGATTTGCTGCGCATCGTGGCGATCGAGGACGAATGCGTCCCCGATCCACGCGGTACGCTGCCCGGCCGGGGTGCCTACGTGCACCCTGCCGTGGTCTGCCTCGACCAGGCGGTCCGCCGACGCGCGTTCCCCCGGGCCCTTCGGTCCGCCGGAGCGCTCGATACGACGGAGCTGCGCAATGCCCTGGCCGCTGCGGCCGGGGCGACACCGTAAGACGTAGAACGGCACGGATGCCCCGTGCGGTCAGGTACCTCGCGAGTTGGAAGTAGGTCGAGATTGCGATGAGCACTCGATGAGTACGCGATGAGTACGCCCATGAAGTAGCAACGGTCCGGCGTAACCCGGACCTAAAAGGAGCGAAGTGGCTAAGGTCCGGGTATACGAACTCGCTAAGGAGTTCGGAGTTGAGAGCAAGGTCGTCATGGCCAAGCTCCAGGAACTCGGTGAGTTCGTCCGTTCGGCGTCCTCGACGATCGAGGCGCCGGTTGTACGCAAGTTGACTGACGCACTGCAGGGCCCCGGCGGCAACGCCGGCAAGTCCGCTGCGAAGCCGGGTGCGCCCCGCAAGGCTGCCCCCGCCAAGCCCGGGGCCCCGACCCCGGGTGCCGCTGCACGTCCCGCTGCGCCGAAGCCCGGCGCACCGGCCCCCAAGCCGGTCGTCGCGGAGGCTCCGGCCGCCGCAGCGCCCGCCCCGGTGACTCCGGCCGCCTCCGGCCCGCGTCCCGGCCCGAAGGCCCCGGCCGCCCCGAAGCCCGCTCCGGCGGCTCCCGTGGCGACCGAGTTCTCCGCGCCCCCGGCGGCTCCGGCCGCCCCGGCGCGCACCGAGCGTCCCGCCGCCGCGGCTCCCGGTCCCCGTCCGGCGCAGCAGCGTCCGGCCCAGGGCCAGGGTGCCCGTCCCGGCGCCCCGCGTCCGGCCGGCACCGCCCCGCAGGCGCAGCGCCCCGCCGGTGCCCCCGGCGCCCAGGCCCCGCGTCCGCAGGGTGCCCGTCCGGCGGGTCCCCGCCCGGGCAACAACCCGTTCACCTCTGGTGGCTCCACCGGCATGGCGCGCCCGCAGGCGCCCCGTCCGGCCGGCGCTCCCCGTCCCGGTGCCCCCGGCGCCGGCGGCGGCCAGGGTGCTCCCCGCCCGCAGGGTGGTCCCGGTGGCGCTCCGCGCCCGCAGGGTCCCGGTGCGGGTCGTCCGACCCCGGGCGGCATGCCCCGTCCGCAGGGCGGCGCGCGCCCCGGTGCCGGTGGCCCTGGTGGTGCTCCCGGTGGTAACCGTCCGAACCCGGGCATGATGCCGCAGCGTCCCGCTGCCGGTGGTCCCGGTCCCCGTCCCGGTGGCGGCCCCGGTGGCCGTGGTCCCGGCGCGGGCGGTGCGCGTCCCGGTGGCGGCGCCGGTCGTCCCGCGGGCGGCGGCTTCGCCGGTCGTCCGGCCGGTCCGGGCTCGCGTCCCGGCGGCGGTGGCGGCTTCGGCGGCCCGCGTCCCGGTGGCGGCGGCTTCGGCGGCGGTCCGGCCGGTGCCGGTGGCGGCGGTCGTCCCGGCTTCGGTGGTCGTCCCGGTGGTCCCGGTGCCCGTGGTGGCACGCAGGGTGCCTTCGGCCGTCCCGGTGGTCCGGCCCGTCGTGGTCGCAAGTCCAAGCGTCAGAGGCGCCAGGAGTACGAGGCCATGCAGGCCCCGTCCGTCGGCGGCGTGATGCTGCCGCGCGGTGGCGGCGAGACCGTGCGCCTGTCGCGCGGTGCCTCCCTCACCGACTTCGCGGAGAAGATCAACGCCAACCCGGCGTCGCTCGTCGCCGTGATGATGAACCTCGGCGAGATGGTCACTGCCACGCAGTCCGTCTCCGACGAGACGCTCGAGATGCTGGCCGGCGAGATGAACTACGTCGTTCAGATCGTCAGCCCGGAGGAAGAGGACCGCGAGCTCCTCGAGGGCTTCGACATCGAGTTCGGCGAGGACGAGGGCGGCGAGGAATACCTCATGCCGCGTCCGCCGGTCGTGACCGTCATGGGTCACGTCGACCACGGTAAGACCCGACTGCTCGACGCCATCCGCAAGACGAACGTCGTTGCGGGCGAGGCCGGCGGCATCACGCAGCACATCGGTGCGTACCAGGTCTCCACCGAGGTCAACGACGAAGAGCGTCGCATCACCTTCATCGACACCCCGGGTCACGAGGCGTTCACCGCCATGCGTGCCCGTGGTGCGAAGTCGACCGACATCGCGATCCTCGTGGTCGCGGCCAACGACGGCGTCATGCCGCAGACGATCGAGGCGCTCAACCACGCCAAGGCCGCCGGCGTCCCGATCGTCGTCGCGGTCAACAAGATCGACGTCGAAGGTGCCGACCCGGTCAAGGTGCGCGGTCAGCTCACCGAGTTCGGTCTGGTCGCCGAGGAGTACGGCGGCGACACGATGTTCGTCGACATCTCCGCCAAGCAGGGTCTGCACATCGACTCCCTGCTCGAGGCCGTCGTCCTCACCGCCGACGCCTCGCTCGACCTCCGCGCCAACCCGGAGCAGGACGCTCAGGGTATTGCGATCGAGTCCCACCTCGACCGCGGCCGCGGTGCCGTCGCCACCGTCCTCGTCCAGCGCGGTACCCTCCGCGTCGGCGACACGATGGTCGTGGGCGACGCCTACGGCCGAGTGCGCGCCATGCTCGACGACAAGGGCAACAACGTCGAGGAAGCGGGTCCGTCGACCCCCGTCCTGGTCCTGGGTCTCACCAACGTCCCCGGCGCCGGCGACAACTTCCTCGTCGTCGACGAGGACCGTACGGCCCGTCAGATCGCCGAGAAGCGTGCTGCGCGTGAGCGCAACGCCAACTTCGCCAAGCGCGTCCGTCGCGTGTCCCTCGAGGACCTCGACTCCGTGCTCAAGGCCGGTCTGGTCCAGGAACTCAACCTCATCATCAAGGGCGACGCGTCCGGTGCGGTCGAGGCTCTCGAGTCCTCGCTGCTCCAGCTCGACGTCGGTGAAGAGGTCGACATCCGGGTCCTGCACCGCGGTGTGGGTGCGGTCACCGAGTCCGACATCTCGCTGGCGATGGGCTCCGACGCCATCGTCATCGGTTACAACGTCCGTGCGGCCGGCCGTGCCGCGCAGATGGCGGACCGCGAGGGCGTCGACGTTCGCTACTACTCGGTGATCTACCAGGCCATCGAGGAGATCGAGGCGGCCCTGAAGGGTCTCCTCAAGCCGGAGTACGAAGAGGTCGAGCTCGGTACGGCGGAGGTCCGCGAGATCTTCCGCTCGTCCAAGCTGGGCAACATCGCCGGTGTCCTCATCCGGTCGGGCGAGGTCAAGCGCAACACCAAGGCGCGGCTCCTGCGCGATGGCAAGGTCATCGCCGAGAGCCTCACCATCTCCGGTCTGCGCCGCTTCAAGGACGACGTCACCGAGATTCGCGAAGGCTTCGAGGGCGGTATCAACCTCGGCAGCTACAACGACATCAAGATCGACGACGTCATCGCGACGTACGAGATGCGCGAGAAGCCCCGCGCGTAAGCGCGAGGCGGTTCGCACCGTGTCGTAACTCGTAACACCGGGGCCGGTCGGCGGAATATCCGTCGATCGGCCCCGGCCGTTGCGTGTACGGTTCTGGTGACCCGGCCGCGCGAGCGCCGGGTGATCCTGCCTGGCGACGGCCCGGCAGGCCACCGAACCCGCACCGGCGGGATATCCGGAACTGCATGTACGTGGGGACTCTGTCCTTCGACCTGCTCCTCGGCGACGTCCACTCGCTGAAGGAGAAACGCTCCGTCGTCCGGCCCATCGTCGCCGAGCTCCAACGAAAGTTCTCCGTGAGCGCGGCTGAAGTGGGCGACCAGGACCTGCACCGCAGGGCCCGTATAGGGGTCGCCCTGGTGAGTGGGGACGCGGGGTTCCTCTCGGACGTACTGGACCGCTGCGAGCGGCTGGTCGCGGCACGTCCGGAAGTGGAGCTGCTGTCCGTACGACGGCGCTTCCACGGTGATGAAGACTGATTGCTTGTCTGCAAGAAAGAAGGAGACGGACCAGTGGCCGACAATGCGCGGGCGAAGAAGCTGGCGGACCTCATCCGGGAGGTGGTGGCCGAGAAGCTGCAGCGCGGTGTCAAGGACCCCCGCCTCGGTACGCACGTGACCATCACGGACACCCGGGTCACCGGCGATCTGCGGGAGGCCACGGTCTTCTACACGGTCTACGGCGATGACGAGGACCGGGCCAGCGCGGCAGCGGGCCTGGAGAGCGCCAAGGGCGTACTGCGCTCCGCGGTCGGCCGGGCGGCGGGCACCAAGTTCACGCCCACCCTGACCTTCGTCGCGGACGCCCTCCCGGAGAACGCCAAGACCATCGAGGACCTCCTCGAAAAGGCGCGCACCTCCGACGCCCAGGTGCGCGAGGTCTCCTCCGGCGCCCAGTACGCCGGCGACGCCGACCCGTACAAGAAGCCCGGTGAGGACGACGACGAGGACGCAGCCGCGGAATGAGCACCAACGCAGGGAAGACTCCGGACGGCCTTGTCATCGTCGACAAGCCGTCCGGCTTCACTTCGCACGACGTGGTCGCCAAGATGCGCGGGATCGCCAAGACCCGCCGCGTCGGCCACGCCGGCACGCTCGACCCGATGGCGACGGGCGTGCTGGTCCTGGGCGTCGAGAAGGCCACCAAGCTCCTCGGCCACCTCGCGCTCACGGAGAAGGAGTACCTCGGCACGATCCGACTGGGCCAGAACACCCTGACGGACGACGCCGAAGGCGAGATCACCTCTTCCACGGACGCCACCGGGGTCACCCGGGAAGCCGTGGACGCGGGCATCGCCAAGCTGTCCGGCGAGATCATGCAGGTCCCGTCCAAGGTCAGCGCCATCAAGATCAAGGGCGTGCGCTCCTACAAGCGCGCACGTGACGGCGAGGACTTCGAGATCCCGGCCCGGCCGGTCACCGTCTCCTCGTTCCAGGTGTACGACATGCGGGAGGCGCAGGCCGAGGACGGCACCAAGGTCGTCGACCTCGTCGTCTCCGTCGTCTGCTCCAGCGGTACGTACATCCGCGCCCTCGCCCGTGACCTGGGCGCCGACCTCGGCGTCGGCGGGCACCTCACCGCGCTGCGGCGCACCCGGGTGGGCCCGTACAAGCTCGACCGGGCGCGGACCCTGGACCAGCTCCAGGAGGAGCTGACCGTCATGCCGATCGGCGAGGCGGCCGCGGCGGCCTTCCCGCGCTGGGACCTGGACGCCCGGCGGGCCTCGCTGCTCGCCAACGGCGTGCGGATCGACATGCCGGAGGAGTACGAGGCCGGCCGCACGGTCGCGGTCTTCGGGCCGCAGGGCCAGCTGCTCGGGCTCGTCGAGAGCAAGGGCGGCAAGGCGAAGTCCCTCGCCGTCTTCGTCTGAGGTCCGGCTCCCTTGTTGACGTGGAGCGGTGAGCGCACATGGACTGCCGCTCACCGCTCCACGACCCCCCTCGGGTAGGTCTCTATCCATCCGGACCCCCTTATTCACCCGTCCGAGCAGGCGCTCGGAGTGAATGGAGGGAGCGTAAGGGGGCGCTTTCGCCTCGCGTGCTTTTCGTGCTGATCTTCACCTGCATACCGTCGTGAACACGGGTGTTGCGGGGGAGTGCTGCGGGGAGTGGTGGTGCGGCCATGGCGGAGCTCGTCAAAATCTGCGATCAGGCCGGGCGGGCGCGCGGCAGCGGATTCGTCGCCGACGACCGCGGGACGGTGGTCACCAGCCACGAGGCCGTCGACGGGCTGACCCGGGTCGTGCTGCACGGGCCGGGACCGGCCGGGCGGACCTGGCTGGCCGAGGCGGCGGACGTGACCGTGCTGCCGGGGCTGGCGCTGGCGCTCGTACGGACCGACGGGCTCGGGGTGCGGCCGCTGCCGGTGGCCGCGCGCGAGGTGATCGATCCCGGGACCTACGTACGGCTGCCCGCGCGGGGATGGCGGCAGGCGCGGGTGCTGGGGGGCGCGGAGGTCACGTACCCGGCGACGGACCGGTTCCACGCGGTGCCCGAAGGGGTGGCCGTGGAGCTGGCGATCGGGACGGACGGGCGGGACGCGCTGCAACTGGGCGGGGAGGCCTGCGGGGGACCGGTCCTCGACGCCGGGACCGGAGCGGTGCTCGCGGTACTGGGCACTGCCCTGCGGGCGGAGCACCGCTCCGGAGGCTTCGCGGTGGCGCTGCGCGCGGCGGCCGGGGCCGACCCGAGCGGCCCCCTGGCCGCGCTGCTGGAACGCAATGCCGCGACCGTGCCCGGCCACGGGGCGGACCTGAACCTGGCCGGGGCGCTGGAACTGACCGCGACCACCCTGGGCGCGGCCTTGCCTCCCGACGAGACCGAGCCCGCCCCCGTAGAGCGGCCGGCCATCGCCGCCGAACTGGAGGCCTTCACTTCAGGGGACAGCCTCGTCCTCGGCCTCGCCGGAAACCCGGGCACGGGCCGCACCACGGCCCTGGCCGCCCTGGCCGCCCGCCGGTCCCGCGGCTCCCGCCCGGCCCCGACCCTCTGGCTGCGCGGCGCGGACCTGCGCGGCCCGGACACCTCCCTGGCGGATGCGGTGACGCGCGCGCTGACGACGGCGGCCCGCATCATCGCGGCCCCGGCCGCAGGCTCCGCCGGAGACGGGGGTGTACCGGGACAGGGCATCGAACACCACCCCGCCCGGCCGTATGCGGGCGAGCCCACCCCGCCCGCCCGCTCCCCCGATTCCGCCGTTCCCGCTGGGGACGGGGGTGTGCCGGGACAGGGCGTCGAACACCACCCCGCCCGCCCTTGTGCGGGCACGTCCACGTCGGCCCCACCCGCCCCGCCCGCCGGTTCCGACGGGGACGGGGGTGTGCCGGGGCGATCCCCGCAGGGCGTCGAACACAACACCGCCGCACTCCCCGACCCCTCGCCACGTTCGGCGCCCGAGGAGACGCCCCGGCGCGCCCCCGGCCCCGGCGGAACCGGCCGAGTCCCGCCCGGCCGGCCGGAGGCTCCCGCCCCGGACTGTCCGGCGGCACCGGGGGTGCGGTTGGGTGCGGCTCCGCCGGGGCCGGGAGCTCTGCCCCCGGACCCCCACGCCTCGAACGCCGGCGAGGCGGCCGGACATGGCTCGCACGGGATCGCCGAGCGAGTGGCCCGAGCGGCCGCAGGCGCCGGGCGGGCGTTGCTCGTGGTGCTCGACGCCCCGGAGGAGATGCCGCCCGAGCTCGCGCACCGGCTCGGCCCCTGGAGCGCGGCCACCGCCGGGTGGCTGGCGGCGAACGGAGCCCGCCTGGTCGTCGCCGCCCGGCCCGAGTACTGGGAGCGGGCCGGCGCCCTCTATCCGCCCGAGGTGCTGCACACCCCGGCCACCCCCGCCCGGCGGCTGCCGCCCGCACTCGCGCTCGGAGACCTCGCACCCGCCGAGGCCGAGACCGCCCGGGCCCGTCTCGGGATCCCCGCCGACGCCGTCCGGGAGGCCGACGCACGGCACCCGCTCACCCTGCGCCTGCTCGCCGGGATCCGGGCCGCCGAAGTCACCGCCGGCCGCCCCGGCCGGGACGAGGTCTTCGCCGCCCACCTGGACCTGGTGGCCCTGCGGGTCGCCGTCCGGATCGCCGCCGCGGCCGGCCGGGTGCACGGCCCCGGAGTCAGGCGGCTCGCCGCGCGCGTGGCCGGCAGCGTGCACGAAGCCGCCCGGCGCTGTCTGGGGCCCGGGCAGGGGCAGTTGGACCGGGCCTCCTTCGAGGAGCTGTTCCCCTGGCGCACCGGCTGGGCCTCCGCCGTGCTCACCGAAGGGCTGCTGGTGCCCGCCGGCCCCGGCTACCGCTTCGCCCACGAGGAGCTGTCCGACTGGATCCAGGCCGGCCACCTGGACGTCCCGACGGCCCTCGCCTCCCTCGTCCACCGTCCCGCCGGGCCCGGCCTGCCCGTGCCCCGGCACCGGATCGGGCCCGTGCTGGAGGCCCTGCGCAGGCTCTCCCCGGACCGCCTCCACACCGAGCTCACCGCGCTGGTCCATGCCCTGAACCGCTTCGCCGAGGAGCCGGCCGACCCCGACCGGGTGTGGTGGGCCGCCCGGCTACTGCGCGAGACCCTGCTGCGGGCCCCCGACGCCCGCCCCCACCTCCCCGTCCTGCACGCCCTCGCCGAGCACGTGGCCCGGGCCGGCCCGGGGGAGTTCGGCGGCTGGTTCTGGAACCGGCTGCGGCTGCCCGCGCCCGACCGCCTCGACCTGCTGCGCCGCCTGCTGCCCGCCGACCCCGCCGAGGCGGTCCCCGGCGACCGCTACCTCGACGTCGCGGCCCGCCGCCTCGCCCGGGACCCCCAGCGCGCGCAGCCGCTGATCTGCGCCTGGTTCACCGACGGGCGCCGGCTGCGCGGCCGCCCCGGGGCCACCGTCGCCACCGCCGCGCAGGCCCTGCTGCACACCCACCGCCGCCTCGCCGTCGACGACCTCACCGAGGCGCTCGTCACCGCCGCGCACCCGTGCGCCGACGAGCTGCTCGCCGTGCTCGCCGAGGACGAGCCCTCCGCGATGTGCCGGGCCGTGGACCGCTGGGCGCACGACGAACGCCCCGGGCGGCGGGTCGCGGCCGCCGCCTACGGGCTCGCCACCGCCCCGCACGTGCGCACCCCCGCCGACCGCGACCTGCTGCGCTACGCCGCCCAGGCGCTGCTGGCCCGCCCCGCCGACGCCACCCTGCACGGCAGCGCCCTGGCGATCCTGCTCCGCGACCCGCAGGTGCGCGGCCGCTACCTGCCGGATGCCCTCGCCTGCTTCCGCGACCCCGAGCACGGATCACGGCTGCCCGCGGCGGCGCTGGTCGCGGCCCTGCCCGTACTGCCGGACCCGGACGCGGTGTTCGCCGCCCTGCGGGCGCGGGCCGACGGGGAGGTGGTGCGCGCCCTGGCCGCGCTGACCACGCCGGGGCTGGCCCGGCGCGCGGGTGACCTCGTACGGGAGCACCTCGCGCGGTGTCCCGCCGACGCTCCGCACGCCGCCGTCTTCGTGGACCGGCGGCTCGAACAGGGCCCGGCCGCGGGTCCGGTGCTGCGCCCGCTGGTCCTGGACCTGCTCCGGACCGCCCCGGCCGGGGTCAGGGCCGCGCTGGCCGCCGTACTGGCCGCGCCGGGCGCGGAGCCCTCGCATGCGCTGCGGGGCGAGCTGGCCGACGTACTGCTGCGCGTGGAGGCCGATCCGCAGGTGCTCGACGCCTTCCTCGGGGCCCTCGCGGCGGGAACCGCCGGGCGCCCGCAGGACCGTACGCGGGAGCTGCTGCGGCGCACCGGGCGACAGCTCCTTCGAGCCCCGGGCGGGCCGGCCGTGTTCGAGCGGCGGACGGTGGAGCTGGCCCGGACGGAACCGGCCTTCGGGGCGCTGGTGGCCCACTGGCTGGCGGAGGCGGGCACGGAGGCCGCGGCCCTGCTGGGGCCGAGCGCCCGGCGGACGGTGGAGACCCTCAGCAGGGCGGCCCCGGACGTGACCTGACGATCCCGGACGCCGATGCGGGGCCCCGGGCACCGGCATGGCAGTCTTAGACCTGCAATCGGCAATCAGTTCAAGGACTAAACGGGTTCGGGCGAGGAGCGGTCACAGTGCAGCGCTGGCGTGGCTTGGAGGACATCCCCCAGGACTGGGGACGCAGCGTCGTCACCATCGGCTCCTACGACGGTGTGCACCGGGGTCATCAGCTGATCATCGGACGGGCGGTGGCGAAGGCGCGCGAGCTCGGCGTCCCGTCCGTCGTGGTCACCTTCGACCCGCACCCGAGCGAGGTCGTCCGCCCCGGCAGTCACCCGCCGATCCTGGCCCCGTACGACCGGCGCGCCGAACTGATGGCCGGACTGGGCGTGGACGCGCTGCTGATCCTGCCGTTCACGGCGGAGTTCTCGCAGCTGTCCCCGGCCGACTTCATCGTGAAGGTGCTCGTCGACAAGCTGCACGCGCGGTCCGTCATCGAGGGCCCGAACTTCCGCTTCGGCCACCGGGCCGCCGGGAACGTCGACTTCCTGCGCGAGCTGGGCGGCACGTACGACTACGAGGTCCATGTCGTGGACCTGGTCGAGCGGGGCGAAGCGGGCGGCGGAGTGCCGTTCTCCTCGACGCTCGCGCGCAGACTGGTCTCCGAGGGCGACATGGAGGGCGCGGCCGAGATCCTGGGGCGCCCGCACCGGGTCGAGGGCGTGGTGGTGCGCGGTGCGCAGCGCGGGCGCGAGCTCGGCTACCCGACGGCGAACGTGGAGACGGCGCCGCACACCGCGATCCCGGCGGACGGGGTGTACGCGGGCTGGCTGACGGCCGACGGTGAGCGGATGCCCGCGGCGATCTCGGTGGGGACGAACGTGCAGTTCGACGCCACCGAGCGGACCGTGGAGGCATACGCGATCGACCGGATCGGGCTGGACCTGTACGGGATGCACGTGGCCGTCGACTTCCTCGCGTACGTGCGGGGGATGGCGAAGTTCGAGTCGCTGGACGGGCTGCTGGAGGCCATCGCGGACGACGTGAAGCGGGCGCGGGTGCTGACGGACGCGTACGACGCGCACCGCTGACGGACGTACGGGAAAGGGCCCGTACCACCTCGGGATCACACGGTGATCCGGGGCGGTACGGGCCCTTTCCGTTGCGCTGGGCCTGCGGGCCTGCTGTCAGCCGAGGCGCGGGTCGCGCGGGGGCTGCTGGGGCTGCGGCGGCTGCTGCTGCGGGGCCTGGGGCTGCTGCCAGGGCTGGCCGGGCTGCGGGTACGGCTGGCCGTAGGGCTGCGGCGGCTGCTGGTACGGGGGCTGGCCCTGGGGCTGGCCGTACGGCTGGGGCTGCTGCTGCGGCGGTTGCTGGTGCTGCGGCTGGTGCTGCGGCTGGTGGGGCTGCTGAGGAGCCTGGGGCTGTTGCGGCGCGCCCCAGTGGCCCTGCGGGGCCTGCTGCTGGGCCCGCAGGAAGTCCTCGGCCACCAGCGCGGAGAGGTTGAAGTACGCCTCGCGCGTCTTGGGCCGCATCATGTCGAGGTCGACCTCGGCGCCGGCCGCGAGGTGCTCGTCGAACGGCACGACGACGACACCGCGGCAGCGGGTCTCGAAGTGTTGCACGATGTCCTCGATCTTGATCATCTTGCTGGTCTCGCGGACCCCCGAGATGACGGTGAGGGAGCGGGAGACCAGGTCGGCGTACCCGTGCGCGGAGAGCCAGTCGAGAGTGGTGCTGGCGCTGCTGGCACCGTCCACGGACGGGGTCGAGATGATGATCAGCTGATCGGCCAGGTCCAGGACGCCGCGCATGGCGGAGTAGAGGAGGCCGGTGCCCGAGTCGGTGAGGATGATCGGGTACTGGCGGCCCAGCGTCTCGATGACGCGGCGGTAGTCCTCGTCGTTGAAGGTCGTGGAGACGGCCGGGTCCACGTCGTTGGCGATGATCTCCAGACCGGAGGGCGCCTGGGACGTGAACCGGCGGATGTCCATGTACGAGTGCAGGTACGGGATCGCCTGGACCAGGTCCCGGATGGTGGCACCGGTCTCGCGGCGGACGCGTCGGCCGAGGGTACCGGCGTCGGGGTTGGCGTCGATGGCCAGGATCTTGTCCATGCGCTCGGTGGCCAGGGTGGCACCGAGGGCGGTGGTCGTCGTGGTCTTGCCGACGCCGCCCTTGAGGGAGATGACGGCGATGCGGTAGCAGGACATGACCGGGGTGCGGATCAGCTCCAGCTTGCGCTGGCGCTCCGCTTCGGCCGCCTTGCCGCCGAAGCGGAACAGGCCGCCCCCGGCGTTGTTGTTCTTGGGCTTCTGCTTGTTGCGCAGGAGGCGGTCGGAGGACAGCTCGACGGCGGCGGTGTAGCCGAGCGGCGCGCCGCCGGTGGTCTGGCCGGCCGAGTAACGCGGGTCGTGCGGCTGCGGCGGCTGGGGGTGCTGCGGCGGCTGCTGCTGCGCGGGACCGACGGACCACTGCCCGGAGGAGCGGGGGTCGTACTGCTGTTGCTGCGGCGGCTGTTGCTGCTGCTGCGCCTGCTGGTGCTGCGGCGGGAACGGGTAGGCGTCCTGAGCCGCGAACGCGGGCGGCAGCGGGGGCAGTTCTTCGGAGGGCCCCCCGAACGGGTTCTCCCCGCCGGCCCGCGGTACGTCCGCAGGGCTGACCGGTGCCGATGCCTGCTCGGCGGGGGGCAGCAGGGGGGTCCCGTCGGCAGGGGTGTCCTGCGGACCGGCCCAGTGCTCGGGCGAGGCCTCCGGCGCCGGGACGGCCGCCTCGGCGACGGGCTCGGGGGCCGGCGCCGGGGCCAGGTCCGCGAACGGCGCGAACGGGGTGGGCGGGGCGTCGGCCACGGGCGCGTCGTCGACCGGGGCGGGAGCCGCGTACGACGGTGCATCCTCGGCCGGAGCCGGGAACGGCGTTACCGGGGCCGGGGCTTCGAGTGCGGGCATCGGCGGGGCGGCCTCGACGGGGGCCGGAGCCGGAGCCGGAGCCGGAGTCGGAGTCGGAGTCGGAGCCGGAGTCGGAGCCGGGAACGGCGCGACCGGGGCCGGGGCTTCGAGCGCGGGCATCGGCGGAGCGGCCTCGATCGGAGCCGGAGCCGGAGCCGGAGCCGGAGCCGGAGCCGGAGCCGGAGCGGGCGCCGGAGTCGGTGCCACGAACGCCGGAACGGGAGCCGGGGGCTCGACCGGAGCCGGGACCGGCTCCGCCACGGGCGCCGGGGCCGGGGCCGGGGCCGAGTACGGAAGCGGCATCGGCGCCGGGTCCGGCGTGCTCGCCTCGGCCGGGGCCGGTGCAGGAGTCGGGAAGGGGACCGGCGCGCCCTCGCCCTCGGACGGGGTCCGCGGCGCCGGCGGAGCGATCCGCATCGTCGAGGGCGAGTCCAAGTCCGTCGGGCGGTGGGGCTCGAAGCCGCTGCCCTCGGGGAGCCCGGGTACCTGCGCGGCCGGGGCCGTGCCCTGCGTGTACCAGGCAGGCGGGGTGTAGTCGATGGTGAACTCGCCCGTCAGCTCGGGCTCCGCGTCGGACTGATCGTCCGTCGGGACGTCCCACGTCCCGCCGCGCCTCTCGTTCCGATCGCCGCTCACTGGTCCTCCTGGTCTGTCGAACACTGGTCCGGCGCCCACCTCGCCGCGCCCGGCCCCAGCCTAATCGCGCCCTGACATCGCTGTCCGCCCCCCCTCAGGGGCCGCGATCAGTCGATGCGGCGCGCCGGGCCCAGCAGGCCCGATTCCGCTTCCGTCCCCTGGGTCATCACGAACTGCCGGTCCCGCGGCGTGCACCACAGCGTCACCCCGTCGCCCAGCGTCGGCAGGGAGTCCACCGCCTGCCGCGGCAGCCGCATCAGCCGGCCGATCTGCCCCGCCTCGTCCGGGGACACCCGCTGCACGCCCACCAGCGAGGACTGCTGGAGCAGCCGCGGCGCCGTCGGGCTCAGGTACGGCAGCAGGGTCAGCACTGACTGCCACGGCCCGGCCACCACGCGCCCGCGCGGCGGCCGCATCCCGCAGTCGCGGATCACCAGCACCGGGCTGCCCGCCGACGCGCCCTGCGGCGGGATCCGGCCCACCTCGTGCAGGGTCACGCACTGCTGCCCGCCGCCCGCGGCCTGGGCCAGCCCGGCCCACACCTGTCCGCGCCCGGTCTCCACCGCCACGCGGGCGCCGGTGGCCGCCGCGCGCAGCGCCAGCACCTGGGCCGTCCACAGACCGCCGATCAGCGTCACCTCGTACGGCGTCGGCCGGTTGATGCCGAGCACCGCCGGCCGTCCTTCGGCGTCCACGCCGATGACGACCCCGTCGTCACCGACGGGCAGCGCCAGCGAGTCCAGGTCCGCCGCGGGCACCACGTGCTGCTCGCGCTGCGGGCCGACCAGCCCGAAACCGCCCCTCATCGAGCCCCTCCCAGCGGCAGCGAAGCCAGCAGCCCCGGTACCTGTTCACGGTCGAGCCGGACCAGCCCGGTCTTCACGCCCCGGGCCGTCCTCTCCAACTCCCGGCGCGCCGCGACCAGTTCCTCGTCGCTGCGCCCCGTCACCCGTACGTGTCCGGTCAGGGTCACGCCCTGTCGCTCGGCCGGGGCCATCGTCAGGCTGAAGTTCGTCGCGAGCGCGGGCAGCGAGGTCAGCAGGGCCACGAACTGCGGCAGGGCCGCCGCTCCGGCGCCGCCCAGCTGCGGCCAGCGGCCGATCCAGTACGTCGTGTGCCGGCGGTCGTCGCAGCGCCAGGTCCGCGAGGTCTCCTCGGTACGCCGTCCCGTGCTGGCCGACCGCCCCGCCTGGGTGATCGCCATCGGGTTCGCGCACGAGGACGTGGCCAGGGCCGCCGTCAGCTCCTGCTCGGTCAGCACGGTGGCCTTGAAACCGGCACCGGCCAGCCGGCTCGCCAACTGGTCCGCCGCGCGCACCACGCACCGCTGGGCCCCCGCCAGCCCGCCACCGCGCGCGGTGACCGCCTCGGGGCACAGCTCCGGGTCGAGCTTCAGCGCGATCCAGGTCAGCCGCACCGCCGGGGAACCGGTCCGGGCCTGCAGCGGCGCGTAGTTGCGGGCGGCCATCGACTGGGCCGGAAGGTGCGGGGCGGGCGCCGGCTGGGTGTGCTGCACCAGCTGCGCGGACTCCAGCCGGATGCCGTCCACTTCGAGGATGTCCCGTACGAGGCCCAGCGGCAGCGGCCGCGCCGCCCGGTCGGGCCGCAGCGCGGTGGCGTCCGTGTCCACCTGGACGACCGCGGTCAGGAAGGTCCCGTCGCCGATCATCCCGACGGGCCGCCGGTCGCGGTCGCTGAAGGTGAGCGTCCGCAGCGCCGGATCGGCCTCGACCAGCGGGGCCAGCCCCGGCTCCGTGCCAGCGGGCACGGTGAGGGACGCGGCCCGCCTCCGGCGCGAACGCAGCGCGAGCGCGCTGCCGATCCACTCCGGCAGGGAGCGCTGGTGGCGGCGTACGACCGCGAGCAGCACCAGCACGAGCGCCAGCACACCGGTGGGGACGAGCAGCAGCGGTTCGACCACCCAGGCCACCAACAGGGCGGCCGCCGCGACTTGGAGCAGAACGAGCTGTTGCAGTCGGAATGGACCGAAGCGGCCAGGGCTCGACTTCGGATGCGGCGTCACCCCGCCGCGTGCGGGTGCGGGCGCGCCAGTCTGCTGCTCCGTCGCGGTGGCCATCACTCGCGCACTTCCCCTTTCTCCCCCAACTACCGCTGGGAGGTGCCCCCAGGGCCGGACGCCGGGATTCCCGGCGCTGCGCGGCACCCGCCGCGTGACCCCGGAATCTCCGCAATCCACCCCAACAAGCCCTGATGCCCCTGATGACCCCTGAATACTGCGGTCCGGAAGGCGCTGAGCGGCGACCTCACCCTACCCGGCCCCTGCATACCGTCCGTCAAGAGGCATAGTAGGTGCCCGGTCCGACAAACGAGGCCCTGGGACCGTACTCACCGGCCGGGCCGTGCGGGGAGAAGCAGACGGTCATGGCATCACGACGTGATGAGCTCAACGCGTACACCTTTGCGAAGCGGCGCACGGTGGCCGCGTTCCTCCAGCCATCCGCCACGGGAACCGAGGAGGGCGCGCCGCGCCCGCTGCGCGCGGTCCTTCCGGGGCTGATCGTCGGTGCGCTCGTGCTCGCCGGATTCGGCGCCTGGGGCATGTTCAAGCCGACGGCGCCCAAGGGCTGGGCGGACGCCGGCACCAAGGTGATCGTCGGCAAGGACTCGACGACCCGGTACGTGGTCCTGACCACCAAGGTCAACGGCAAGGACCAGACCCGGCTGCACCCGGTGCTGAACCTCGCCTCCGCCCGACTCCTGCTGGATCCCCAGAAGTTCAAGGTGATCCAGGTCGACGACAAGGTCCTCGACGCCGGCAAGCCGCCGCGCGGCCCCATCATCGGCATCCCGTACGCCCCCGACCGGCTCCCCTCCAAGGACGAGGCCGGCAAGGCCAAGCGCTGGGCCGTCTGCCAGCAGCCGGGCGGCAACGGCAGCGGCGTGCAGAGCGCCACCTTCGTCCTGGCCGACCGCGAGGCGCCCCTGACGGACGACGCCCGCAGGCTCACCGACACCCAGTCGCTGTACGTGCAGAGCACCGGCGCGGGCAAGGAGCGCTACCTGATCGACGCGGCGGGCACGAAGTACAAGTTCCCGGAGGGCACGCCGGCCGCCGCGACGATGACCAACGCCCTCGTCGGCACCGGCGCCACCCCGCAGCAGGTCACCCCGGAATGGCTCGGGACCCTCAACTCCGGCGAGGACCTGGCCTTCCCGCAGCTCCCCGGCAAGGCCGCCGACAACGCCAACGTCAAGGGCCTGATCACCGCGGACAACAAGGTCGGCATGGTCCTCAAGGCGCAGACCGGCTCCGGGGCGCAGCACTACGTGGTCCTGCCCGGGAAGGTCGCCCCGGTCTCCGACTTCGTCGCCTGGCTGCTGATCTCGGCGCCCGCGACGGACGGTCTCAACATGCACGGCAAGGCCCGCGAGATCGACCTCCAGTCGATCAACCCGGAGGCCACCCCGTTCGCCGGCGAGGTCAAGTGGCCCCAGAAGAAGACCGAGCGGGTCAATCAGACGGCGCCCGCCGGCGGCGCGCAGGCGACCGGCCCCAACAGCCGCGACACCGTCTGCAACGTCCTGCGCTCGGTCGACGGCCAGGGCGCCCAGACGCTGAGCACGTGGGCCGGCACCGGCTTCCCCATCGACATCACGGCCAGCGGCACGAGCGCGTACGTCACCCCGGGCTCGGGTCTGCTCTACACCCAGGTCCAGGGCAAGCAGACCACGGCCGGCGGCTCCCTGTTCCTGGTCACCGACACCGGTCTGCGGTACGCCGTCCAGGCCAACGGCGACAGCGACGCCGAGCAGTCGAAGATCGGCGCGCCCGACCAGCAGGGGAAGGGGGCCTCGGACGGCCGCCCCGAGCCCAGCCAGGCGCAGGTCCGGCTCGGCTACGGAAGCGTCACCCCGGCCATGGTGCCCATCGCCTGGTCGGAGTTCCTCTCCAAGGGCCCGCGCCTGGACACCAACTCCGCTCGCCAGCCCCAGGGTTCGTGAGGAAGCCGCAGATGCCCCAGTACCGCACGCCCCGCAGCGCGCTCCTGACCGCCGCCTTCGCCCTGACCCTGGTCTCCGGGGCCACGGGCGCGGCCGCCGCGACCACCGGGGCCGCGCCGCAGCCCCCGTACGCCTTCGGCCTGGACGGGGCGGGGGAGTGCACCTTCCCCATGAAGAAGCAGATCGCGGACCGCCCCTGGGCCCTCCAGCGGCTCCTCCTCGACGAGCTCTGGGCGCAGACCAAGGGCAAGGACAAGAACGGCAACGCCATCCGGGTCGCGGTCATCGACACCGGCGTGGACCGGGCGAACCCGCAGCTCAGCGGAGCCCTCGACACCGGCGCCGGCAAGGACTTCGTCGACCCCAAGGGCGGCGACGGTACGGCCGACACCGTCGGTCACGGCACCAAGGTCGCCGGGCTGATCGCCGCCCGCCCCCAGGAGGGCACCGGCTTCGTCGGCCTGGCCCCGGACGCGGTGATCATCCCGATCCGGCAGAACGACGGGCAGGGCAAGGGCAACGCCCTGTCGCTGAGCCAGGCGATCGACCACGCGGTGGCCAAGGGCGCCCAGGTGATCAACATCTCCCAGGACACCGACGTACAGCTGTCCGCGGACTCCGAGCTCGGCAAGTCGGTGCAGAAGGCCATCGCCGCCAACGTCGTGGTGGTGGCCTCGGCCGGCAACGACGGCATGAGCGGCCAGAAGCGCAAGACCTACCCGGCGGCCTTCCCCGGAGTCCTCGCCGTGGGCTCCTCGGACCGCAACAACGAGCGTGCCCCGTTCTCCCAGCCCGGCGACTTCATCGGGGTGGCGGCGCCCGGCGTCGACATGGTCTCCACCGTCCCCGGCTTCGGCCAGTGCATCGACAACGGCACCAGCTTCTCCGCGCCGTACGTGGCCGGGGTCGCCGCCCTGCTGCGCGCCAAGCACGGCGACTGGTCGGTGCAGCAGATCGTCTGGCAGATCCAGAACACCGCCGAACGCTCGATCAAGGGCCGTGACGACTACGTCGGTTGGGGAGTAGTCGACCCGGTGCGCGCGCTCAGCCAGGACCAGGAGGCCCCCAAGGCCCCGGTCCCGGACCCGGGCCCGCCGCCGGCGGCCGCCCCGGAGGCGGCGCCGCTGCAGCTCACAGAGTCGGCGCAGGAGCGCGAGGAGCGGTACGGCACGTACGCTCTCGGTATCGGCGCCGTCCTCATCGCCGTCATCGCGGGTACCGCGACGGTCGTGCGGGAGGCGCGCAGCCGCCGGCGCCGTTTGCAGTGAACGGTCACAGTTCATCAACAGAAGCGGCCTACCGGTGTTGGGCCTTGGCGATGAACTGGCTAGAGTGGCACCAGGCTTCACGAGTGTGATCGGGGGATCGCGTGAAGCGGAGGGGGACTTCCGGGACGCGTGGTTCAAAACCGCACCGGGCAATGTCCACTCCGCCACGCAATCCGCCGGTTCCGCCGGCGAATTGAGAAGTGAGGAGCTTCGGATGAGCACGAACACGTTCGGACTTGCAGACAATCCGGTCAACCAGGCGAAGATCAAGATCGAGGAGACGGCCGGCGCCGTCAGCAGGCAGGCACGCGAGCTGGCCGACATCCTCGCCACCGTGAGCGCCGGCTGGACCGGTGTCGGCGCCTCGGGGTTCGTCTCCGCCCAGACGGTGGTGAACGAGGACCACGACGAGATCCGTCGCCTGCTCCGTGTCCTGTACAACGCGGTGTCCCAGACCAAGAACCTGAGCAACGCCCAGGACGACGAGGTGCGCGCGGCGTTCAAGGCGGTTCAGGCGAGTGCCGGTGGCAACAGCTCCGGCCTCAACGGCATCTGACCCACGTCGTTTTCCCGGTAACCCGCTCAGAGCGAAGGAGAAGCACATGGCTGCCGACGACGGCCACACTAAGGTCCAGTACGACAACGTCCAGCAGATGGCCAACCGCATCCGCCAGGTCTCCAAGAACATCAGGGACGACCTGGATGCGATGGAGCAGGCGGTCAAGGCCGTCACGGACACCTGGGACGGCGAGGCGCACGGCCAGTACGTCCAGCTGCAGGCCAAGTACAAGGGCAAGGCCGACCACATGAAGGCCACGCTGGAGCAGGTCGCCCAGCTCATCGAGCGCGGCAAGGACGACTACCGCGCCACCGACAAGAAGGCGTCGGCCCTGTTCACCGAGGCTTTCTGAGCCTGGTCGGCAGACGCACGTCCGTACACGCCGAAGGGGCGCGCCCGCACCGGGCGCGCCCCTTCGGCGTGTTCAGCCTGACGTGCTGCCGTCCCGTCAGGGACGGTGCCGGTCGAGGTCGAACTCGCCGTCCCTGGCGCCGAGTACGAAGGCCTCCCACTCGGCGGCCGTGTAGCGCAGCACCGTGTCCCGGTCCAGCGAGGACCGCATGGCCACCGCCCCCTCGGGAAGCCGGGCGATCTCGACCCGCTCCTCGTCCGGGCTGGTCCCGGGCGGCCCTTCCCACTCCACGCCGCTGATGTCGAGCGCGTACAGCTCGTCCTTCTCCTGCTGAGTGCCCATGGGCGGCCCTTCCCTCGGTGGAGCGTCTTCACCGCCGATTATCGGTGCTGCGCCGCCGGCCGGGAGAGGTTTCCACCCGATCCTTCCCGGTGGCCGACCCCTGACAGGTCGGCCACCGGAAGGCGATCATGCGGCGCCCGATTACATGCTGCCCGGCATCCGGCCGAGCTGCACCAGCGACGTCCCCCGCCTGCGCGAGGCGAAGTAGGCCCGGCCCGGCGGCATCGGACGCGGCCGCACGTTGCCGACCAGGTCGCCCTCGGACGGGTCGCCCGACAGGACGATGCCCTGCGCGCCCAGCTCCTTGATCCGCTGCATGAACGGCTCGTACAGCGAGCGCGAGGCACCCGCCGAGTTGCGCGCGATGATGAAGCGGACACCCGTGTCCCGCGCGAACGGCAGGAACTCCACCAGCGCCGCCAGCGGATTGCCCTGACTGGTGGCCACCAGGTCGAAGTCGTCGATCACGATGAACACGTCCGGGCCCGTCCACCAGCTGCGGTCGCGCAGCTGCTGCGGAGTGACGTCGTTCGGCGGCTGCCGACGCGAGAACACCCCGCCCAGCGCCTCCATGTGCATCTGCAGGGAGCTCGCCATCGGCGCGTACTCCAGCAGGTGCTCCTCGGGCAGCGCCCCGAGCAGGCTCCGCCGGTAGTCGCCCACGACCAGGCGCGCCTGGTCGGGCGTGTAGCGCTGCGAGATCTGCTTGGTGATGAGCCGCAGCAGATTCGTCTTGCCCGACTCGCTCTCGCCGAAGACGAGGAGGAAGGGGTCCGTCTCGAAGTCGATGAACACCGGCTCCAGATCGGTCTCGTCGATGCCGATCGCGATCCCGCGGCCGGGCTGCTCCCCGCCCTTGGGCAGCTGGTCGGAGTGGAGCAGCCGCGGCAGCAGCCGTACTCCGGGAGCCGCCTGCCCCGCCCAGTTCTGCTTGACCGCCTCCACGAAGGCCGCCGTGGCCTCCGACAGGTCCCCGGCGTCGTGCGAGCCGTCGATCCGCGGCAGCGCGCCCAGGAAGTGCAGCTTCTCCGCCACCTGGCCGCGGCCCGGCATCCCCGGGGGGACGTTCGCCGCGACCTTGCGGTCGAACTCGGAGTCCATGGTGTCGCCGAGCCGCAGCTCCAGCCGGCTGAGCATCTGGTCCTTGAGCGCGGCCCGTACCTCCATGTACCGCGCCGCGGTGATCACCACGTGGATGCCGTAGCCCAGACCGCGGGACGCGATGTCCGTGACGATCTGCTCCAGGCCCTCGTACTCGCCCTTGAAGTTGCCCCAGCCGTCGACGATCAGGAACACGTCGCCCCACGGCTCACCGGGCAGGTCGCCCGCCGCCCGGCGCCGCCGGTAGGTGCCGATCGAGTCGATGTTGTTCGCGCGGAAGAACTCCTCGCGGCGGTTGAGGATGCCCCCCACCTCCGCGACCGTACGCCGGACCCGCTCCGGGTCCAGGCGCGAGGCGATCCCGCCCACGTGCGGCAGCTCGGCGACCGCCGACAGGCTGCCACCACCGAAGTCCAGTCCGTAGAACTGCACTTCGCGCGGGGTGTGCGTGAGCGCGAAGGAGGAGATCAGCGTCCGCATCAGCGTCGACTTGCCCGACTGCGGACCGCCGACCACCATCATGTGGCCCGCCGCACCCGAGAAGTCCCGGTACAGCACCTCGCGCCGCTGCTCGAAGGGCTTGTCGATCAGGCCGAGCGGTACGACGAGCCCGCCGGGCCGCGTGTACCCGTCCGCGTGCAGCCCGCGCTCCGCGCTCGGCGCCAGCGCCGGCAGCAACTGGTCCAGCGGCGGCGCCTGGTCGAGCGGCGGCAGCCACACCTGGTGCGCCGGTACGCCCTGCCCCTCCAGCCGGCCCACGATCACGTCCAGCACCGTGTCCGCGAGGGCGTCGTCCTCCCGCGGCGCCTGCTGCGCCGCCAGGTACGCCGGGTCCGGGGCCGCGTACACCACCGGCACCGGGGCCGCCGTGAACAGCGCGGGCCGCCGCTCCACCGGGAACAGGCCCACCGACAGGTCCGGCCCGCCCGAGCGGTAGGTACCCGAGACGTACGCCGCCTTGAAGCGGGTCATCTCGTCCGTACCGAACTTCAGGTAGCCCGAGCCGGGCACCGACGGCAGGTGGTAGGCGTCCGGCACGCCGATCGCGGTCCGCGACTCGGCCGCCGAGAAGGTCCGCAGACCGATCCGGTACGACAGGTACGTGTCCAGGCCGCGCAGCTTGCCCTCTTCCAGGCGCTGCGAGGCCAGCAGCAGGTGCACGCCCAGCGAGCGGCCGATGCGGCCGATCTGGATGAACATGTCGATGAAGTCCGGCTTCGCCGTCAGCAGCTCGCTGAACTCGTCGATGACCAGCACCAGCGAGGCCAGCGGCTCCAGCGGGGCGCCGGCCGCGCGGGCCTTCTCGTAGTCGTGGATGTTCGCGTAGTTGCCCGCCGAACGCAGCAGCTCCTGACGGCGCTGGAGCTCACCGCGGATCGAGTCGCCCATGCGGTCCACGAGCGTGAGGTCGTCCGCCAGGTTGGTGATGACCGCCGCGACGTGCGGCATCTGCCCCATGCCGGTGAAGGTCGCACCGCCCTTGAAGTCGGCGAGTACGAAGTTCAGCGTCTCCGAGGTGTGCGTGACCGCCAGGCCCAGCACCAGCGTGCGCAGCAGCTCCGACTTGCCGGAACCGGTCGCACCCACGCACAGACCGTGCGGGCCCATGCCCTCCTGCGCGGCCTCCTTGAGGTCCAGCATGACGGGGCCGCCGTCCTCGCCGACGCCGATCGGCACGCGCAGCCGCTCACCGGCCGACCTCGGCCGCCAGGTCCGCGCCACGTCGATCGAGGCCGCGTCGCCCAGGTTCAGCAGGTCCGTGAAGTCCAGGTTGGCGAGCAGCGGCTCGTCGTCGTCCCCGCCGCCCGTGCGCAGCGGCGCCAGCTGCCGGGCCAGGGCCTCCGCAGCGGGCAGCGACAGCGTGTCCGGGACGCCCTCGTACGCGACGCCCCCACCCGACTCCAGGCGCAGCCGGCCCGGCCGCACCACGACCGACAGCCCGCCGCGCGGCTCGTCCAGCTCGCCGCCGATCACCTCGACGATGGTGACGCCCTGCAGGCCCTCGGCCGCGGCGAACACCGAATCCGGCGGCACCATCCCGCCGTCGAGCACGATCACCAGGTGCGGCTGGTCCAGGACCGGGGACACCTCCCGGCTGAACCGCGGCCGGCCCTCCATCCGGGGCGCCAGCAGCGTCTCCAGCTCGGCGAGGTCATCGCCGAACAGCCGTTTCGTACCGGCCCCGTCGACCTGACCGGGCACCTGGGTGTGCGGCAGCCACTTCGTCCAGTCCCACGAGGGCACCGCGCCCGGCGCCGCGACCACGGCCACCAGCAGGTCCTCGGGGGAGTGCAGCGTCGCCAGCTGCGCGACCAGCGACCGCGCGGTGCTGCGCGCGGAGTCCGGCTCCCCGGACACCGTCACGTGGTAGAAGGCGCGGATCGACACCGCCACCGGCAGCCCGTCGAGCGAGGAGTGCACCTTCAGGAAACGCTGCATCGCGCCCGCGGTCAGCGGCTCCAGCTCGTCCACGGGCGCCGTCTCCGGCGCCACCAGGGTGGTCGCCAGGCGCTGCGAACCCAGCCCGAGCCGGGCCTGTCCGAAGTCCTGGTCGCCGACCCGCCGCTCCCACAGCCGCGAGCCCTCCGCCACCACCGACCACAACTGCTCGGGCGCCGGGTGCAGATACAGCTGCGCGTCGCGCTGCGCCCGCGCGGTCCGGCGTACCTGACGACGGGTCTGCGCAAGGTATTTGAGGTAGTCCCGGCGCACATCGGCCATTTGCCCCTGCGTACCGCGGCGGTGGCGCATCAACTGGGCGACGACCATGCCCACCGTCGACACCAGCATCAGGCTGCCCATGATGCGCATGAAGGGCGCCGCACCCGGCATGAAGAAGAAGACGACGGAAGAGCCCATGCCGAGCATCGGCAGGAGCTGCATCAGCATGCCCTCCTGCTGCCCGCGCGGGAGTTCCGGCGGAGCCTCCAGTCTCAGCTCGTCCGAGGGGACCTCGGGCGGCAGTGACCGCGGCGGGCGTTTGACGACGATCTGGCTCACCGGAGCATCAATCCCTCGAAAACGGACGGGACGTCATAACCGGCGCCCCCAAGTCCCGGGCGCGAAGGGGGTCTCCCCCACGCGACGGTGATCCTACTTGCCGACAGTCGGCCATACGCCCGGTAGGGTGGCCGCCGCAGCATGCGCATCCGCGAATCGTCCGCCGGTGCGGGCATCAACCAGGGGGGTCACACAGGTGAGTACGGCCGGCACGACGGGTTTCTGCAGGGTCACCGTCGTGGCACCTGACAGCCGGATCGACGTCGCCCTCCCCGAGGACATCGCCGTCGCCGACGTCTACCCCGAGCTGCTGCGCCTCACCGGCCAGACCCAGCCCGTGGGCGCCCCGACCGGCTTCCACCTCGTACGCCGCTCCGGCACCGTCCTCGACGGCGCGCGCACCCTCGCCGCCCAGCAGGTCCTCGACGGCGAGGTGTTGAGCCTGCGCCCCTTCGCCGAGTCCCTGCCGCCGGCCGTGTTCGACGACGTGTCCGACGCCGTCGCCTCCGCCGTCGTCCGCGACCGGCACCGCTGGAGCGACGACATGCTGCGCGGCGCGGGCCTGGCCGGCGCCGCGGTGCTGCTCGTCATGCTGGGCTTCGTCCTCTGGTACGCCGACCCGATCCGCCACGACATGCACGGCCTGCCCGGCATCATCGCCGGCGCCGCGGGCGTCCTGCTCACCGCCGTGGCCGGGGTGCGCGCCCGGGTCTACCGCGACCGCCTCTCCGCCGTGGCCCTGGGCCTCGGCGCCCTCCCGCACCTGCTGATCGCCGGCTCCGGGATCATCGCGCCCGCCGCCGGCGAGGGCCCGGGCCGGCTCCAGTTCCTGCTCGGCTGCGTGTGCGTCCTCGTCGCCTCCGTCGCCCTGGTCGCGCTCACTCCCAGTGGCGACGCCCCCTTCGTCGCGGCCACCTTCGTCGCCGCCACCGGCACCCTCGCCACCTTCGCGGCCATCGCCACCGGGGCTTCCGCGACCCACACGGCCGCCGCCTGCGCCCCCGTGGCCATCGGCCTCGTCGCCTTCCTCCCCGGCCTCTCCGCCCGCTTCGCCCGGCTGCCCATCGGCTACGCCGCCCCGCAGAGCGCCACCGAGGATTACGAGACTCCGGACCGCTACGAGACCGAGCCGTACGGTGAGCAGTCCGGCTCCGACCAGCCCGAGCAGGGCACCCCGCTCGACGCCGAGGCGATCGCCGCCCAGGCCCGCCGCGGCCACGAGATGCTGCTCGGTCTGGTGGGCGGCTGCGCCGCCGTCGCCGTCGGATCCGCCGCCGTGCTCGGGTTCTCCGACAACACCTGGGGCCGCCTGCTGGCCCTCGCCACCGGCCTCGCCATGCTGCTGCGCGCCCGCCTCTTCCGCTACACCTCGCAGGTCGTGTGCGCCCTGACCGCCGGTCTCCTCGCCGTCGCGCTGCTGATCCTGGGCATGGCCCTGCACCCGCCGACCGCCCTGCTCGAAGCCCTGGTCCTGGAGCAGGACCGCAGCGGGCTGGACCTCCGCACGATCTGGCTGACCGCCGCCGTCGCCGCCGGCGCGGCCCTCCTCGCGGGAATTGCGCTTGTCATCCCCCGCAAGGGTCTGTCACCCTTCTGGGGAAGGCTGCTCGACCTCACCGAGGCGGCGGTCCTGCTCAGCCTGGTCCCTCTGACCCTGGCCGTGCTGGACGTTTACTCCCGGGCCCGCGCTCTCACCAGCTGAGACGCCGCGTCCCGGCAGCCTGGTACGCTGTGTGACGGCCGTTTGTGTACGCGCCCCCGGAACTCTCTGGAGGCTGCGCTCAGCGGACCCCGCCTCCCGAGTTACGGAAGCTCCCCAGAGACTCAGACCTGGGGCACTCGGTGGCAACGAAGACCTAATACGAGGAGTACGCGTGCCGCTCGACGCCGCTACGAAGAAGCAGATCATCACCGAGTTCGGTGCCAAGGAGGGCGACACCGGCTCCCCCGAGGTCCAGGTTGCGATGCTCTCCCGCCGCATCTCGGACCTGACCGAGCACCTCAAGACGCACAAGCACGACCACCACTCCCGTCGTGGTCTGCTGATCCTGGTCGGCCAGCGTCGCCGCCTGCTGCAGTACCTGGCCAAGAAGGACATCCAGCGCTTCCGTACGCTGGTCGAGCGCCTCGGCATCCGCCGCGGTGCGGCCGGCGCCAAGTAAAGCGCTGTGGAGGGAGCGGTTCCCACATCCGGGGGCCGCTCCCTTTGCTGTACGTGCGGACCGGACCGGACCCTTTGTAGTCTGGAACGGACGCACGTGCGCGTCTGAGGAAGACGCGCACAACTGAAGAGGAGGAGCGCCCTCCCACGCCGCCGGTCCTCGGTAGTGGCACCCGGAATGCCCTCAGGGGGCAACGAACCGGATGCTTCGATCGAAGACCGGCCCGCACGCCAGGAGCGCTTCTCCGCAACCGTCCACCGCCACACGGGCGGCGGACGGAGACGACGAAAATGGAGAAAACGCTAGTGGAGAACGAGACCCACTACGCCGAGGCCGTCATTGACAACGGTTCCTTCGGCACCCGCACCATCCGCTTCGAGACGGGCCGTCTGGCCCGCCAGGCCGCCGGCTCCGCCGTTGCCTACCTGGACGACGACACGATGGTGCTGTCCGCCACCACCGCGTCGAAGAAGCCCAAGGACCAGCTCGACTTCTTCCCCCTGACGGTGGACGTCGAGGAGCGGCAGTACGCGGCCGGCAAGATCCCCGGCTCCTTCTTCCGCCGCGAGGGCCGCCCCTCCGAGGACGCGATCCTCACCTGCCGCCTGATCGACCGCCCGCTGCGCCCGTCCTTCAAGAAGGGCCTGCGCAACGAGATCCAGGTCGTCGCCACGATCATGGCGCTCAACCCCGACCACCTGTACGACGTCGTCGCGATCAACGCCGCGTCCGCGTCCACCCAGCTGGCCGGCCTGCCCTTCTCCGGCCCGATCGGCGGCGTCCGCGTCGCGCTGATCCGCGGCCAGTGGGTGGCCTTCCCGACGCACACCGAGCTCGAGGACGCCGTCTTCGACATGGTCGTCGCGGGCCGCGTCCTGGAGGACGGCGACGTCGCGATCATGATGGTCGAGGCCGAGGCCACCGAGAAGACCATCGCCCTCGTCAAGGGCGGCGCCCAGGCGCCGACCGAGGAGATCGTGGCCTCGGGCCTCGACGCCGCGAAGCCGTTCATCAAGGTCCTCTGCAAGGCCCAGGCCGACCTGGCCGCCAAGGCCGCGAAGCCCGAGGGTGAGTTCCCGGTCTTCCTGGACTACCAGGACGACGTGTACGAGGCCCTCGCGGCCGCCGTCAAGGGTGACCTCTCCCAGGCGCTGACCATCGCGGGCAAGCAGGACCGCGAGGCCGAGCTGGACCGCGTCAAGGAGATCGCCGCCGAGAAGCTCCTCCCGGCCTTCGAAGGCCGCGAGAAGGAGATCTCCGCCGCCTACCGCAGCCTGACCAAGGCCCTGGTGCGCGAGCGCGTCATCAAGGACAAGGTCCGCATCGACGGCCGCGGGCTCACGGACATCCGTACCCTCGCCGCCGAGGTCGAGGCCATCCCGCGCGTGCACGGCTCGGCGCTGTTCGAGCGTGGCGAGACCCAGATCCTGGGCGTCACCACCCTCAACATGCTCCGCATGGAGCAGCAGCTGGACACCCTCTCCCCGGTGACCCGCAAGCGCTACATGCACAACTACAACTTCCCGCCGTACTCCGTCGGTGAGACCGGCCGCGTGGGCTCGCCCAAGCGCCGCGAGATCGGCCACGGCGCGCTCGCCGAGCGCGCGATCGTGCCGGTCCTCCCGACCCGCGAGGAGTTCCCGTACGCGATCCGCCAGGTGTCCGAGGCCCTCGGCTCCAACGGTTCGACGTCCATGGGCTCGGTCTGCGCCTCCACCATGTCGCTGCTGAACGCCGGTGTGCCCCTCAAGGCCCCCGTCGCCGGTATCGCCATGGGTCTGATCTCCCAGGAGATCGACGGCAAGACGCACTACGTCGCCCTCACCGACATCCTCGGTGCGGAGGACGCCTTCGGCGACATGGACTTCAAGGTCGCCGGCACCAAGGAGTTCGTGACCGCCCTCCAGCTGGACACCAAGCTGGACGGCATCCCGGCCTCCGTCCTGGCCGCGGCCCTCAAGCAGGCCCGCGACGCCCGCCTCCACATCCTCGACGTGATGATGGAAGCGATCGACACGCCGGACGCGATGTCCCCGTTCGCCCCGCGGATCATCACCGTCAAGATCCCGGTGGACAAGATCGGTGAGGTCATCGGCCCCAAGGGCAAGATGATCAACCAGATCCAGGAGGACACCGGCGCCGAGATCACGATCGAGGACGACGGCACCATCTACATCGGTGCCGCCGACGGTCCGGCCGCCGAGGCCGCCCGCGCCACGATCAACGCCATCGCCAACCCGACCATGCCGGAGGTCGGCGAGCGCTACCTGGGTACGGTCGTCAAGACCACCACCTTCGGTGCCTTCGTCTCCCTGATGCCCGGCAAGGACGGCCTGCTGCACATCTCGCAGATCCGCAAGCTCGCCGGTGGCAAGCGCGTGGAGAACGTCGAGGACGTGCTCGCGGTCGGCACCAAGGTCCAGGTGGAGATCGCCGAGATCGACCAGCGCGGCAAGCTCTCCCTGATCCCCGTGATCGACGGCGAGGCCGCCGGCGACGACGCTGACAAGGACGACTCCGACAAGTGATGTCGCGTAGTTCCCGTGTGACGGCCCGCCCCTCTTCCGAGGGGCGGGCCGTCGCCCGTACCCAAACCCTCCTCAAGGGCCAGAACGGCATCGGCACCGTCCGGCGCACCGTCCTGCCCGGCGGACTGCGCATCGTCACCGAGACGCTGCCCTCCGTCCGCTCCGCCACCTTCGGCATCTGGGCGCACGTCGGCTCCCGTGACGAGACGCCCACGCTCAACGGCGCCACGCACTACCTGGAGCACCTCCTCTTCAAGGGCACGCACAAGCGCAGCGCCCTCGACATCTCCTCCGCGATCGACGCGGTCGGCGGCGAGATGAACGCCTTCACGGCGAAGGAGTACACCTGCTACTACGCCCGGGTGCTCGACACCGACCTGCCGCTGGCCATCGACGTGGTCTGCGACATGCTCACCGGCTCGCTGATCCGCGAGGAGGACGTCGACGCCGAGCGCGGAGTCATCCTCGAAGAGATCGCGATGACCGAGGACGACCCGGGCGACATGGTCCACGACCTGTTCGCGCAGACCATGTACGGGGACACCCCCCTGGGGCGCCCCGTCCTCGGCACCGTCGACACGATCAACGCGCTGGGCGCCGACCGGATCCGCCGCTTCTACAAGAAGCACTACGACCCGACCCACCTCGTCGTGGCCGCCGCCGGCAACGTCGACCACAACAAGGTCGTACGCCAGGTCCGCGCCGCCTTCGAGAAGGCCGGCTCGCTGACCCGCGCCGACGCCGAGCCGATCGGCCCGCGCACCGGCACCAAGCGCATCCGCACCTCCGGCCGCGTCGACCTCGTCAACCGCAAGACCGAGCAGGCCCACGTGGTCCTCGGCATGCCGGGCCTGGCCCGCACCGACGAGCGCCGCTGGGCGCTGGGCGTGCTGAACACGGCCCTCGGCGGCGGCATGTCCTCCCGCCTCTTCCAGGAGGTCCGGGAGAAGCGCGGCCTCGCCTACAGCGTGTACTCGTACACCTCGGGCTTCGCCGACACCGGCCTCTTCGGCGTGTACGCGGGCTGCCGCCCCAACCAGGTCCACGACGTGCTGCGGATCTGCCGCGACGAGCTCGACAAGGTCGCCTCCGACGGGCTCGCCGACGAGGAGATCAAGCGGGCCATCGGCCAGCTGTCCGGCTCCACCGTCCTCGGCCTGGAGGACACCGGCGCGATCATGAACCGCATCGGCAAGAGCGAGCTGTGCTGGGGCGACCAGATGTCGGTCGACGACATGCTGGCCCGGATCGCCGCCGTGACCCCGGACGACGTCCGCTCGGTCGCACAGGATGTACTGGCTCAGCGGCCATCGCTCGCGGTGATCGGGCCGCTGAAGGAGAAGCAGGCCGCCCGCCTCGACGAAGCGGTGGCCTAGTCCCGTACAGGTATGTCGGTTCTGCTTCAAGACTGTTCTGGATGAAGGACGTGAAGATGAGCAAGCTGCGCGTGGCAGTGCTCGGAGCCCAGGGGCGCATCGGCTCCGAGGCGGTCAAGGCGGTCGAGGCCGCCGAGGACATGGAACTGGTGGCCGCCCTCGGCCGCGGTGACAAGCTGGAGACGCTGGCCGAGGCCGGCGCCCAGGTCGCGGTCGAGCTGACCACCCCGGCCTCGGTGATGGAGAACCTGGACTTCCTCATCCGCCACGGCATCCACGGAGTGGTCGGCACCACCGGCTGGACCGAGGACCGCCTCGCCCAGCTGAACACCTGGCTCGCCGGCTCCCCGCAGACCGGTGTGCTCATCGCCCCGAACTTCTCCATCGGTGCCGTCCTCACCATGAAGTTCGCCGCGCAGGCCGCCCGCTACTTCGAGTCCGTCGAGGTCGTCGAGCTGCACCACCCGAACAAGGTCGACGCGCCCTCCGGCACGGCGACCCGTACGGCGCAGCTCATCGCCGCGGCCCGCGCCGAGGCCGGCCTCGGCGCGCAGCCCGACGCCACCGCCACCGCCCTCGACGGCGCGCGCGGCGCGGACGTCGACGGTGTCCCGGTGCACGCCATCCGCCTGCGCGGCCTGCTGGCCCACCAGGAAGTGCTGCTCGGCGCCGAGGGCGAAACCCTGACCATCCGTCACGACTCCCTGCACCACAGCAGCTTCATGCCGGGCATCCTGCTCGGTGCGCGCCGCGTGACGCAGACCCCGGGCCTCACCTTCGGCCTGGAACACTTCCTCGACCTGGGCTGACTGGGCTGATTTCACGATGCGCGCGAAGATCACGTACTTCATCACGGCCGCCGTCCTGGTCGTCTACTTCGTCCTGGTCGGCAGCCGTGGGCTGATGCTGATCCGGCACGGCACCTGGCTCACCGTCACCTTCGGGCTGGCCGTGCTGATCCTGCCGGTCATCGGTGTCTGGTTCCTCTGGCAGAACACCCGGTTCGTCACGAGGGCCAACCTCCTCGCGACCGAGCTGGAGGCCGAGGGCGCACTGCCCGTCGACGAGCTGGAGCGGGACAAGTACGGCCGCATCCTGCGGGATTCGGCCGACGAGGTCTTCGCGCGCCGCAAGGCCGAGACCGAGGACGCGCCGGGGGACTGGCGCAGCTGGTTCCGGCTCGCCGTCGCCTACCACGACGCCCGGGACACCCCGCGGGCGCGCAAGGCCATGCAGCGGGCGATCGCCCTGCACGACAAGAAGCCCGTACAGGTCTGATCCCCGTACGGGCTTCCCGTGCGCGCGGCGCCGGGTCAGGCGGGCACGGGCCGGTACTCGTCGGCCCAGGCCGCCAGCGTGTCGGCGGCCCGGTCGAAGGCCTCGGCCCGCGCCAGGAAATCGGCGTTGTGGTCGGTCAGCAGCACCGGAAGCTCCGTGCCGCCGGGGCCCGACATCGTCAGCGCCTGCCCCTGAACGGTCCTCGGCAGTCCGAGCCAGCGCACGGGCTGCTGCACCGTACGGACCTCGGCGACCTCGCTCCACGCGATCGTGCGGGTCCTGAGGAAGCCCACGCGGCGCATCCCCGTACGGCTCACCCAGACGCCGACGCGCAGGGTCTGCACCGCCGATCCGACCACCATGAGGGCGGCGGCCAGGCAGAACCCGGCCCCGCCCCATCCGCCCGCGAAGGCGACGATCATCGTGGCCAGCAGCATGAAGGCGGACAGCAGGAGCAGCAGCGCGGAGATGGCCACGCGCCAGGGGCCCGGCCGGTAGGGCCGCCGCCATCGGTCGTGGTCGGGATGGGCCAGTACCTCGTCGCCGTCGCCGTCGTCATCCGCATCGGAAACGCCGTCGGCCGTCAGGAAGGGCAGGGGCACGGCTGGACCTCACTCACATGCACGTTCGGTTGGGCTGTGCCCGAGAGGCTACCGCCCCTCGGACGCCGCCGACTGCTGCGACTTCTCCGGTGCCTTGTTCGGCTGCAGCGCGGGCATACCGAAGAGCAGTGAGCCGGCGAGCCCCGCAACCACGGTCAGTCCGACCAGAGTACGGGCGGCTATCTGGGTCTTGCCCAGACTCTCGCGCGGCGGGGGAGTGACGTTGCTGCGGAACCGGTCGGCCTCGGCGACGAAGGCGAACGGGACGGGTTCGCGCCGGCGGAACATGAGAGCGGACCTCCTCGGGATCTACGACTGTGCGTTCTCCTAGTAGGACGTTCGAGCCGCTCAATCGGTGCCGGATTCCGGGACATTAGGCAAATTTCATGGCTGTGCGTCAGCTGTGCGGGCCTCCGTGCTGCGCGTGCGGATGCGCGGGGACCGGTGAGGGGCGCCGTAGAGTGAGCGCGCCCCGGATGCACGTTTGGAAGGACCCCGTGAGCGAGACCGCCGCTTCAGATCTGAAACCCAGCTTCCGCAGTGATGTGACGGTGGAGTTGGTGAAGCACTCCGCCGCCGACTCGGACGTTCTGTGGGCCGCCCGCGTCTCCACGGCCGGCGAGCAGTCCCTGGAGGAGCTTCAGAAGGATCCGGAGCGGTCCAAGGGCCTCATCAACTACCTGATGCGGGACCGCCACGGCAGCCCCTTCGAGCACAACTCGATGACCTTCTTCATCAGCGCCCCGATCTTCGTCTTCCGCGAGTTCATGCGCCACCGCGTGGGCTGGTCGTACAACGAGGAATCGGGCCGCTACAGGGAGCTGGAGCCGGTCTTCTACGTCCCGGACGCCGAGCGCAAGCTGGTCCAGGAGGGCCGCCCGGGCAAGTACGTCTTCGTCGAGGGCACCCGGGCGCAGCAGGAACTGACCGCCCGCGTCATGGAGGACTCCTACCTCCAGGCCTACGAGGCCTACCGGGAGATGCTCGCCGCGGGCGTGGCCCGGGAGGTCGCCCGTTCGGTCCTGCCGGTCGGTCTTTTCTCCTCGATGTATGCCACCTGCAACGCGCGCTCGCTCATGCACTTCCTCGGCCTGCGCACCCAGCACGAGCTCGCGGCGGTCCCGTCCTTCCCGCAGCGGGAGATCGAGATGGTCGGCGAGAAGATGGAGCAGCACTGGGCCACGCTCATGCCGCTCACGTACGCAGCCTTCAACGGCAACGGTCGCGTTGCCCCGTAAGGGCTGATGAGCCCATGCCGTACTGATGTACGGCGTTAAGTCCTAAGTGTCCGTATTGCGACGTTTCGTAAACTTCATCTAGGCTGATCAAACGGACCCGGCACTGCTTGAACCCCCGAGCAGGCAGTGCCGGCGTCCAACACCCTGTTGACGTCCCCCGAGGGGACACCGCGAGCATGGCAGCGAGTAGCGTGTTACCCATGGCTCCGATCTCGACTCCGCAGACCCCCTTCGGGCGGGTCCTCACCGCCATGATCACGCCGTTTACGGCGGATGGCGTACTCGACCTCGACGGCGCGCAGCAGCTCGCCGTCCACCTGGTGGACGCAGGCAACGACGGCCTGATCATCAACGGCACCACCGGTGAGTCGCCGACCACCACCGACGCGGAGAAAAACGACCTCGTACGAGCCGTACTCGAAGCCGTCGGAGACCGCGCCCACGTGGTCGCCGGCATCGGCACCAACGACACCCGCCACACGCTCGAGCTGGCCCGCCAGGCCGAGCGCACCGGCGCCCACGGCCTGCTCGCCGTGACCCCGTACTACAGCAAGCCGCCGCAGGAAGGCCTCTACCGGCACTTCACGGCGATCGCGGACGCCACCGAGCTGCCGGTCATGCTCTACGACATCCCCGGCCGCAGCGGTGTCCCGATCGAGACGGAAACCCTCGTCCGGCTGGCCGAGCACCCCCGTATCGTTGCCAACAAGGACGCCAAGGGCGACCTCGGCCGCGCCAGCTGGGCCATCGCGCAGAGCGGCCTGGCCTGGTACTCGGGCGACGACATGCTGAACCTGCCGCTCCTGTCGATCGGTGCGGTCGGCTTCGTCTCCGTGGTCGGCCACGTGGTCACCCCCGAGCTGCGCGCCATGCTGGAGGCCCACTTGGGCGGAGACGTCCAGAAGGCCGCCGAGATCCACCAGAAGCTGCTCCCGATCTTCACCGGCATGTTCCGCACCCAGGGCGTGATGACGACCAAGGGCGCGCTGAACCTGCAGGGCCTGCCCGCAGGCCCGCTCCGGCTCCCGTTGATCGAGCTGACCGCCGAAGAGACGGCTCAGCTCAAGATCGATCTTGCCGCCGGCGGGGTACAGCTCTGACAACAGACTTCACAACCGAATAAGCAAGATCAAATAAATACAAAACAGACAAGCAAGTGCACGAATGACATGCGCGCCACGTGACTTATGAGGCACGTGGCGTGCGTGGTGAGGAGACACTTTTGAGCCATCCGCATCCGGAACTCGGTCCGCCGCCGAAGCTGCCCAAGGGCGGCCTCAGAGTCACCCCCCTGGGTGGTCTCGGCGAGATCGGCCGCAACATGACCGTCTTCGAGTTCGACGGCCGTCTGCTGATCGTCGACTGCGGCGTCCTCTTCCCCGAAGAGGAGCAGCCGGGCATCGACCTGATCCTGCCGGACTTCACCTCCATCCGGGACCGCCTCGACGACATCGACGGCATCGTCCTGACGCACGGCCACGAGGACCACATCGGCGCCGTCCCCTACCTCCTCCGGGAGAAGCCGGACATCCCGCTGATCGGCTCCAAGCTGACGCTGGCCCTCATCGAGGCGAAGCTCCAGGAGCACCGCATCCGCCCCTACACCCTCGAGGTGAAGGAAGGCGAGCGCGAGAGCCTCGGCCCCTTCGACTGCGAGTTCATCGCGGTCAACCACTCCATCCCGGACGCCCTGGCCGTCGCGATCCGGACCCCCGCGGGCCTGGTCGTCGCCACCGGCGACTTCAAGATGGACCAGCTCCCGCTGGACAGCCGCCTCACCGACCTGCACGCCTTCGCGCGTCTGAGCGAAGAGGGCATCGACCTCCTCCTCTCGGACTCGACGAACGCCGAGGTCCCGGGCTTCGTCCCGCCCGAGCGCGAGATCTCCAACGTCCTGCGCACGGTCTTCGCGAACGCCCACAACCGGATCATCGTGGCCAGCTTCGCCAGCCACGTGCACCGCATCCAGCAGATCCTCGACGCCGCCCACGAGTACGGCCGCCGGGTCGCCTTCGTCGGCCGCTCGATGGTCCGCAACATGGGCATCGCGCGCGACCTGGGCTACCTGAAGGTCCCGGCCGGCCTCGTCGTGGACGTCAAGACCCTCGACGACCTGCCGGCCCACGAGGTCGTCCTCGTCTGCACCGGTTCCCAGGGCGAGCCGATGGCGGCCCTGTCCCGCATGGCGAACCGCGACCACCAGATCCGGATCGTCCCCGGCGACACCGTGATCCTGGCGTCGTCCCTGATCCCGGGCAACGAGAACGCGGTCTACCGCGTGATCAACGGCCTGACCCGCTGGGGCGCCAACGTCGTGCACAAGGGCAACGCCAAGGTGCACGTCTCGGGCCACGCCTCGGCCGGCGAGCTGCTGTACTTCTACAACATCTGCAAGCCGCGGAACCTGATGCCGGTCCACGGCGAATGGCGCCACCTGCGCGCCAACGCCGAGCTCGGCGCCCTGACGGGTGTCCCGAAGGACCGCATCGTCATCGCCGAGGACGGCGTGGTCGTCGACCTGATCGACGGCAAGGCGCGGATCTCCGGCAAGGTCCAGGCCGGCTACGTGTACGTGGACGGCCTCTCGGTCGGCGATGTCACGGAGGTCCACCTCAAGGACCGCCGCATCCTCGGTGAAGAGGGCATCATCTCGGTCTACGTCGTGGTGGACAGCACCACCGGCAAGGTCGTGAGCGGCCCGAACATCCAGGCCCGCGGCTCCGGCATCGATGACGCGGCCTTCGGCCCGGTCATCGCGAAGATCGAGGAGGCGATCGCCCGCGCCGCCTCCGACGGCGTGGCCGAGCCGCACCAGATCCAGCAGCTCATCCGCCGCACGATGGGCAAGTGGGTCTCGGACAGCTACCGCCGCCGCCCGATGATCCTCCCGGTCGTCGTCGAGGTCTGACGCTCTCCGTAGCGACCACACGGGAGCGGGGCAACCGGATTTGCATCCGGGGGCCCCGCTCCAGTACGTTTACGTCTCCACCTCGCACGACACCAGGGCACACACGTGTGTCCGGACGAGTCATGCGGGCGGGTGGGAATCAAGCACTCAGGGAGACCTGATAAAGTCTGATCCACCCGAAAGGGAAAGGCCCCCCGAAGGCCATCGGAATTCCAATCCAGTCGCAAGACGCGGATAAAGAATCTGATAGAGTCGGAACCGCCGGAAAGGGAAACGCGAAAGCGAAAACCTGGAAAGCGCCGAGGAAGTCGGACACGAAAGAGTCTGATAGAGTCGGAAACGCAAGAACAGAACGAAAGCCCGGAGGAAAGCCCCAGCCAA
>NZ_JBVIFS010000018.1:0-3683 GCF_055571215.1 Streptomyces sp. NPDC030995
TGTACATGAAGATCAAGAACTCCTTTGATAGTGGAATTTCGTGAATGCAGGGCATGTGAGAGAGCGGCACGGCGGAGGAGAACGCGGCGAGCTGCGATCAAGTCATGGCCGTGCGCCGTCGGCAGTTGACGGGCGGATGGCCATGTCTTGCTCGGCCGACCGGGGATTGTCGTGGTCAGAGCCGGCTCTGCCCACCCCGTTCGGGCCGGGTCGGCTGCATCAGGTGATGACGACGCGTGTCGGACCGCGTGGTCTGCGTCGGCGCAGTAGCGGAGTCCGGCGTACGGGGCGACATACATGAAGCCGTGCTGCCAGGCGGACCCACTCGGCGTGAACGGCCGTGCCTACGCGGATGTTGTAGTGCGGGAGAAGCTGAGAACCGCCTGCGCGAGGGCCGAGACGAAAAGCCCCCGGAGTTCCTCTGAGTGGCTTTGCAGGTGAGTTTCAGAAACGTCCCTTGTTCAGAAACCAGAACCCTGCACGGTGGCCCCGGGTTGCAGGTACCGGAAGGCGGCCCGCAGGCCGTCCAGCCCCATCCCGTGGAAGAGGGTTTGCCATCACATCTCGGCTCCCTGGTGAGTAGTCAGGTTGTACGAGAAGCGATCATGGCCCGGTGCCAACTCCCCGACAACACCGCGGCTTCAAAATCGGCCACGCCGTCTAATAGGGCGGTATTCGGTCATCAAGGCGGGCGAGTCCGGCATTGGGACATGTAGCGGCAGCGTTCTCCCGCCCGTGGCGTACGGCCCGCGGCGAGACCGGTAACAATGACCTCGGGAGTCCTGAGGAGTCGTGCACGACGGCGCTGTCAGCCGGGCCGCAGCGTTTCGTGCAGCGGCGGCGGCGAACCGCATGCGGAGGCTCCGGTCCACACCCTCCGGGTCTCAACCGGACGAACGCCCGCCGGAAGGACCGCAAGATCTTCGCCACTCTCCGCTGCTGCCCGACCCAGGGCTGTCATTCGCCCTCGCCTTCCGCGCAACGGCTGGTTGCGATCTCTTGGTTTTGGGGTGATGGGGTGAGAGTCAGTGGGCTTTGGGACGTTATTGCTGGTAGCAGGCTGTTTTCAGCGAGTGGGGTCACTGACTTGGGGGTAAGAGATTTGCCATGGGATCGCTGTTCCCGGGCTTTATCGCACGTGGGGTGACGCTGTCTCAGTTGCGTGAGTTCTGATCACGGTCCAGCGGGGGTTGGTGTGATCGGCGGGTGGATCAGGAAGCACGGGGACCCGGGCTTGGCAGGAATAGGTACTGGTCCGGACGCTGCTTTGCCAGCGGTGTCGGTGCGGGCGTTGCGGGGCCGGCAGTAGGCCGGGCTGCCCGGGCAACCCTGGTCCGACCGGTCCCGCCGGTCCCGCAGGTGCGCAGGGTCTGTCAGAGCCCTGGACGCCCCAAATCGAGGAGGGTGAGCGGGGAGGCGCCGCCCCGTCCGCAGGTACTTCTTCTGTTTCGCGCACTCCGCGGCCGTGGGTGCGAATCGTCGTCCTGAGAGCCTGCGGAAGGCGGGCCCGGGATGGAGGAGGGGCACATGGCCAAGGGCGAGACGTGGAAGTCCGAGGAGTACGGCAGGTCGCATGAGGGTCGGGTCGCGGTGCTGCTGTTCGACGGCACGAGGCCCGAGCCGGTGTACTTCGACTCGGCCTCCGGCCCGTCCGGCATGGTGGTCCGGGTGACGGCTCCGACCTCCCCACCCGGCCCAGCGCACGTTCTGCGGGCGGAGTGCGCCTGAAGCTGGACAGGCCAGGCGCACCCCGTGGACTGGGAGGAGGCAGACGCCCGCCCGTTCCGCGAGCACGGAAGCAGGACAGCGGGCCAGTGCCTGGACGACTGGGACAAGCACACCATCGCCGTAGGAGCTCGTAACACGATCATGATTCCGGCTTGTTGAGGCGTCGCCAGCAGATGAGGCTGCAGGCAAGGGAGACGAACGCGTCGTGGAGCTCGGTGCGGCGTTCCCATCGGACGGAGAGGCGTTTGAACTGGTGGAGCAGGGCGAAGGTCTGCTCCACGACGTAGCGGAGCTTGCCCATGTCCTTGATGTACGGGGCTCCTTTGCGGGAGATGACGGGCAGGGTCCGGCGTTTGCGCAGTTCATCGCGATTGGGGTTGGAGTCGTAGCGGCGCCTAACCTGCGGTTTTGGGCAGTGTGCATTATGTGCGCTGTGCGCGTTAAGGGCGATATCTTGACGCTCGTGACGCACGCCCGACGCATTTCCTGATGGATAGTCAGCATGAAAAGGTCGCCTCCCGCACCAGGGTTACAGCCCGGGTATGGGAGGCGGCTTTCTCTGTTGTTGGCGGTCGAGGGGACCCCTGCTCTGTCCTCCATCCCGGCTTCCCTGTCTGAACACGCACCGTGACGAAAGGAGAAGGGGGTGGGGTTGGTGGCGATCTCGCAGCGCGCGTGGAGGGCGGACGGGGCTCCGTAGGCGATCTGCAGGGGCACGGGATCCTCCCGGTTCAGTCGTCCCCGATAGTGATCTCGAGTTCGTTAACGAGGGCTTCGGCGAGGTCGGACTGCTGGCCGGGGTCGATGCGGACTTTGGCGAGGTTCGCCACGCCTCGGATTGCCGACAGGTCGTTCTCGCGCAGGTCGGTGTTGCGGTAGCGACCCCTGCCGAATTCGGTGAGCGGGTCCGCTCCTGAACCTGTTGATTGAGGGACAGCCGTTCACCCTCGCCGCGCTCGCGCAGCACTCTGGGCTCACCGTCGACCAGGCCGCCGAGGTGATGACCGCACTGGCCGCAGGACAGGCCGCCACGTCCTCGGGAGCAGCCGGTGACTGCCTCGCTCGGACTGGGCACGTACAGAGTGCGCGTCGTACCGAAGCTGGCGCGCACCGCCTGTTCCCAGGGCACGGCCTGGATCGACACCGCCCCCAACTACGGTCGCGCACACCAGCAACTCGCCCTGTCCTCGCCGAGCATGCAAGGGGGCCGTTTGCGGCCATTGATCACAAGGACCGATTTCGCCGCCCTCTCGCGAGTGACCGAAGCAGACGCAACCGTACCCCCGGCCCGCTGCCTCGACGAGCTGGGCAGGGATGCTGTCGTTCATGACGGAAGACCGTCGCACCAGCCAGGACGGAGGGGAGGCCGCAGCACGCCCGGCCGTGCTGCCTACGACGACCCACTCTGATGCCCGTGGGCCGCGCTTCCGATTGCTTTGGGCTGGTTAAGGGCCCCTCAACTGAGCCTTAAGGGCGCCTGTGGTCTCCGCGCCCCGCGCCGATCGAAACCGTAGAGGTGAGGGCCGCACACACCTCGACCTCCATCGACTTCAGGGACGTGACCTGCTTCTTTGAACGCAGTCCAGTGGTCATGGGCCTTGTGGTAAGCCCCCGCGCAGCGCCGCGAAACGCCTCTCAGCCCAATTTGTGAGGCTGCGACAGATCTGAACCATGCGCGTGATGCCGGCCGTATGCAGGACGTGGCGGGGGGACAGCGTCCATCGGATCAAGGAGTGCCAGTGTCCAGAAAACGGACTATGAGTCGTACGAAGAAGCTCGTGCTCTCTGTCTTCGCGGGAGCCCTCGTGACCGCAGGGGTCGCCGCCACGATGGCGACCGGCAATGCCGCCGTCCCCGACGTGGTGTGTCAGGGGTCGACGGTGACGTTGTCGGGTGAAGCGGGACCACCGGCGGCGAGCAGCGGGACGTTTCCGACAGGGACGAAGCTGAAGGTG
>NZ_JBVIFS010000018.1:3781-124796 GCF_055571215.1 Streptomyces sp. NPDC030995
ACGGTCAACGGCCCGTCGGGCAGTTGCGTCCTACTGAACAACGCGGCCTTCGACAAGGTGAGGGAACCCGGCAAGAACCTCATCCGACGCGCACGCGTGGAACGCGTGGCCGGTGATAATTCCGCGCCGAACCGTGGGGCGGCCGGGTCCGCCGAGGCGGGCGCGCCGGTGCCGCCGGCCACCGGGGAAGTGGTGTGTCAGGGGTCGACGGTGACGTTGTCGGGTGAAGCGGGACCACCGGCGGCGAGCAGCGGGACGTTTCCGACAGGGACGAAGCTGAAGGTGACCAACCTCGACAACGGCCAGTCGACAACGGTCACGGTCAACGGCCCGTCGGGCAGTTGCGTCCTACTGAACAACGCGGCCTTCGACAAGGTGAGGGAACCCGGCAAGAACCTCATCCGACGCGCACGCATCGAACGCGTGCCGTAAACGCCAGGGCCCTTCGGTGCCACGGAACTACGGCGGGGCACAGCGCAACCCGTCCCCCTCCGTAGTACCGCACCTAACGCTTGCGGTATTCCCCGCCCGACCCGGGTGGCTGAGCAGTTCGAGTCGGCGTCCCCAGGATCGGACGGGGCCCGGCGCGCTGCCACCCGGACCGGCGGGAATCGCAACGAGGTCACGCAGCTGATCCCACCGCTCCAGGCGGTACCACCGGTGTGGGGCAAGCGAGGCCGGCCCCGACGCCGTCCGGACATCGTGCTGGGCGACCACGGCCACGGCTACGACTACGACAAGTACCGCGGTTTGGTCTGGGGCTCCGGACTCGACACCCAACGCTCGCTCGGCGAGCGGGCGTTTGCCCCAATGCACTGGTTCCGCCGCCTGCGGATCCGCTGGGAGATCGGCGACGACATCCACGGAGCCTTCCTCACCCTTGGATGCGCACTGGTGGAGACGCCTGAAGCCCTCCCGATAGGAGTTCTTACGCCGCCACAACCGGGGGCAGCGGTTCACGCGCTGCGTGCCAGGCAGGGGGGGAGTGCGCCGACGCCTGTGCGAGCAGTAATCACGCCACCCGCGATAGCACAGGTGGTGTCGATGTCGCCACGCCCGGTGACCGTGAACCACAGGCCCTCGTGCAGGTCGTCGAGGTGCCCTGCTGCGCACCACAGAGCGTAAGGGCTCGCAGAGAATCAAGGTGTTGCTTCCCGTGGTTCGGCTCGTTGGTGTGGTATGCGCATATCCGGCGATGTCCGTGATCAACTCGTCCTGAAATTCGCGGTGTTGTTCCCGCATCTGGACGAGAGGCAGCGTCGGCTGCTGATGGGGGCCGAGGCCCGGATCCTGGGGCACGGCGGGATCCGCGCCGTCGCCCAGGCGGCTGAGGTCAGCGAGACGACCGTCCGCAAGGGCGTGGACGAGTTGGAAGCGGGGGCGGAACCACTGGGCCGGGTCCGCCGTCCCGGTGGCGGGCGCAAGCGGGCAGCCGAGGTGGATCCGGGACTGCGGCCCGCACTGTTGGAGCTGGTCGAGCCCGACATGCGCGGAGATCCGATGTCGCCGCTGCGATGGACGACGAAGTCCACCCGCAGACTCGCCGACCAGCTCACCAGGCAGGGCCACCGCGTCTCGGCGGATACCGTTGCCGACCTGCTGCGGGAGGAGGGATTCAGTCTCCAGGCCAACACCAAGACCCTCGAGGGCGCCCAGCATCCTGACCGCGATGCCCAGTTCCACTACATCAACGACCGGGCCAAGGAGCACATGGGTGCCGGCGACCCGGTGATCAGCGTGGACACGAAGAAGAAGGAGCTGGTCGGCCCCTACAAGAACGGGGGCCGTGAGTGGGAGCCGAAGGGACTCCGGCCCAGGTCAAGGCCCATGACTTCCTGGACCGGCAGGGACCGGGCAAGGCGATCCCGTACGGGATCTACGACGTTGCCGCGAATACCGGATGGGTCAGCGTCGGCACCGACCACGACACGGCAGCCTTCGCCGTTGCCTCCATCCGCCGCTGGTGGCAGGCCCGTGCCAGCCGCGACTACCCCCAGGCCTCCCGGCTGCTGATCACCGCGGACGCGGGTGGCTCCAACGGATACCGCACCCGCGCCTGGAAGACGGAACTTGCCGCCCTGGCCGTCGAGACGGGCTTGGAGATCACGGTCTGCCACATGCCGCCGGGCACCTCGAAGTGGAACAAGATCGAGCACCGGCTGTTCTCCCACATCTCCATGAACTGGCGAGGCAGGCCCCTGACCAGCCACGACGTCATCGTGAACAGCATCAAGGCGACCACCACCCACACCGGGCTGACAGTCCACGCCGAACTCGATTCGGGCACCTACGACACCGGCATCAAGGTCACCGACACGGACATCGACGCCCTGCCCATGCACCGGCACCGCTTCCACGGCGACTGGAACTACACCCTCAACCCACAACGCCGCGACACGGCCGGCGCGACCAAGGACCCGCGGTCAGCCGAGGGCCTGCCGCCTCCGTCCTGCGCTGGTGATCTGCGCAATCCGGAACTGACCGGCATGACCAAGCAGGCGCTGGACGCACTCGTCGACCAGTTGTCCCAGAGACTCGACGAGCTACGTGAAAAAGGACGGACCCAGCAGCGAGGAAGCGACCGTATCCGGGCTCGCGGAGCCGGCGCCAAGGACAAGCTGACCACCGCCGACAGGGTCCTGGCCACCGTGCTCTACCTGCGCAAACTCGGCACCCGAGACCTGATCGCCCAGCTCTTCGGCGTCAACGGCAGCACCATCACCAGGGCCGTTCAGCAAGTCCAGCCCCTCCTCACCGAAGACAAGCGCACCATTCCACCCTCAACAGCCAGGTTCCGCACACCCGCCGACGTCACCGCGTTCATCACCAACAACAGCCCCACGGAGATCAAGTCAGCATGTTGATTCTCTGCGAGCCCTAACGACATGGTCCGCGATTGAGGTTTGGGCGTGCTGGCCTGGCGGGTCGGTTAGGGGTTGATCAGCAGGCGGCCTGCCGGACGAGCACGAGCTCGGTGCTCGGCTTGCGGCGGGTCGGTCGGCGAGCCGAACGGTCAGAAACCAACGAAGCGATCGCCTGGTGGTTTGCGGCGTAGTCCTCGCGTGGGCCGGTGTAGCGCTGGAGCGGGCACCACTGCCGCAATTCGGCGTTGGCGTGCTCGACGCAGATCCGCTCCGAGGACTGCCGTCGGCGCATCTCTCGCCAGGCGTACTGCTCGCCGAGCGGCGCGTCGCCCTTCGGCTTCTTCGGAGGGGCGCTGATCTGGTCAGGGAACTCGTTGGCCAGCCCCCGGTAGCCCTCGTCGACCTCGGCCGTCACCTTCGGGTGGAGCCGGCACGGCTCGGCGATACCCTCGGTGCGCATCGCGGTCTGGTCGTGTATACGGCCAGGTCGGTCCGCGCCCGACCACAGCAGACGGCCCTGGCCGTCGCTGATGGTGGTGGTCTTGATGGTGTTCTGCTTCTTCTTGCCGGAGACGAAGGCCCGCCGTCCGGGCCTGCCTGCCTTCGGGCGGCGAACCTGGGTCTCGGCGCCATCGATCCGCAACCGGATCCCCGCGGCCTCGGCGTAGGCGAACACGTCCGCCAGGGTCCGAAGTCGCACGCCGGGGTGGTCGGGGACCGCGAAGCCACGCATGGCCAGCAACGGGCGGATCTCCCCGATGGCGCGGGAGATCGTGGAGCGGGCGACGTCGTACAGCGCGGCGAGCGCGGCGTGCGGGAGCCCGGTGCGTAGGTGGACCAGGGTGACGAGCAGGCGGTCGGTGAAGACCAGGTCGTGCTTCGGGCCGGCACCGGCCTCCCGCTGCCGCTCGGCACCACGCCGCTCACGAAGCTCCGACTCGCACCGGGCGAGCCACAGATCGGCCAACTCTTCGACCAAATCGCCGAGATGCGCACGCGAGACGCCGCAGAAGGCAGGATGGGTCAAGGCCGCACGAGCCCACTTCTTGGTCACACTCGAAGAACCCGTGCGGCCACTGCACGTCACGGCTGCCCGCCGATGATCAATGGGTGTGGCTCTTCTGCGGGGTGGTGCCCCAGAGGGTGGCGCGCGTGTACCAGGCCACCTCCCCCTCCTCGTCGATGAGTTCGCGCGGGGTCCCGATCAGGTCCGTGGCGATCGCGAAGAAGCGGCTGCCGACCTCCGCCGCCCCGGTCGGGTTCAGCGCCTCTTGAAGGCCCTTGCCGCCACCGGCGAGGTTCCCGAGCACCTCCGCCCCACGCTCCGCGCCTTCGCCTTCTCCCCGCTCCGCCTGCTGAGCGACACCCCCTTCTCGGAGGAAACCCACCCCGATGAGGAGCTACGAGCCCTCGCCTGGAGGCTGCTCACCGACGGGTAGCCGGGGCCGACTTCTGTCCGCGGACAAAAGTCAGGAGCCCGAGGGCGGGGGCGGGGGCGGGTGAGGGCGCTTGAGTGTGGGGCGCGGACTGGTCGCCGGTGGGTTAGGGGCAGGTCTCTTCGGTCTTGGCGACGGTGAAGGAGACCTGCTGGCCGCTGAGCGCGGTCCCGGGCTTCGGGTCCTGGCTGCACACCTTCCAGTTCGACTCCTGGAGCACCATGCGGCTCTGCACCGCGTCCTTCACAGTGATGCTCGCGTTGGACGGCAGGGCGCCTCGTACAGCCTTCATGCCCTGGCCGACGAAGTTCGGCATGGTGCCGCCGGCGGGCTTGGGGGCGGGGGCGTCGGTGGCCGGACAGGTCTCCTCCAGCTTGACTGCGCCGAAGTCGACGCTCGTGCTGGTGTCGATGCTCGCGCCGTCGGCGGGGGTCTGGGAGCAGACCTTCCAGTTCCGGTCGAGGGCCTGGAGTCTGTCGCGGCCGAGGGCGTCGTGGGACTTGAGGGCGTAGAACCCGGCGGCCTGCGCCTCGTCCTGGGCGGTCTGGAGGCCCTTGCCGACGAAGTTCGGGAGCGTGGCGGTCTTTGTGGCGGGCGCGGCGCTGGAGGGCGCGGACGAGGCACCTGGGGCCGGTGCGCTCGGCGCTGCGGGCTTCCCGTTGCTGGAGGTCTGGGGGTTGCAGGCGGTGAGGGCGAGGGCGATGGCAGCGGCGGTGGTGAGCAGGGTGATCGTGTGGTGTGTGCGCATCGCGCCATGTTCGCCGGGGCTGGGTGCCTGTGTGGTGGCTGTGACCGGTCTGTGACGCGCGAAAGCCCCGCGCGGTAACGGGCTTCGGTGTCTGGGCACGCCCGACGTGAGGCCAGGATGGGCACGGCGGCTGATTTTCCAACTAGGAGCCACCTAGTTGGACTTGATGATCACCCAGATGATGAAGAGGAGCAGGGGGAGAACGATCAGACAACCTGCGCAGGCCATGCAGCTGTCGTCTGGCAGCTCCTCGCCGTGGGCTCGCCGGATTCCGCGCTCTACTGCTCGCTCCATATCGTCGGTCCTACCAGTCCATCAAGCCCCCGTTTGATGAGTGCATGAGTACGCATCTCACCCGTTGTGCCCGCAGCGCCAGGTGAACAATCGCCTCCGGAAGGCGGTGCACGGGCCACTTGATGCCGGTGGTGACCAGAAGAGAGCCCCGCCGCACGGGGGACGTTGTGGCGGGGCTCTTCAGTGGTGCGCGCCAATGGGTGGGAGGTGACGCGCCCCCTCTCGGTGGGGCTCACGCTACGCCCGGCATGGCTGGAATAACACCCCTCGACATGGCTGGATTCAGGGCTTTGGTGTTCCCGGGGTGGGCCGAGGTTCGGCCAGGGGGTGGCCGCGCGAGGCGCAGTACGCAGTCCCGGCTCGGCGGCGCCATTGATGGAGGGGCGCGGGTGCCGGACGGCGTGGCGCTGCCGGCGTTGGGCAGTTCGCAGCTGCCGCGGCCATCTACGCGGCACGAGCCTTTCGGAGTGTCCGCCGGAAGGTACCGGCTCGCGAGAGCAGCACCGAGGTTGCCACGAAGGGTGACCGCGGCCAATGCCTCGCGGTCGCCCGCTCGACGCCGGCCGCCACCCTGCGGGCCGTATGGCCTCCACCTGCGGCACCACCCGCCGGAACGGCACTCCCAACTCGTCCGGTACCGGCTTCTCGACCGGCCCCGTTCCTGCCATGGTCAGTTCAACGAATGATCACACCGGTGAACCGGTGTCTTAGGATATGGACGAAGTGATCATGGGGGAATTCGTGGATGTAGACATTAAGACGTACTACGTGCGGCAAAGCGCGGGAGGTGCGAGCTCGGCCGCCGAGAAGGCGTTGGAGAACCTCCGCAAGTCCCTCGATTCGAGCGACACGGCAGCCGGCGGCCACCACGGCTGGGCCTCGGCCGGGGCGCTCAAGCGGTGTGCGACCGCCTGGGAGGACCACATGGTCGACCTCGGGAAGCAGATGAACACCATGGCCGACAACCTCCACACCACGGCCAACGCCTACGACACCACGGACGCACAGGCGAAGGACGCCTTCGCCAGGCTTCAGCACGGCCTTGCCGACTTCGGGAGGAGCTGACCCGTGGTCGCCTATCACGACCTGTACGACTGCCGCGTGGACCAGTGGCAGAAGGCGGCGGACGACTGGGTCGACCTCGCCCGGCGTTCCTCTTCCGCCTGCGAGGACGTCCGCGCGCAGGGCAAGAAGAAACTCGACGACCACTGGGCGGACGCCACCGGCAAGCAGGCCGGCCGGCGGCTGGAAGACCTCGCCAACCGTCTGGAGTCCGGCGGCGACATCATGAAGGGTGTGGCCATGGTGGTCGACGCCCTGGCCCATTCCATGGGCCTCGCCCAGCGCACGCTCTTCCACGCGACCGAGCTGGCGCGCGAGCACGGGCTGAGCATCGAGGACGGCCGCGCCGTGGGCGCGTACACGGGGGCCGCACCCGTCGGCCCGAACGTCCCGCAGAACGTACGCGACGCCTACACCAAGGAACTGGGCCAGATATCCGAGGTCAACGGGCTGATAGAGGAGGCCCTGCGCGAAGCCTCCCAGGCGGACGCGAAAGCCTCCGCCGAACTGGACAAGCTCGCGAAGACCATCAACGTCTCCGACACCTCGCGGGCGCACAACGAGATCCTCGTTGAGGCGTCGCACGTCGAATTCGACATCTTCAGGGCGGACATCCCCGTCGGGAAGGATCCGCACCTCGTCCGCACCTGGTGGGACGGCCTGACGCCGCAGCAGCAGAGGGACCTCATGCGGGCCGACCCTGTGACCCTCGCCGACCTCAAGGGCCTGCCGCCCGAGGTCGGGCGCGAACTGCGCGGACCCGACGGGAAGGTCGACCGGGTCGAGATGGTGCGGTACGCGCTCGACCACTGGGACAAGAAGGACGACCTCGACTACGGGGCGCTCGGCAACTGCACCAATTTCGTGTCGTCGAGCCTGGAAGCGGGCGGCATGAAGAAGAAGATCGACCCTTGGACGGGGCTGATGGGCGACGACGCCTGGGGCCGCCAGAGCGGGACCGGGTGGGACTGGCTCGACCAGCACGCGTACCACTCCGAGTCATGGGCACGGGCCGAGGGACTGCAGAACTTCCTGCTGCGCCACGGCAGCAAGGAGGTGCCGAGGACCGAGGCACAGCCCGGTGACATCGTCTTCTACGAGCAAGTGGCTTCCGGCACGGAAACCGCCCCCGGCGAGACCCACCACGCCGCCGTCGTCACCTCGGTCACCCCGGACGGAGACATCAAGCTGACCCAGCACACGAGCTCGTTCCAGAACGTGAGTCTGGACAGCCGGGAACACATCGCGAACAGGAACGGGGGCGAGCAGCGCATCCGCATCGTCCGCCCGGAACCGGATTGGTACTGATGGCCACCACCTCGCCCTCCCCCTCCGCGAGCGACGGCACGGCGCGCCCGCGTGCCGTCACGCCGGGCACCGTGACGGCGGCGCTGCTGGTGCCGCTGCTGACCGTGGCCGGTGTGGCCACCTCCCTGCACACGCAGGAGATCGAGCACGGGTGGGCCGACCGGCAGCGCGAAGCCTGCCGGCACCTGCCCTTCCCGATGGCGGAGTACGTCGCGGGGTGGGCCGGTGTGGGCCTCGGCCTGGCGGCGGTGGCCGTGTGCGTGCTGCTCGCACGGCGGCTGCGCGGACGGTACGGCCGCCGGCTCGGGGAGAGCTGGCCGGGACTCGTCGCCGGTACCACCGTCTGGTTCAACGTTCTGGCGATCCCGATGGAACTGATCCAGCTGTACGTCGTCTACTCGGCCGCCGCGGCGGGGATCAACCTCGGCGACGGGTGCTGACGAGCTCGTGCACGGTGGGCGGGTGAGATGTCGGGGCCAATGGCTTGTTGCCCGGCGTCGAGCTGAGGGCGCGGGGAACGGCGGGGCGGTGCCTCGTCGGACGCCGCCCGAGAGGATCGCGGCCGCCGTGAGCCGTGATCCTCATCGCGCCGCCGCACCCGCTGCCGTCGGCGGAGAGGAAGTAGTTGTAGTCGGTACGAGGCAGCCTCCGCCAGCCCTTGGTGGTGCGTACCTCCAGCCGTGCGACCGGATTGCGGTGGTCGATCACCTGGATGCCGCACCAGTGGGCGCTGGACCCGGTCTTGTACCGGAGGGAGAGGGCGTCGGACGTGCGGGGGCTCAGCAGGCTCCAGGTGATCGGGATACGGCCGAGTTTGGGATCGGCCAGTTTGGCGAAGGCCTGTTCGCTGAGGTCGAGTTGCCCGGGTGCGCAGGGCAGTGGGCATTCGTTGGTGATCCGGACCGTGATCGAGGCGCCGCTCGCGGCGCGGACGCGCACGTAAGCGCCGCACGCCCTGGACGACTCGTAGTCGGTGGTGTTCATCGCCGCGATCATGAGGTCGTCGCTCGGGCCGAACAGGCAGGCGCCGTTGCCGTCGCCGGCGGCGTAGGCGGTGGCGACGCCCTTGTAGGTGATATCCGGCTGGATGCGTCCTGCCGGCGGTGCCGGGGTGGATGCCACCGGTGGGGTTTCCTTCGCCGAAGGCGGTGGCGTCGCCGCGGTGGTCGCCGCGGCGGCCGCGCTCGGGGTTGCCGCGGCATGCGAGCCGGCCGCCGGGGGTGCTGGGCTCGTCGGGGCCGAGGACGTGGCTCCCGTTTGGGCGGCGGCGGGGACGGCCACGTCGGCCGCAGCGTCGGCGTCGGCGTCGGCGTCGGCCCCGGCCATGGGGCCGGGGAGCATGGCTGTTGCCAGACAGAAGAGGACGCCCGCGGCGGTCAGTGTCACTGCCGTCCCCAGCATCAGCCTGTGTCTACGCCTGCGCTGCCGCGCGGCCTGCCGTGCAGTCTGCATGTCCGTCCGTTTCGAAGATCTGAGTCGAGGTGCACTGCCTGGTCGCCGCAGGACGCGAAAAGGTTGCCGACGGTGGGAAGCAGGCGCGCGGCGGGTCCTTCAGGGCGGCCGGACAGCGGTGTCCCGAATCGGTCCGCTCACTGAGCAAGGGAGTGCGGGGAAACGGGCTGGCGGCGCGGATGCCGCGCGGAGAGGCTCCGAGCGCGCGGCGACGAGCCTTGTTGAACGCCTGGAGGTCGGGAATGCCGACCGACGCGGCGACGGCGGGGACGGAGAGGGTGGTGGCCTGCGGGAAGTGGCGCGGCCGTGACCGCCGGATGAGCGGCCTGCGTGTTCCGCTCCCTCGCGGGCGCGAGCTGGGTGACCCGCCACAAGGCGGCCCACGCCTCCGCCGCGGCCCGTGCCGGGCTATGTGGCCAGGCGGCCAGTGAATGCCGCAACTGGACAGTCAGCCAAGTGTGTTCGGGGCCCGAGTCCTGGATCGCCGGGACGCTGTGCGGAGTTCCACCTGAACCCAGACGGAGGTGGACGTAGAGGTGTGAGGAACGGCCCCGGCAGCGATAGCGGACCTCGGCGTCGGGCGGTACGAGGCTGACCCGGCCGGGGCGGATCGCGTACTCCGTGCCGTCCACCGTCAAATCGGCCTCGTAGTCGTACAGATGGAGCTGCCAGAGATCCGGCAGGGAGAACACGTCCACGTGGCCGGCCGGGCCGTGCACGCCGATGCCGACGGCGGCGAGAGCGGGGGGCTCGTCAAGGTGGGCGAGTGCCGTACGACGGCACGGGCCGCACCTCGCCCACCACGGGCGACAGCGACGAGCCGCCGTACGAGTCGGGGGTGGCGGCGCTCCGGGCGGGCTGGCGGCTGATTCAGGCCGCTCAGCTGATCCCGCCGTACCCGGGTCATGAGTACGACCTCTCCTTCCTCAAGCACGAGTTCTTCTTCGAGCGTATCGTCGACGCGCGAGCGGAGCCGCGGGAGGCGTGCTCCCGGTAGGCGAGGCACTCCCTCCTCGTGAAGCGGCGGCACCGAGGAGGGGCAGGGCAGGGTCAGGCTCCGGCCTTGCGCTTGTTGTAGACGTCGAAGCCGACGGCCGCCAGCAGTACCAGGCCCTTGATCACCTGCTGGTAGTCGGTACCCACGCCGACCAGCGACATGCCGTTGTTCAGTACGCCCAGCACCAGACCGCCCGTGAGCGCGCCGATGACGGTTCCCACACCGCCGCTCGCGGAGGCGCCGCCGATGAAGGCGGCGGCGATCGCCTCCAGCTCGAAGTTGATGCCGGCCTGCGGGGTACCGGCGTTGAGTCGCGCGGCGAAGACCATCCCGGCCAGGGCCGCGAGGACGCCCATGTTCACGAAGGCCAGGAAGACGACCCGCTTGCTCTTCACCCCGGACAGCCTCGCCGCCGCCTCGTTTCCGCCGATGGCGTAGGTGTGCCGGCCGAGGATCGAGTTGCGCATCACGTATCCGAAGCCGACCAGCAGGACGCCGAGGATCAGCAGAACGATCGGCACCCCGTGGTAGCTGGCCAGCAGCAGCGTGAAGGCCACCACGGCCGCGGTGATCGCGCCGAGCTTCACCAGGAAGAGCCCGGCCGGGAGGGGTTCCAGCCCGTACGAGGCGGCCCGCCGCCGTCCGCGCACCTCCTGCAGGATCGCGACGGCCAGCACCACGAAGCCCAGCAGCAGGGTGAGGTTGTGGTAATTGGTGTGGGGGCCGACCGCGGGGAGGAAGCCGCTGCTGATGTTCTGGAAGCCCTTGGGGAACGGCGCCACCGACTGGCCCTGCAGGAGGATCTGGGTCCCACCGCGGAACAGCAGCATGCCGGCCAGCGTGACGATGAACGAGGGGATCCCGAGATAGGCGATCCAGAAGCCCTGCCAGCCTCCGGCGAGAGCCCCGATCAGCAGCGCGGCCACCAGCGCCACGGGCCACGGCACGTGGTGTTTGACCATCATCACCGCGGCGGCCGCCCCGACGAAGGCGGCGAGCGACCCGACCGACAGGTCGATGTGCCCGGCGATGATGACGATCATCATGCCGATGGCGAGGATGAGGATGTAGCCGTTCTGCTGGATCAGGTTGGTGATGTTGAGCGGCTGGAGCAGGATGCCGTCCGTCCAGAACTGGAACAGCAGCACGATCAGCGCCAGCGCGAGCAGCATCCCGTACTGGCGCAGGTTGCCGCGCAGCGCTCGGGCCAGTACGGCACCGGCCGACGGTCGTCGGCCGGGCTCCGGTGTGCGGGGCGTGGTGTCTGGGGTGGTCTTGGTCTGGGCCATGCCTCACACCTGCTTGTCGGGGTATGCCGCGCTCGTGGTCATGAGCCGCATGAGGGATTCCTGGGTGGCTTCCGCGCGGTTGACCTCACCGGTGATCCGGCCTTCGGCCATGGTGTAGATCCGGTCGCACAGGCCCAGGAGTTCGGGAAGTTCGGAGGAGATGACGAGCACCGTCTTGCCCTGGTCGGCGAGTTCGGCGATGACGGTGTAGATCTCCGCCTTGGCACCGATGTCGATGCCCCGGGTGGGTTCGTCGAGTATCAGCACGTCCGGCTCGGCGAAGATCCATTTGCTGAGGACGACCTTCTGCTGGTTGCCGCCGCTGAGTTTGCCGGTCTCCGCGAACACCGAGGGGGCCTTGATGTTCATGGTCCGCCGGAACGATTCGGCGATCCGTGCCTCCTCGTGCCGGTCGACCCAGCCCCGCCGGGCGACCTTGCCGAGGGCGCTCAGCGAGATGTTCCGGCTGATGTCGTCGTTGAGGTTGAGGCCGAGCTGCTTGCGGTCCTCGGTCACGTACGCGATGCCGTGCCCGATCGCCTCCGGCACCGTCCGGGTGCGGATCTCCCGGCCGTGCAGCCGCACCCGGCCGCCGGTCCACCGACCGTACGAGCGGCCGAAGACGCTCATGGCCAGTTCGGTGCGGCCGGCGCCCATGAGGCCGGCGATGCCGACGATCTCGCCTCGACGGACGTGGAGCGAGACGCCGTCGACCACCTTGCGCCGGTGGTCGATCGGGTGCTGGACGCTCCAGTCCTCGATCTCGAAGGCGACCTCGCCGATCTCGGGGGCGCGCTCGGGGTAGCGGTGTTCCAGGTCGCGGCCGACCATGCCGCGGATGATCCGCTCCTCGGAGATGCCCTCGGGGCCGATCGCGATGGTCTCGATGGTCCGTCCGTCGCGCAGGATGGTGACGGCATCGGCGACCCGGGCGATCTCGTTCAGTTTGTGCGAGATGAGGACGCAGGAGATGCCCTGTGCCTTGAGTTCGAGGATCAGGTCGAGCAGCTTGCGGCTGTCCTCGTCGTTCAGGGCGGCCGTCGGCTCGTCCAGGATGAGCAGCTTCACCTTCTTGGCGAGCGCCTTGGCGATCTCGACCAACTGCTGTTTGCCCACGCCGAGATCGGCGATCCTGGTGTGCGGGCTCTCGTCGAGTCCGACCTGCCGGATCAGTGCGGCGGCGTGGGTCAGCGTCTTGTGCCAGCTGATGACGCCCCGGGTGGCGTGCTCGTTGCCGAGGAAGATGTTCTCGGCGATGGACAGGTAGGGCACCAGCGCGAGTTCCTGGTGGATGATCACGATGCTGCGCTGCTCGCTGGCCCGGATGTCCCGGAACCGGCAGGGCTCGCCCTCGAAGTAGATCTCGCCCTGGTAGCCGCCGTGGGGGTGGACCCCGCTGAGCACCTTCATCAGCGTGGACTTGCCGGCGCCGTTCTCGCCGCAGACGGCGTGCACCTCACCTGCGGCGACGGTCAGGTTGACCTCGGAGAGGGCCTTGACACCGGGAAACGTCTTGCTGATCGACCGCATCTCGAGAACGGGTCGGGCCATGGTTGTGCATCCGTATCGTCGGGGCGGTGCGGCGCCGGGCGGTCCCGCGGGCGTCGCACCGCCGTTTCTTCGTCGCCGGACCCGTCGGTCGGGCTCCGTGGGCTACTTCAGCTGGTCCGCGGTGTACTGGCCGCTGTCCACCAGGACCTTCTGGTAGTTCTCCCTGTCGACGCTGACTGGCTGGAGCAGCTGCGCCGGTACGGTCTTGACGCCGTTGTTGTACTGGCCGGTGTCGTTGACCTCGGGCTTGCCGCCCGTCAGTAGCGCGTCGCCCATCTGGACTGCTGCCTTGGCCAGTTGGCGGGTGTCCTTGTAGACGGTCTGGGTCTGCTCGCCCGCGATGATCGACTTCACCGAGGCCAGCTCGCCGTCTTGGCCCGTGACGACGGGAATGGGCTGGCCGGCGCCGTAGCCGACGCCCTTGAGCGAGGAGATGATGCCGATCGAGATGCCGTCGTACGGCGAGAGCACGGCGTCGACGCGTGCGGCGGTGTACGACTTGCTCAGCAGGTTGTCCATCCGGGACTGGGCGAGGCCGCCGTCCCAGCGCAGTGTGGCGATCTGATTGAAGGATGTCTGGCCGCTCTGCACGACCAGCTTCTTGTCGTCGATGTACGGCTTCAGGACGCTCATCGCACCGTTGAAGAAGAAGGTGGCGTTGTTGTCGTCCGGTGAGCCGGCGAACAGCTCGATGTTGAACGGGCCCTTGCCGTCCTTGAGGCCGAGCTTGTCGACGATGTAACTGCCCTGGAGGACGCCGACCTTGTGGTTGTCGAAGGTCGCGTAGTAGTCGACGTTCTCGGTGCCGCGGATCAGCCGGTCGTAGGAGATGACGGGGACGTGGGCGTCGGCGGCCTTCTGCAGCACGTTGGTGAGCGAGGAACCGTCGATGGCGGCGATCACCAGCAGCTTGGCGCCCTTTGTGATCATGTTCTCCACCTGGGAGACCTGGTTCTCCACGACGTTGTCGCCGTACTGGAGATCGGTCTTGTAACCCTTGGCCTGGAACTCCTTGACCATGTTGTTGCCGTCATTGATCCAGCGCTCCGACGACTTGGTCGGCATCGCGATGCCGACGAGGCCGCCTTTGGCCTCCCCGCCACCCCCGCCCTCGCCTGCTCCGTTGGCGCTCTGGCCGCAGGCTGCCAGCGACAGCGTCAGGCCCAGGGTGACAAGGCCGGCTGAAAGCTTCCGCACAGTTCCTCCAGTGATGTTCCGCGACCGGCACGGTGCGACCCGGTTGGGAGAAGCCGGAAGCGGTCGAGCGGGGCCGGCCGGGAGTCGTTTCCTCGCACTGTGTGAAGTCCGGGTTCGCGGCGGCTCCGGCCTGGCGATACCTGAGTGTTAACGCTCACAAGTGGTCCGTCAAGGGTCTGTTCGGATCGCTGTCGGGGCATACGTCCGGCGTGCGGGAGCGGATGCGCGCGGAAATTCCGGGAGCTGGACCACCGGCCCGACCCCGCTGCCCGTGTTCTGGTCACCCGCAGCTCGCACACCCTCGGCGTGGTCGGCTTCGACTCGACCCCGCCGTTCGACCAGGGCCTGGAAGACGTCGACGTGATCGCGTACCGGGTCTCCGCCGTCAGTGCGGCGGCCCGGCGCGCCAGTTCTGTGCCCCACGCCGCGGTCGGTTCCAGCAGCCGGCCGAGGGTCCCATGGCGTCGCGACTCGGTCGCTTGTAAGACGACGTCGGCTGCGGGAACAGTGTGACGACGAGCTGGCGGAGGGAATCGTGCCCGAGCTGTCCCGCCGCGTCATGAACGACGAGACAGAACTGCCCGGTCTCCTCCTCAACCACGGCCAGCCCGTCGCATACCTCACAGGCCGGGCCGTCCACCAGGCGCCCACCACCTACTTCCCTGTACTGGAACGGGCCCTGGATCTAACGAAGAAGGGCCCCCGCCATCTTGCTGACCGCCTACCGGACCCCGGCCGCGATCCGCCGCATGGGTGTCAGGCGGCTGGAGGCATGGCTCCGTAACCGTAAGGTCGGCGGGGCGGCCGCGCTCGCAGCCCGGGCCGTGGAAGCTGCCCAGAACCAGATGACCGCCCTGCGAGGCGAAGAGCTGGGCACCGAGCTCGTCGCCCGCTCGGTAGCCGCCCACAGCGACGAAGTGGCCGAACTCGACGGCCGAATCGAAACCCGGTTCCGCCGGCACCAGGACGCCGAGGTCATCCTCGCGATGCCCGGCATGGGACGCACTCTTGGAGCGGAGTTCGTCGCCACGACCGGCGGTGAACTCACCGCCTTCGCCGGCCCCGACCGCCTGACCGCGTTTGCCCGCCTGGCACCCGTCCCCTGGGACTCCGGGACGGTCGGCGGGAACCTGCGCGGACGCCGCCGCTACCACCGCGGCCTCCAGCGGGACCTCTACCTCTCCGCGCAGGTCAGCGTATTCTTCTGCCCGGTCTCCAAGGCGTAATGCGACCGGAAGGGGAAGGAAGGCAAAGGGCACAGCGAGCAGTTCTCACCCTCGCTCGGCGCCGCGGCAATGTCCTCTGGGTCATGATCCGCGACCACGCGCCCTTCCAGGCCGCCCCAGTCCGCGGCAGAGCCGTTTGGCTTCAGGTGGGCAGTGCGGTCCCGTTACGGGTCGAGGTCGACTTGCCGGGCCTCGACTTCATCAGCTCCCCTTGCGGTTGACCGTCCTGATGTTGTTTCAGTGATCCGACGGATTCTTGCAGAAGATCTTGACAGTCGCTCAGGCCCCTGGTCTCCTGCCTCCAACGCCCATGTGCGAGCTGCAAATTGTTAGCGCTAACAATCCTCCGCGTCCCCCACCACCCTCAGGGGCCACACCTTGTCGCCGCTCCGCCGCTCCGCCGCTCCGCCGCTGCGACGCGCCGTGCGGCCGGATCCGCAGGTGCCGAGGGCAGGTCGCCCCTGCCCAAACCGTGTGACAGCTCATCCGGTCACAAAGGAGATCTCAAATGCGCAGACAAAGTTCCAGCCGCAGCCGCCTGTCCGCGGTGCTCGCCGCCGCGGTCGCTGCCCTGGCCGCGTTGGCGGCGCTGCTCGTCGCCGGCCCGGCTCAGGCGGCCACCACCAGCGACTTGCGCGGTGTTGCTTCCGGCCGCTGTCTCGATGTGGCGGGCTTCAGCCAGTCCGACGGCGCAAACGTGCACATCTGGGACTGCCACGGTGGAATCAACCAGCAGTGGACGTTGACGGACAGCAGCCAGCTGACCGTGTACGGCAACAAGTGCCTGGATGTCCGGGGCGGCGCCACCACGTCCGGGACCCCGGTGCAGATCTGGACGTGCAACGGCAGTGAGAACCAGCAGTGGCGGGTGAACTCCGACGGCACGATCGTCGGCGTGCGGTCCGGGCTGTGTCTGGAGGTCTCGGGCTGGGGCACGGCCAACGGCACGGGGGTGCAGATCTGGTCGTGCCACGGTGGCAGCAACCAGAAGTGGACCGGCCTGTCCGGGGTGAGCAACGCGTGTGCTCTTCCGTCGGCCTACCGGTGGACCTCGACGGGTCCGCTGGCGCAGCCGGCGAACGGGCAGCTGGCGCTGAAGGACTTCTCCACCACCACGTACAACGGCAAGCACCTGGTCTACGCGACCACCTCCAACGGAACGGCGTGGGGCTCGACGGCATTCAGCCCCTTCACGAACTGGTCGGACATGGGGGCGGCCACCCAGACCAGGATGAACGAACCCGCGGTGGCGCCCGAACTGTTCTACTTCGCGCCCAAGGACGTCTGGGTGATGGTGTCCCAGTGGAGTCAGTGGCCGCTCTACTACCGCACCTCCAGCGACCCCACCAACCCCAACGGCTGGTCCGCCGCGCAGCCGCTGTTCACCGGCAGCCTGCCCGTGGGACCCGGGGACCGGAGGGACGCCCCGATCGACCCGACCATGATCGCCGATGACCAGAACATGTACCTGTTCTTCGCCGCCGACAACGGCAAGATCTACCGGGCGAGCATGCCGATCGGGAACTTCCCGGGCAACTTCGGCTCCTCGTACACGACGGTCATGAGCGACGCGACGGACCTTCTGTTCGAGGCGCCGGAGGTCTACAAGGTCCAGGGCCGGAACCAGTACCTCATGATCGTTGAGGCGCAGGGTTCGAACCGCTACTTCCGCTCGTTCACCGCCTCCAGCCTGGACGGTCCGTGGACCGTCCAGGCCGGCAGCGAGAGCAGCCCCTTCGCGGGTCAGGCCAACAGCGGTTCCACCTGGGCCAAGGGCGTCAGCCACGGTGACCTGGTCCGCAACAACCCCGACCAGACCATGACCATCGATCCCTGCAACCTGCAGTTCCTCTATCAGGGCCTCCCCACGACCACACCGGAGAACACCGACTACCTGAAGCTGCCGTACCGGCCGGGTCTGCTCACCCTGCAGCGCTGACCCGCCTGAACCACGGCGCTCGCGATGTGGTGCGTTCCGCCGACGTGCAGCCGAGCGGTTCATGGCGTGGGCAGCTCCACCTGCTGACCCATGCTCACCGCACCGAGGAACCCCAGCCGCGCATCGGCTGGGGTTCCTCATCCTGTACCGGCGGCCAAGGCGTAGCGGAGCCGGGCCGTGGAACGCCACGGCCCGGCTCCGGGGCGTTGCGGCTCAGCGGGCGCCGAGGAGGTGTTCGAGGGCGAGCTGGTCCAGCTGCTCGAAGGCCATGCCGCGGCGGGCGGCGGCGTCGACGTCGAACTCGTCGAAGGCGGACGGGTCGGCCAGCAGCCCGGCCAGGCCGTCCGCGGCGGTCGGGAGGGCCAGTTCGGGCAGCCGGGAGGCGGCGAGCGCGGCCCGGACCTCCGGAGCGGACCGGAAGGCGCGGGCACGCTCCGCCAGGATCAGGTAGTTGCGCATGCAGCCGGCCGCCGAAGCCCAGACGCCGGCGGAGTCCTCGGTGCGCGGCGGCTTGAAGTCGAAGTGACGGGGGCCGTCGTAGCCGGCCGACTCCAGCAGGTCGACCAGCCAGAAGGCCTGGCGCAGGTCGCCCGCGCCGAAGCGCAGGTCCTGGTCGTACTTGATGCCCGTCTGGCCGTTGAGGTCGATGTGGAACAGCTTGTCGTGCCACAGGGCCTGGGCGATGCCGTGCGGGAAGTTCAGCCCGGCCATCTGCTCGTGGCCGACCTCCGGGTTGAGGCCGACCCGCTCGGGCCGCTCCAGCTCGTTGATGAACGCCAGGGCGTGGCCGATGGTGGGCAGCAGGATGTCGCCGCGCGGCTCGTTGGGCTTGGGTTCGATCGCGAAGCGCAGGTCGTATCCCTGGTTCTCGACGTACTCGCCCAGCAGGTCGAAGGCCTCCTTCAGTCGGTCGAGGGCGGAGCGCACGTCCTTGGCCGCGCCCGACTCCGCGCCTTCGCGGCCGCCCCAGGCGACGTAGACCGAGGCGCCGAGTTCCACGGCCAGGTCGATGTTGCGGATCGTCTTGCGGAGCGCGTACCGGCGCACGTCCCGGTCGTTCGCGGTGAAGGCGCCGTCCTTGAACACCGGGTGGGTGAAGAGGTTGGTGGTGGCCATCGGGACCTTCAGCCCGGCCGTGTCGAGTGCGGTGCGGAAGCGCTTGACCGCCTGCTCGCGGGCGGCCTCGCCGGCGCCGAAGGGGATCAGGTCGTCGTCGTGGAACGTGACGCCGTAGGCGCCGAGCCCGGCCAGCCGCTCCACGGTCTCGACGGGGTCGAGGGCGGGTCGGGTGGCGTCGCCGAAGGGGTCCCGGCCCTGCCAGCCGACGGTCCACAGGCCGAAGGTGAACCGGTGCGCGGGAGTGGGGACGAGCGGGTCGCTGGTCATGAGGGTCTCCGGTTCAGGGCCGAGGGCTATTTGTAATGGCAAAAAACAAATTAGTATGCCGAGACGCCAGAAGGAACCCCACCGGAGGAACGCATGTCTGCTCAGCGTGTCGTGATCGGTGTCGACAGCTCGACCCAGTCGACCAAGGCCCTCGCCGTCGACGTGGAAACCGGCACGGTCCTGGGCGAGGGCCGCGCCGTGCACGCCGTCAGTACGGGCGCCGGACGCGAGAGCGACCCCGAACAGTGGTGGCGAGCGCTCGGCGAGGCCATGGCGGGCACCGGCTGGGCGGATCGCGCCGCCGCCTGCTCGATCGCCGGCCAGCAGCACGGCCTGGTCACCCTCGACGCGGCCGGACGGCCGGTGCGCCCGGCGCTGCTCTGGAACGACGTCCGCTCCGCCCCGCAGGCCGCCGAACTCGCAGCCGCGTTCGGTGCGGCAGAGCTCGCCCGCCGCACCGGAAGCGTCCCCACGGCCGCCTTCACGGCCGCCAAGTGGGCCTGGCTGCACACGAACGAGCGCGCCGCCGCCGACCGCGTCGCGGCCGTCCGGCTTCCCCACGACTTCCTGACGGAGCGCCTGACCGGTGAGGCGGTGACGGACCGCGGAGACGCGTCGGGAACCGGCTGGTGGGGCCCGGACGGCTACGACACCGACGTCCTCGGCCGGATCGGCCTCGACCCCGGGCTGCTGCCGCAGGTCCTCCCGCCGGGAGCCCGGGCGGGCGTCGTCCGAGCCGGGATGCCGCTGCGCAGGGGCGCACTGGTGGCGACCGGGACCGGTGACAACATGGCCGCCGCCCTCGGCCTGGGCCTGACCCCCGGACGTCCGGTGCTGAGCCTCGGTACCTCCGGCACCGTCTACGCCGTCGGCCGGACCCGGCCCACCGACCCGGGCGGAACCGTCGCAGGCTTCGCCGATGCCCTCGGCGGCTGGCTGCCGCTCGCCTGCACGCTCAACTGCACCCTCGCCGTCGACCGCTTCGCCGCCCTCGTCGGCCGCGACCGGGAGGACGTCGAGGGAGGCGGCACGGCGGTGGTGCTTCCCTACCTGGACGGCGAGCGCACCCCCGACCTCCCGGGTGCTTCCGGCCTGGTCCACGGCCTGCGCCACGACACGACGCCGGGCCAGTTGCTCCAGGCCGCCTACGACGGCGCCGCCCACGCCCTGCTCGCGGCCCTGGACGACGTGCTGCGCGCCGGAGGCGAGAGCCCCGCCCCCGGCGAACCACTCCTGCTGATCGGCGGCGGAGCCCGCGGCAGGGCCTGGCAGAGGACCGTCCTGCGACTGTCCGGGCGAGCGGTCCAGGTGCCCGAGGCCCGGGAACTGGTCGCGCTCGGGGCCGCCGCCCAGGCCGCCGCACTGCTCACCGGTGAGCCTGCCGATGCCGTCGCCCGGCGCTGGCGGACCGCCGAGGGCCGGGTACTGGAGCCCGTACCCCGTGACGACGACACGCTCGAACGGATCACCAGTACGCTGCGGCGGGCGCGGGCCTTGCAGGAGGTCCCGCCGGGAGAGCGATAGGAGGGTCGGGCCGATGACGGGGACCGGCAGGGCGAGCGGGGGCGCGGAGGCCGCGCCCGCCTCGCAGCAGGGGATGCGCCGGCGGAACCTCGCGGTGGTGATCGGCGTGGTCGCCGCGCACGGCCCGCTCTCCCGGGCGGACGTGGCCGGGCACACGGGCCTGACCAGGCCGGCCGTCTCCTCCATGGCCGACGAGCTCATCGGTCGGGGAGCGCTGACCGAGACGGAGACCGCGCCCAGCGGACGGGTCGGCCGCCCCGGACGGGCGCTGGCCCTGAACGATCGGGGTCCCGCGGGCCTCGGCCTGGAGATCGGCGTCACCCATCTCGCCGCGTGCGTCGTGGACCTGCGCGGTGAACCCCGGGTCTGGCGTCGCGTGGAGCGGGCCAACGCGGGCCGGCCGGCCGGAGAGGTGCTGGCGGAGGCCGCCGCGCTGGGCGCCGAGGCGGAGTCCGAGGCCGCGGCCCTCGGCCTGCGCGTCGAGGGCCGCGTCCTGGCCGTGCCGGGGGTGGTGCCGAACGAGCCGGGCGGACTGGTCGCGAACGCTCCCAACCTCGGCTGGCAAGCCGTCCGCCCCGCCGACCACTGGCCCGACCCCGACACCGCGCCCGAGCCGGAGAACGAAGCCAACCTCGGGGCGCTGGCCGAGCAGTGGCACCGGGGAAACTCCGCCGAGACCTTCGTACACGTCTCCGCCGAGGCCGGAATCGGTGCCGCACTGGTCATCGGCGGGCAGCTGTTCCGGGGCGCCCGCGGCTTCGCGGGCGAACTCGGCCACCTGCCCGTCCACCCGGAGGGTGCCCGTTGCGCCTGCGGGGCGCGCGGTTGCCTGGAGCAGTACGCGGGCGAAGCGGCCGTGCTGCGCGAGGCCGGGCTGGGGCGCGTCGGCGACCCGGTGGCCCTGCTGGCCGAGCGGGCGGGAGCCGGGGACGCGGCGACCCTGCGCGCCCTGGACCGCGCAGGACGGGCCCTGGGCCTCGCCCTCACCTCGGCGGTGAACCTGATCGACCCGGACGGCCTCGTTCTGGGCGGTGCCTACGCCGAACTCGCCGACTGGCTCCTCCCGTCCATACGCGCCGAACTGGCCGCCCGGATCACCGTCCGGCCCTGGACCCCGGAGGCGGTACGACCCTCCGCCCTGGGGCGCCGCGGACCGGTGCTGGGCGCGGCCTGGTCGACCGTCCGAGAGATCATCGCCGATCCCACTCGCCTGCCGGCCCGGTAGTGCTGTGACCGCGTGGGTTCGCCGGGCTGGTGGCCGCCGTTCCCCGGTGCACCGGGGCGGTCAGTCGTCGATCGCGCTCGCAGCGAGTCGCCGCTCGGACAGGCGGCCGGCCACTGCTCCACGGCCGTGATGTGGACGGTCGCGGCCGGTGCCAGGCTGCGCGGACCGTGCCGGGCTTCAACTGGTTCACAGTCCCAGTGCCAGCCGGTAGTAAGCCTGGTTCCAGCGGAGATCGCGCCGGAACTGCTTCGGGGTGGTGGTCTCGTCGATGAGGGCGAGCTCCAGGCGGAGCATTTCCGCCAGGTCGTCGAGGTGGTCGGAGGTCAGGGCGGTGCTGAGGACGGTGTGGTGCGGTCCTCCGGCCGTCAGCCAGGATTCGGTGGAGGTCCGCAGGTCGGGGCGGGGCCGCCAGACCGCGCGGGCGACGGGCAGTGCGGGCAGCGGGTGAGGGGGTGCCACCACGTCGATGTCATTGGCGATCAGGCGGAAGCGGTCGCCGAGGTCGGCGAGCCCGACCACCACGGCCGGGCCGGGTGCCGCGTCGAACACCAGCCGCACCGGGTCCTCCCGCCCGCCGATGCCGAGGGGGTGGATCTCGCAGCTGGGCCTGGAGGCGGCGATGGTGGGGCAGACTTCCAGCATGTGCGCGCCGAGGATGAGCTCGTTGCCGGGTGTCAGGTCGTAGGTGTAGTCCTCCATGAAGGAGGTGCCGCCCGGGAGGCCGGCGGCAGCCACCTTGAGGGCGCGCAGCAGGACGGCGGTCTTCCAGTCGCCCTCTCCTCCGAAGCCGTACCCCTGGGCCATGAGCCGCTGGACCGCGAGGCCGGGCAGCTGGCGCAGTCCGCCCAGGTCCTCGAAGTTGGTGGTGAAGGCCCCGAAGCCGCCCGTTTCGAGGAAGGTGCGCAGGCCGGCTTCGATGCGGGCCGCGTAACGCAGCGCGTCGTGCCGTTCGCCGCCCGGGCGCAGTTCCGGCGCCAGGTCGTACAGGTCGGCGTACTCCTCGACGAGGGAAGCCACGTCGGTCTCGTCCGCGCTGTCGACGACCTTCACCAGGTCGTTGACGCCGTAGGTGTTGACGGAGACGCCCAAGCGCAGCTGGGCCTCGACCTTGTCGCCCTCGGTGACGGCCACGTCGCGCATGTTGTCGCCGAAGCGGGCGACCTTGAGGGTGGCCAGTTCGGATCGTGCGGCGGCCGCCCGCGCCCAGATCGCGACGCGTGCGCTCGTCTCGGGATCGGTGACGTGGCCGGCCACCGTTTTGCGGGGTACGCCCAGACGGGTCTGGATGTGCCCGAACTCGCGGTCTCCGTGGGCGGCTTGGTTGAGGTTCATGAAGTCCATGTCGATGGTGTCCCAGGGCAGGGCCACGTTCGACTGGGTGTGGAGGTGCAGCAACGGCTTGCGCAGCGCGTCCAGTCCGGCGATCCACATCTTGGCCGGCGAGAAGGTGTGCATCCAGGCGATCAGCCCGATGCACCGGTCGTCGGCGTTCGCGTCGAGGCACACCCGGCGGATGGCGTCGGCGTCGGTCAGTACCGGCTTCCACACCACGCGCGCGGGAATGCCGGAGGCGTCGGCCAGCGCGGCGGCGATCTGCAGCGACTGTTCGGCGACCTGCTTCAGCGTCTCCTCCCCGTACAGGCCTTGGCTGCCGGTGAGGAACCAGATTTCCTGGGCGGGGGATGTTCGGCTGGGCACATGGACTCCTGAAGGTGACGTCCCGCAACGGTGGTGAGGGCGGCGGGCGGGTGGGAATGCGGGAACGGACAACGGGGCGGGGGTCAGCCCGCGGTGTGGGTCGTGTCGCGGATGTGCCTGAGGCGGTGCAGCAGGCCACCCGTGGCGAAGTGGTCGTGCAGGAGCCGGTATTCGGCGAAGAGGGCGTCGTACGCCTCGGCCCGGGTGGCGTCGGGCAGGTAGACGGCCGGCAGCCGGCGGCCCATGGCGGCGGTGGCCGTCCGTACGTCGCCGTGCGCGCCGGCGGCTACGGCGGCGTGGATGGCCGACCCGAGGGCGGGGCCCTGGTCGGACGCGGCCAGGGAGACGGGGCGGCGCAGCACGTCGGAGTAGATCTGCATCAGCAGTTCGTTCTTGGCCAGTCCGCCGGCGACGATGAACTCGTGGACCGGTACGCCGCCTGCTTCCAGGGCCTCCACGATGACGCGGGTGCCGAACGCGGTGGCTTCGAGCAGTGCGCGGTAGACGTCCTCGGGGCGGGTCGCGAGGGTGAGACCCACGATGACTCCGGAGAGGTGGTGGTCGACGAGGACCGAACGGTTGCCGTTGAGCCAGTCGAGGGCGACCAGTCCGTGTCCGCCGACCGGCTGGCCGGCGGCCTTCCGGGTCAGCAGGGTGTGCAGGTCCTCGCCGCGCTCGGCGGACTCGGCGAGGTAGTCCGACGGGACGCCTTGGTCCAGCACCCAGGCGAAGATGTCGCCGACCGCACTCTGGCCGGCCTCGTAGCCGTAGGTTCCCTCGACGATCCCGCCGGCCACGACACCGCAGATGCCGGGGACGTCGGCGAGGACGGGGGCGTTCACGACGTGGCAGGTGGAGGTCCCCATGATGGCGAGCAGTTGTCCGTCCTCGACGGCCTGGGCCGCCGCCGCGGTGACATGGGCGTCGACGTTGCCCGCGGCCACGGCGATGCCGGGCCGCAGCCCTGTCCACGCTGCCGCCTCCGTACTGAGCGAGCCCACTCGTGATCCCAGAGCGGAGAGGGGGAATTCGAGGCGGGTGCGTGCGAAGTCGGCGAACCGGGGGTTCAGCGCGGCCAGGTACTCCTCGCTCGGGTAGGCGCCGTCCTGGTGGATGCCCTTGTATCCGGCGGTGCAGGCGTTGCGGGACTCGGTTCCGGTGAGCTGCCACACGATCCAGTCGGCGGCCTCGATCCACCGCGCGCAGCTTTCGTAGACGAGCGGGTCTTCTTCCAGGACCTGGAGCGCCTTCGCGAACTGCCACTCGGCGGAGATCCGGCCGCCGTAGCGGGCGATCCACTTCTCCCCGCGGGCGTGGGCGAGTTCGTTGATGCGGTCGGCATGGGACTGGGCGGCGTGGTGCTTCCACAGCTTGGGCCACGCGTGGGGCCGTCCGGCGAGCTCGGTCTCGGCGAGGGGAGTCCCGTCGGCCAGCGTGGGCAGGACGGTGCAGGCGGTGAAGTCGGTGGCGATGCCGATCACCGCGGCGGGATCGATCCCGGCCGCCGCCAGGGCCTGCGGGACGGCGCGACGCAGTACGTCCCGCCAGTCCTGGGGGTGTTGCAGGGCCCAGTCCGGAGGCAGCGGCGCACCGCCTTGCGGCAGGTATCGGTCGATGACGCCGTGCCGGTAGGGGTGGACCGCCGCGGCCAGCTCCTGACCGTCGCGAACCCGCACCACCACGGCGCGGCCCGACAGGGTGCCGAAGTCGACACCGACCGTGTACTGCTCCGATTCCTCGGAAGGAGGGGCGGGCGCGAGGAGATGCGGTGACGTCAACAGAGTGCCTTTCGAAGGAGCCGTGGGCGGCACGCGGCGCGGCCCGGCAGCCGGAGATGCCGTCCCGACCATCCTGGCGGTCGGCGGAGGATCCGATGAGCTTGCAGTGTGAGCGCTAACAATGTCGATAGGCAAGGGGTCTGCGTGGATCATGTGGGAGACCCTCATGGTGCGGCGGCCTTCGTATACGGGGCCGCGGCTCGATATGCCTTTGATGCGAGGCGGGTTGAGGACTCCGATTCGGGTAGGCGGGGTCGATGGTCGCGCGAGCGGATGGAGTCCGCGTTGTTGTCGCACGCGACGGGGTAACGGACAGGTAACGCGCGCAAAGGGGTTGAGAACCCGGCTTGTTAGCGCTCACAATGCGACGGCGCCCCCTCAAGGGCATCCCGCTCCTGTCGCCCCGCCCCCGGCCCCCGCCCCGGCCCCGCCACGCCCATGACCACGGGCGCAGCCCGGCACCGGCCGTGCGGAGCCTCATCCGTAGCCCCCGAAAGGACACCCGTCATGGCTCGCAGAGCAGCCCTCGTCCTCACCGTCGCCCTTCTCGCCTCCTCGGCGCTGACCGCCTGCTCGACCGAGGGTCCCGCCTCCGCCCCGGCCTCCGGGGCCAAGACGGGCTCCGGCGGCACGATCACCATGGGCTTCGCCCAGGTCGGCGCCGAGAGCGGTTGGCGTACCGCCAACACCAAGTCCGTCCAGGAGGCGGCGAAGAAGGCCGGGATCGAACTCAAGTTCTCCGACGCTCAGCAGAAGCAGGAGAACCAGATCAAGGCGATCCGCACCTTCATCCAGCAGAAGGTCGATGTGATCGCCTTCTCGCCCGTCGTGGAGTCCGGCTGGGACACGGTGCTCAAGGAGGCCAAGGACGCGGGCATCCCGGTCATCCTCACCGACCGGGCCGTGGACACCAAGGACACCTCCCTCTACAAGACCTTCCTGGGCTCGGACTTCGTCAAGGAGGGCAAGTCCGCGGGCGAGTGGCTGACCGGCGCGTACGCGAACGAACAGGGCCCGGTCAACATCGTCGAGCTCCAGGGCACCACGGGCTCAGCACCCGCCAACGACCGCAAGGCCGGCTTCGCCGATGCCATCCGTGCCGACGGCAAGTTCAAGATCGTCGCCTCGCAGACGGGCGACTTCACCCGCGCCAAGGGCAAGGAGGTCATGCAGGCGTTCCTGAAGTCCCAGAAGGACATCGACGTCCTCTACGCCCACAACGACGACATGGCCCTCGGCGCCATCCAGGCCATCGAGGAGTCCGGCAAGAAGCCCGGTACGGACATCAAGGTGATCTCGGTGGACGGAATCAAGGACGCCTTCGTCGCCATGACCGAGGGCAAGATCAACGTCGTGGTGGAGTGCAACCCGATGCTCGGCGACCAGCTGATGGAGCTGGCCAAGAAGGTCGTGGCGGGGGAGAGCGTGCCGACCCGGGTCGAGACCCAGGAGGGCGTCTTCCCGCAGGACAAGGCCGCGGCCGCCCTGCCGTCCCGGAACTACTGACGCGACAGGTTTTGGTGCCGGAGGAGGCCCGGCTCCGGTGCCTCCTTCACCCTCCGGAGCCCGCTCCACCACCCCACACATGAGAGGAGGGCGGATGACGCATCCGTCCACCCCGCCGGCCACGGGCGCCGGCGGCCCGCGGCCGGTCCTGGAAGCCCACGACATCCGCAAGCGGTTCCCGGGCGTGCTCGCCCTCGACGGAGTCGCCCTGCGGCTCTTCCCCGGTGAGGTGCACGCCCTGATGGGCGAGAACGGCGCCGGGAAGTCCACCTTGATCAAGGTGCTCACCGGTGTCCACCCCGCCGACGGCGGCGCCATCCTCGTGGACGGCCGGCCCCACGCGTTCACGGACCCCCTCCAGGCGCAACAGGCCGGAATCAGCACCGTTTACCAGGAGGTCAACCTCTGCCCGAACATCTCGGTAGCCGAGAACATCCTCATCGGGCGCGAACCGCGCCGGTTCGGTCTCATCCACTGGTCCGCGATGCGGCAGCGGGCGGCAGAGCTGCTGACGGAACTCGACCTCGATCTGGACGTCACCAGTCTGCTCGATTCGCACTCCCTGGCGGTGCAGCAACTGGTCGCCATCGTCCGGGCGGTGGACGTCTCGGCGAAGGTGCTCGTGCTGGACGAACCCACCTCCAGCCTGGATCGCGAGGAGGTCGCCCAGCTCTTCACCCTGGTGCGGCGCCTGCGGGACCGCGGTGTGGCCATCCTGTTCGTCACGCACTTCCTCGACCAGGTATTCGACCTCTGCGACCGCGTCACCATCCTGCGCAACGGCCGGCTGGAAGGCGAGTACCCGATCGGGGAACTCACGCCGGTGACGCTGGTACAGCGCATGATCGGCGGAGAACTGGCCACCCTCGACCAGCTGTCCGGCCGTGCCCACGAGGAAGCGGCCGAACGGGCGGCCGGCGAGCCGTTCCTCCAGGCCCGACAGCTGACCCGTACGGGCTCGATCGAACCGTACGACCTTGACATCCATCCCGGCGAGGTCATCGGACTGGCCGGCCTCCTGGGCTCGGGCCGCACCGAGGTGGCGCGCCTCCTGTTCGGCGCGGACAGCGCGGACGCCGGAGAAGTGAGCATCGAGGGCGAGAAGGTGGTCCTGCGCAGCCCCCGCCACGCCATCGCCCGGGGCATCGCGTTCTGTTCCGAGAACCGCAAGTCCGAGGGACTGGTGGGCGAGCTCACGGTCCGCGAGAACATCGTCCTCGCCCTGCAGGCCGCCCGCGGCTGGACCAGGCCGCTGGCCCGTGCGAAGCAGGACGAACTGGCGCGGCACTGGACAGAGGCCCTGGACATCCGCCCCGCCGACCCCGAAGCGCAGGTGCGCCACCTCAGCGGAGGCAACCAGCAGAAGGTCCTCCTCGCCCGCTGGCTGCTGACCGCACCCCGGCTCCTGATCCTCGACGAACCCACCCGGGGCATCGACATCGGGGCCAAGGCGGAGATCCAGAAACTCGTGGCCCGCCTGGCGGGCGAAGGCACCGCCGTGCTGTTCATCTCGGCGGAACTCGAAGAGGTCCTGCGCCTGAGCCACCGCATCGCCGTGCTCCGCGACCACCGCATGGTGGCCACCCTCGCGAACGATGACACCGTCACGCCCGAACGCCTCCTCACCACCATCGCCACCGGAACGGACTCATGACCACCCAGCCCGCCAAGTCCGAGGCGGCCGCCGCGATCGGGAGACGGCTGGCCGGCCACCGCCTGCTGTGGCCCGCGCTCATCCTGCTCGCCCTGCTCCTCGGCAACCTCGCGTTCCACCACGACTTCTTCTCCGTCCGCGTACGCGACGGCCATCTCTACGGCAGCCTCATCGACATCCTCCAGTTCGGTGCGCCACTCATCCTGGTGGCGCTCGGCATGACCCTGGTCATCGCCACCCGCGGGATCGACCTCTCGGTGGGTTCCACCGTCGCCATCGCCGGCGCCCTCGCCTGCGGGCACATCTCCACCGCTGCGCATCCCGGCAGCGTCGCCACTCTGCTCACGGCCGTCGCCCTCGCGCTCGGCGTCGCCCTCGTGCTGGGCCTGGCCAACGGCTTCCTGGTGTCCGGGCTGGGGGTGCAGCCCATCGTGGCCACCTTGATCCTCATGGTCGCGGGCCGCGGCGTCGCCCAGCTGATCACGGACGGCCAGATCGTCACGGTGACCAGCGCCCCCTACAAAATGATCGGCGGGGGCTACTGGCTGACCTTCCCGTTCGCCGTCCTCCTGGCGGCCGCCCTCGTCGCGCTCACCGCCCTCGTCACCCGCCGCAGCGCACTCGGCATGCTGATCGAGTCCGTCGGCGGCAACCCCGCAGCCAGCCGCCTGGTCGGCATCCGCGCTGGCGGCCTGCTCGCCCTGGTCTACGTCTTCAGCGCCCTGTGCGCCGCCGTCGCCGGACTGATGATCAGCTCCAACGTCTCCAGCGCCGACGGCAACAACGCCGGCCTGTGGATCGAGCTCGACGCGATCCTCGCCGTCGTCGTCGGCGGCACCGCACTGACCGGAGGACGCTTCTCCCTCGGCGGCACCGTCCTGGGCGCCCTGATCATCCAGACCCTGTCGACCACCGTCTACACCCTCGGCGTCCCACCCGAGACCACCCTCGTCTTCAAGGCCTTCGTCGTCATCGTCGTCTGCCTCGTGCAGGCCCCGGTCTTCCGGGCCAAGGTCCTGCGCCGCCGCAGGACGACCACTCCCCGATCCCACACCACGGCGGGCGCCGCCCCGCTGCAGCAGGAGGTACGCGCATGAGTACCGGCATCGCGAGCGCCGCCGCGCACCTCACCCGCCCCTTCGCGACCGTGTCCCCGCGCACCCGCACCCGTATCCCACTGATCGTCACGGCCGTCCTGCTGGCCGTCATGTTCAGCGTCGGATCGGTGCGCTACGAGGGCTTCCTCTCGGCGCAAGTCGTACTGAACCTGCTGATCGACAACGGATTCCTCCTGGTCGTTGCGGTCGGGGCGACCTTCGTCATCCTCACCGGCGGCATCGATCTGTCCGTCGGCTCCATGGTGGCCCTGTCGACCATGCTCACCGCCTGGCTGGTCGAGTCGCACGGCTGGCCCCTGGCCACCGTCATCCCCCTGGTCCTGCTCGTCGGCGCCGGGAGCGGGACGCTCATGGGCTGGATCATCCACACCTTCGAGATCCAGCCGTTCATCGTCACCCTGGCAGGCATGTTCCTCGCCCGCGGGCTCTGCTACACGATCAGCACCGAATCCATCACGATCAGCGACCCCACGACGGCGGGAATCGCGCAGACCCGGCTGTACGGCCCGGGAGGACTGTTCGTCTCGATCCCGGTGGTCATCGCCCTGGCCGTGCTGGTGATCGCCTTCGTCGTCCTGCACCACACGCGCTTCGGCCGGAACGTGTACGCGCTGGGCGGCAACGAGTCCTCCGCTCGGCTGATGGGTCTTCCGACGGGCTCCACCAAGATCGCCGCATACGCCGTCAGCGGCCTGTGCTCCGCACTCGGCGGCCTGCTGCTGACCTTTTACATGCTCTCCGGCTACGCCCTCCACGCCATGGGCCTGGAACTCGACGCGATCGCCGCCACCGTGATCGGCGGCACGCTGCTGACCGGAGGCTCCGGCTTCGTCCTGGGCACCGCCCTCGGCGTGCTCGTCCTCGGCACGATCCAGACGGTGGTCAACTTCCAGGGCACGCTCAGCTCCTGGTGGACCCGGATCGTCATCGGTGCCCTGCTGCTCGTGTTCATCGTGCTGCAACGCCTGATGAGCGGCCGCCGCCCCGCCGCCGACTGACTCCGGCTCCGCAGCCCACCCGCCCGTGCCACCGCGTTCGCGTGCCGCGATCACAGCTTGGTCCCGGCGCGCATCCGGTGGACCGACTTCCAGGGAATGCCGTCATGGAACACGCATACGAATCTGTCGACCAGGCCGCCGAGCCCAGGCAGACGGCCGCCTGTCCGCGGACGGCCCGCCCCCTGCGTCTGGACGATGGCGGAACGGGGGAGAGGTGGCGGTTCGGCTTCCCCGGCAGGGCCCGTGCCGAGGTCCACACGCGCGGCGCCCGGCTCCGTTCACTGATCCTGCCGGACCGCTGGGGCCACACCGCTGACGTGGTGCTCGCGCCCCGCGACCCCGCCGCCTGCGAGGGTTCCGCACGCTACTTCGGTGCGACGGTGGGCCGTTACGCCAACCGCATCGCACGCGGCGGGCTCGTAGTCGACGGCGTCACCCACCGGCTCGCCACCCAGGAGACCGGGCACACATTGCACGGTGGTCCCGACGGGTTCGACCAGCGCCTGTGGCGGTGCGAACCCTTCCACTCGGCGCACCGCACCGGTGTCCGTCTGTTCCTGCACAGCCCCGACGGCGACCAGGGATTCCCCGGTGCCCTGAACGTGCGCCTCACCTACACGCTGGACCGCGACGACAACCTGACGATGTCGTACCAGGCGGTCGCCGACGCCCCGACGATCGTCAACCTCACCAACCACGCCTACTGGAACCTCGAAGGGGAGGGGCGCGGCAACGTCCTGGCCCACCACCTCCAGATCGCGGCCCCCCTCTACACCCCCGTCGACGCCGAGTTGATCCCCGACGGCTCCCACCGCCCGGTCAGCGACACCCCGTTCGACCTCCGCCGGCACCGGCGTCTCTCCGACGCCTTGACCCATACGGAGGCGCAACTGGCCCTCGCCGGCGGAGGCTTCGATCACAACTGGGTCCTCGACGACGCCCGGCGAGACAGTCCTCGTAAGGCCGCTGTGCTGTACGCCCCCGCATCCGGCCGCCGCATGGAGGTGCGCACCACGGAACCGGGCATCCAGGTCTACACCGCGCAAGGCCTGACCGGTGACATCACGGGCAAGGCGGGCAGGCCGTACCACGCCTACGCGGGGGTCGCGCTGGAGACCCAGCACTTCCCGGACTCCCCGAACCGCCCCGACTACCCGACGGTCGTCCTGCGCCCGGGCGAGCTGTACCGGTCGACCACGATCCACAGTTTCACCACGGTCGCCGCCTGAGAGGGGCGGCGGCGGCCGTAGCCGCTGTCCGGTGCCGGGGGGCACCGGACAGCGGCTTTGGTGCCTGCGCCCGGTTTCCCGCGTACGAAGGTGCCCCCGGGGCCCGGCCTCCTGCGAGAGGGGTCAACCGCCGGGCACGTGGGGGTCATTCGCCGGGGGGAGCGATCCTGCGGGCCGTGCTGGCGCGCACGATGAGCTCGGGCGCCACCACCAGGTGGGTCGACTCGTCGGTCCTGCCCTCGATGTGGTCCAGGAGCAGCCCGATGCTGTCGCGGCCGAGCGAGGCGAAGTCCTGGCGGATCGTCGTCAGCGGGGGCGGGAAGAACTCCGCCTCGGGGATGTCGTCGAAGCCGGCGACCGCCACGTCCTCGGGCGTCCGCAGGCCCGCTTCCCGCAGGGCCCGTAGGACACCGAGGGCCATCTGGTCGTTGGCGACGAACACCGCGGTGAGGCCGGCTCCCTGCCCTCGTGATGCCAGGACCCGCCCCGCCAGCTGCTGGCCGGCCTGGTATCCCGACAGTGGACTCCAGTCGCCTCGCAGCACGGGCGGCACCTCGGCGCCGGCATCGCGCAGCGCGTCCTCCCACCCCTGTGTGCGGGCCTCGCTCTCGAGCCAGTCGGGGGGGCCCGCCACGTGCCACACCGTGGCGTGGCCCGACGCGAGAAGGTGCTCCGTGATCATGCGGGCGCCGAGGTTCTGGTCCAGCGACACCCCCGGCAGGTCGAGGGTGTGGCCGCCTTCCACGGTGACCACGGGGCACGGTGCCTCCAATGCCGCCAGGGCGCGCACCGCGGCGCGTTGCGGAGTGACGGCGACGATGCCCTCCACGCCCCATCCGGCGAGGTGCTGCATGGCTTCGGCGAGAGCCGTCTGCGTGGCGGTCCGAAGCGTGACGGCGGACGTCAGGTAGCCGCGGTCCCGAGCGGCCTCCTGCACTCCCGCCACGGTGCTGGCGGGGCCGTGCAGAGTGGTGTTCACCGCGATGACGCCCAGCGTGTGGGTCCGGCGGGTGGCCAGAGCCCTGGCCGCCGAATTGCGGCGGTACCCCAGCTGCTCGATGACCTGAGTCACCGCGGCCCGGGTCTTGGCGCTGACGTTCGGGTGGTCGCTGAGCACCCGCGAAACGGTCTGATGGGACACGCCGGCGACGCGCGCGACGTCCGTCATCGTGGGCGCTCGCGAGACGTCTGGGAGCTGGGTCAACTCTCTTCCTTTCCTCATCGAGCGGCCTTCCCTCAAGGTACCGAACCAGCCGCGGCCCGCACACATCTCGGACCGACCGGAGGATTGTCGACCAGGTGTAGATGTTTGCGTTCACATTATGCAGCGTTGATCGCATGCTGTGGGCAGGAATCTCCTCGTACCTCTTGAGATTGCTGCTTGTTAGCGCTCACAATCTGATCGGGGCGGCCGAGGTGGGCCAGCCGCGATGTGCTGCGGCCCCGATCAGTCCAGTCCACTCATGCGCGACCGCGGGGGCCTGCCGGGCAGCGGTCCCGGAGAAACCCGCCGCGCATGCCGGAGAGATGGTGAGAGCGTAGTGAGCGAGACCTTCCTGGGGGACCTCCGTCGTGAGGTCCTCGCGGCCAACCTGCGCATCCCGGAGGCCGGTCTGGCCACCCTCACCTGGGGAAACGTCAGCGGAGTGGACCGAGACGCGGGCGTCTTCGTCATCAAGCCGTCCGGCGTCTCCTACGCCGACCTCACCGAGGAGGACCTGGTGGTGGTGGCGCTGGAGGACGGGCGGGTCGTCGGGGGACGCCTCAGGCCGTCCACCGACACCGAAACCCATCGGTGCCTCTACCGGGCCTTCCCCTCCATCGGCGGCGTCACCCACACGCACTCGACGCACGCCGTCGCCTTCGCTCAGGCGCGCCGCCCGATCCCCGTACTCGGCACGACGCACGCCGACACCTTCAACGGGCCCGTTCCCGTGACGGAGGACCTCACCGCCGAGCAGTGCGCGCGGGACTACGAGTACAACACCGGACAGGTGATCGTCGCCCGGCTCGACGGGGACCCCCGGCTGGCCGACGAGGTCCCCGGAGCACTCGTTTCACGACACGGACCCTTCACCTGGGGTGCCACCGCGAAGGCGGCGCTGGAGAACGCCATCGTCTGCGAGGCCGTGGCGGAGATGGCGCTGCACACGCTGGCGCTGGGGTCCCGCCTCGGGGAAGCCTCCGAACCGCCGAAGCATCTGCTGGAGCGGCACTTCACCCGTAAGCACGGACCGGACGCCTACTACGGCAACGTCCCGCACACCCCGAGCGTCTGAAGCCGCGCACCGTCTCGCCGTTACCCGCTGCGGCGGCGCGGGACGGATCGCTTGCGCCGACCCTGTGCCGGGGCGCGACTTTGCCCGGGAGCCGGCCGCCTGGCCGGCGCCGCCTCTGATCGGCGATTTCGCGCCACCGGTTCAACGTGCGCCGAAGCTGTGGTGGTAGTTGGCTTGTTCTCGGATGAAGGACGGTCAACCGCCGTCCCAGGCAGGTGACTTGACGTCCTCGTCAGGCGCCTGGCTTGATTGGGAGCGCTCCCACTCCGAGCCCCCACCCCCCCGAGGAAGGCTTCACCGTGCCTCCTTTCACCTCCGCCCGCGGCGTGCCACGTCGCGCGGCCGCTGCGCTCGCCGGCCTCGCGCTGGTTGTCGGCGGCCTGTCCACGACCGCCCTGACCGTTCCGGTCGCGGCTGCCGCCACCGTGGCAGCCGCTGCCGACACGCCTGTGCGGGTCAACCAGCTCGGCTACCTGCCCGACGGCCCCAAGCGGGCCACCGTGGCCAGCTCCGCGACCGCCCCGCTCGCCTGGCAACTGCGCGACGCCTCCGGCACGGTGGTCGCCTCGGGTGCCACAGCGGTGCGCGGGGCCGATCAGGCGTCCGGCCAGTCCACGCACCTGGTGGACTTCGGCGCGTACACCGGCACAGGGGCTGGCTTCACCCTGGTCGTCGACGGCCGGACCAGCCGCCCCTTCGACATCTCCGCATCGCTGTACGACGGACTGCGCGCCGACAGCATGTCGTTCTTCTACCAGCAACGCAGCGGTATCGCGATCGACGCGGCCCTGGCGGGCGGCAGCGCCTACGCCCGCCCCGCCGGGCACCTGGGCGTCGCCCCGAACAAAGGCGACACCAGCGTCCCCTGCCAGGCCGGGGTGTGCGACTACCAACTGGACGTGCGCGGCGGCTGGTACGACGCGGGCGATCAAGGCAAGTACGTGGTCAACGGGGGTATTTCCGTCTGGGAAATGGTCAACTCCTTCGAACGGGCCAGCCGTTCGGGCGGCGACGCGGCGCTCGGCGACGCGACGCTGCGGGTGCCGGAGCGTGGCAACGGGACGCCGGACGTGCTGGACGAGGCCCGCTGGGAGCTGGAGTTCCTGCTGCGGATGCAGGTTCCGGCGGGGAAGCCGATGGCCGGGATGGCCTTCCACAAGATGCACGACGCCAAGTGGACCGCTCTGCCGACCCGGCCCGAACTCGATGCCGAGCAGCGTGAGTTGCACAAGCCGTCGACCGCCGCGACGCTGAACCTGGCGGCCTCGGCCGCGCAGTGTGCACGGGTGTACGCGCCGTACGACGCCGCGTTCGCCGCGCGCTGCCTGGACACGGCCCGCCGCGCCTGGACGGCTGCCAAGGCCAACCCGAACATGCTTGCTCTCGCGACCGACAACACCGGCGGTGGTGCGTACGAGGACGCAGACGCCTCCGACGAGTTCTACTGGGCGGCGGCGGAACTCCTGGCCACCACCGGCGAGTCACAGTACCGGGACTCCGTCACCTCCTCTGCGCACCACACCAAGCCCGTCGACGGGTTCTGGTGGGGCGGCACCGCGACGCTCGGCCGGATCACCCTCGCCACCGTCCCCGGGGCGGCCCTGCCCGCCGACGACGTGGCCCGGCTGCGCGGCCTGCTGACCACGGCCGCCGATGGCCACCTGACCACCATGGCCGGACAGGGCTACGCGGTGCCGCTTCCCGCCACCGCGTACGTCTGGGGCTCCAACAGCTCCGTCACCAACAACGCGATGGTGCTGGCCGTCGCATACGAGCTCACCGGGCAACAACGCTACCGGGCCGGAGCGTTGGAGTCCCTGGACTACCTGCTCGGCCGGAACGCACTCGACCTCTCCTACGTCACCGGGTACGGGGACCGCTACTCCGAGAACCAGCACCACCGGTTCTGGGCGCATCAGAACGACGCCTCGCTGCCGCACCCGCCGGCCGGTTCCTTCGCGGGCGGGCCGAACGCGGGGCTGGAGGACCCGGTGGCCAAGGAGAAGCTCGCGGGCTGCGCACCGGCGGCGTGCTACGTGGACGACATCGGCTCGTACTCCACCAACGAGGTGGCCATCAACTGGAACGCCTCGCTGGCCTGGCTGGCGGCCTTCGCGGCTGAGCGGCGCAGCGCTCCGGCGGTGCCCGTGGTCCAGGTCGCACCGGCGGCCGTGACGGTCCCGGAGGGCGGCTCGGCGCCGGTGGGCGTGCGGCTCTCGGCCGCGCCCGCGCAGAACGTGACGGTGACGGTGGCCCGGAACTCGGGCGACGAGGACCTGTCGGCAGCCGCGACCTTGGTGTTCACCCCGGCCGACTGGGCGACGGCGCAGCAGGTTTCGGTCCTCGCCGCGCAGGACCCCGACGCGTCGTCGGGCAGCGCGACGTTCGCGGTCGGTGGTCCTGGCGTGCAGTCGGCGACGTTCACGGCGACGGAGGCGGACGACGACGCTTCGGCGGCCTCCTGCGCGGTGGCGTACCGGATCGACAACGCCTGGGGCAACGGCTTCACGGCGACGGTGACGGTGAAGAACACTGGAACCTCGGCGGTATCCGGGTGGACCATCGGCTGGAGCTTCGCAGGTGACCAGCGGATCACCAACGCCTGGAACGCCACGGTGAGCCAGTCGGGCAGCACGGTCACCGCCCGGGACACCGGATGGAACGGAACACTGGCACCCGGCGGCAGCGTGAGCTTCGGCTTCCAGGCGACGTACTCGGGTACCAACGCGATGCCGGCGCGCTACACGCTCAACGGTGCACTCTGCTCCTGAACGATCGTCACGCCCCGCCCACCCGGCGATGGACGACGGAGTGGAGCCAGGATCGTCCTGGCTCCACTCCATGGCAGGTCGTCAGGTACGGGTCCAGCGCTGGTTGCTGCCGCCCGAGCAGGAGTAGAGCTGGATCAGGGTGCCGTTGGCGGTGTTGTTGCCGGTGGCGTCGAGACAGAGGCCGGACTGGACTCCGACGATGGATCCGTCGGAGTTGAGGCGCCACTTCTGGTTGTCGCCACCCCAGCAGCTGTAGATCTGGACCTTGGTGCCGTTGCCGGTGCCGGCGGCGTCCAGGCACTTGTCGCCGTAGACCCTGAGCTCGCCTGCGGCGGTGTACGACCACTGCTGGTTGGTGCGGTTGTTGCAGTCCCACAGGTTGACCTGGGTGCCGTCGGTGGTGCTGGCACCGGGCACGTCCAGGCAGCGTCCTGAACCGACGCCCTTGATCTGCCCGGACCCGGGCGTGGGGGTCGGAGTGGGGGTGGAGGAACCGGCGTTGAGTGCGTTGAGCACGGAGGTGTAGGCGGGCTTCTTGTTGCCGTTGCCGTCGAACAGCAGCGGCGATTGCTCCGATCGCCAGGAGTCGGTGTCGCGCACGCCCCAGACGGTGATGCCCAGGCAGCGCGGGACGGCCAGGCAGTCGTTGGTCACGTTGGCGTAGGTCGTGCCCGAGGCACCCTGGATGTCGAGTTCGGTGACGGCCACGTCGACGCCGAGGGCTGCAAAACTCTGCAGGGTGGTGCGGAAGTTGCTGTTGTAGGGGCTGTCGCTGTTGAAGTGCGACTGGAAGCCGACGCAGTCGATCGGCACGCCGCGCTGCTTGAAGTCCCGGACCATGGCGTACATGGCCTGGGTCTTGGCCCAGGTCCAGTTCTCGACGTTGTAGTCGTTGTAGCAGAGCTTGGCGGCCGGGTCGGCGGCGCGCGCGGTGCGGAAGGCGACCTCGATCCAGTCGTTGCCGGTGCGCTGCAGGTTGGAGTTGCGCCGGGCTCCCGAAGTGCCGTCCTCGAAGGCCTCGTTCACGACGTCCCACTGGACGATCTTGCCCTTGTAATGGGCCATCACGCCGTTGATGTGGTTGGTCATCGCCTGCCGGAGCGTGCTGCCGCTGAGGTTCTGCATCCAGCCGGGCTGCTGGGAGTGCCAGGCCAGGGTGTGGCCGCGTACCTGCTTGCCGTTCTGCACCGCCCAGTTGTAGACGCGGTCACCGGCGGCGAAGTTGAACTGGCCCTGCTGGGGTTCGGTGGCGTCGATCTTCATCTCGTTCTCGGGCGTCACCGAGTTGAACTCGCGGCCGGCGATCGTCGTGTACGCCGAGTCGCCCAGCCTGCCCGAGGCGATGGCGGTTCCGAAGTACCGGCCGCTCTGCGCCGCCGCGCCGCCGAGCGTGCTCTCGGCGGCGTGTGAGGCCGGCGGCGCCACCAGCGCGGCGGCCGTACCGAGGACGCCGACGACCAGGGCCGCACACAGGCCGCCTATTTTCCGGCGGACGGTGGATGGGGGAATGGCTTGTGAGCCCATGAATGAGCCTCCAGAAAGAAATCGCGGAAGGGTTGAATCGCGGCATTGTGAATCCGCGTGAACGACGCCCGCGTCCATGGGAAAGGGACGCTCATGAGCGCGTAATGATCCGAGGACGGTGCTCGGAACCGGACACGGACGGGCCACACCGCCTCGACCATCAGTCTGGAAACCCCGCCGAAACAAGTCAAGAGTTTCGAAATCATTTCGGGAATCTGTCTCGTGTGGGCGCTTGGTAGTCCTTTTCATTGAGTGGTCCCTCATCGAAATTATTTCGATGAGGGACCACTCGAGCGGGATCTGTAGTGGAAAGCCATAAACGAGCATTTCCTTCAGTCGGCATCGCCGGGAATGGCAGCCTGGTCACGGCGGCCTCGGTCAGTGCACGACCGTGTTGAACCCCAGTGCGGGGTTTGCGTTCCGGACGAGGGACTTGGCCTGCTCCGGCCACCACGCGCCGGCCGCGGGATCGACGATGCCGTACTCCGGGTCGATGGTGCCGCCCGGGATGCCGCGGTTGCACTGGCCGTCGGACTGGCCGACGGTCTTGATCCACAGGTAGGCGTCGACGAGCGGGACGCCGGTGTTCGCGGTCGGCCGGTCGCCGACGCCGCGACCCGGGGCGTTGCACCAGGTTTGCGGGTCGCCGCTGTACTTGCCCGCGGGCGGGGTCCAGGCGCCCTGGCCGTTGCGGCTCGTGTCGACGACCAGGTGGGTGAGCTCCTGCGCGGGCGGGGTACCGACGTTCTGCTGGAACCAGCGGTCGGTCCAGTGCCACGTGGACGGATCGTCCACGTTCACGGAGTTTCCCGGCTGCCCGTCGTTCGGTGCTGCGGGTGAGTAGTACTGGCTCGCGCACCAGTCGGCGTTCCCCCTGGCCCAGTCCGGGCCCTTGGTGGCGAACCACAGACACTGGGAGACCCAGGTGCCGTAGTGGGTGGACAGGTCGGTGGCCAGATAGTTGGAGACGTTCAGCGAGAAGCCCTGGGTGCGGGTGACGCCGGCCTGGAGGAGGCGTTGTGCGATGTCGCCGACGCTGCGCCAATGGCTGTTGCCGGCGTCCAGGTAGACGACGCTGTTCGGCTGCCGCTCCAGGGCGTCGATCGCATGGTTGAGGTCGGCGAAGCGTCCTGTGGTGATCGCGCCGGTGGGGTCGCTGTCGGGACCGCAGTCGGAGGGGAGGTTGGCCAGCCCGTCCGGTTCGAGGATGACGACGGCCTTGCTCCGGCCGAGCCCCCGGGCGAAGGCGCTGATCCAGGCCTGGTACTCGGCGTCCGACTGCGCACCGCCGGAGGAGTACTGGGAGCAGTCGCGCAGCGGGATGTTGTAGGCCACCAGGACGGGAACCGTCCGGGTTCGCTCGGCTCGGCGCACCAGGTCGCGTACCCGGGACTCGACCTGCTCCGGGGTGCCGTCGGTGAACCAGGCAGCTTCCGGCCAACTGGCCAGCTTCGCCATGGACTTGGCGCCCTCGAAGTCCCGGTGGAGGAGGTCGGTGACGGCCTGGTGGGCTGCGTCGCCGTCGGGGTCGACGTAGAAGCGGGTGTTCGTCGGAAGCGTGTGGGAGACCGGCGCGGAGCTCGCCTCGGCAGATGTCGGGGCGAGGGCGCCCAGGAGCAGCGTGAGTGTGCTCGCTGTCAGGACTAATCGGTGCAGGGGGATGCGCACGGGGTTCCTTCGGTTGGGGGTTGGCCTTCGGTGAGGGGAGGGGGAAGGGGGATCGGCTCAGTAGCCGTAGATCATCTTGTAGGCGACCTCCGGCAGGAACTGTCCGGCCGAGGAGCCGGCGCCGACGCCGCAGTTGCCGTCCGACTCGCCGGGGACCTTGATCCACAGCAGCATCTCGGCGCCGCCGCCGCGCTGGCTGGGAGTGCCGATCCGGCGGCCGGCGGGGTTGCACCACTGGCCGTTGGAACCGTTGCCGTTGCGGCTGGTGTCGACGACGAACGGCTTGGTGTAGCCGTAGGAGCCCAGGGTGGAGTTGACCGCGTTGCCGTAGGAGGTGTTCTGGTCGGTGGTGAAGTAGTTGGAGACGTTCAGCACGAAGCCGCGTGCCCCGCTGACGCCGGCGGCGGCGAGCTGCTGCGCCATGGTCGAGGCGCCGATCCAGCCGGGGTTGCCGGCGTCCAGGTAGACCCAGGTGTTGGGTGCCTTGGCGTTGAACTGGGCGATCGCGTTCTTCAGCATGGCGTTGCGCTCGGCGATCTGGCCGGCCGTCATGCAGCTCTCGTGGCCGAGCGCGTCGGGTTCGAGGACGACGACGGCCGGGCGGTTGCCGATGCCACTGGCGAAGGCGGCGATCCAGGCGTCGTACGCGGCCCGGCTCCCGGCGCCGCCGCCGGAGTGACCGGCGCAGATGTCCCGGTTGGGGATGTTGTACGCGACCAGGATCGGCAACTTGTCGTAGGAGTCCGCGCGGCCGGCGTAGGCGCCGGTGGCCGCGCCGATGTCACCGCTCCAGTTGCCGAACCAGCGGGCTGCCGGGGTGTTGGCGATGGACGTACGGATCGCCGCCGCCCGCCCGTCGCCGGGGTTCGCGTTGCTCCACCGCAGGGCGGAGTTGTCGGGGTCGGCGTAGAAGCCGCTGGTCATGGTGGTCGGGTCGGCGGCGTACGCGGGGCCGGCGTTGATCAGGGCCAGGCCCGCGGTGAGGGCTGCGGCCAGCAGGGCGGATGCAGCTCGGACGGACTTGCGCATGGTTCTTCCTCCGATGGGTGGGGAAGTGGAAGCGCTTCCAATTTTGAGATGGGTCGGACCGCGCTGATGGGATGATTGGGTTCGTCGCCAGGGTGTGTCAAGTGGTTGAACTCAGAACTGCCGCCATGGCCGGTATTGCCGTGATGGGTTGGAAGCGCTACCAAATCGAGACCGAGGGCGACATCCGCGTGCAGGTCCGAAGTCGGGGCGGCGCATGGAATCATGGCCGCTGTTCGCCGTCCGCGTGAGCCCGAGGAGCAGTTCTTCCATGGAGCCGTCACCCAAGCGCATGCCGACTCTCGACGAGGTGGCCGCACGAGCCGGCGTGTCGCGCACGGCTGCCTCCCGGGTGATCAACAACGCCCCGCATGTCAGCCGCGCCAAGCGGGAGGCCGTCCAACGGGCGGTGCGCGAGCTGGATTTCGTGCCCAATCCGTCCGCGCAGGCCCTGGCGAGCCGCAGGGTCGGAGCGGTGGTCCTGGCGGTCTCCAGTGACGAACCGGGGCTGTTCGCGGACCCGTTCTTCGCCGAGGTCATCGTCGGCGTCAGCGCGGCGCTGGAGCAGACCGAGCTGGAACTGATCCTGCTGCTGGCCAACACCCCGCGCGGCCGGGAGAGGTTCGAGCGGTTGCTCCGCTCCCGCCGGGCCGACGGCGTCATGCTGATGGCGCTGCGGGGCGACGATCCGCTGGGACGCCTGGGAGAGGAGGTCGATCTCCCCGTCGTCTTCGGCGGGCTCCCGCTCACCGGCGAGCCCACGTGGTACGTGGACGCCGACAACCGGGGCGGTGCCCGACTGGCCGCCGAGCACTTCGCGCGCACGGGCCGCCGACGGCCCGTCATGATCACCGGCCAGGTGGACGCCAGGGCCGCAGTCGCGCGGGAGCAGGGGTTCACCGAGGGTCTGGTCTTGTCCGGCCTGCCGCTTCTCGGGGTCGAGCCCGGGCAGTTCACCGAGGACGGCGGCGCGGAAGCGATGGAGCGACTGCTCCGGGCGCACCCCGATCCCGACGCGGTGTTCGCGGCCTCCGACGCGATGGCCATCGGCGCTCTGCGCACCTTGCGGGAACGGGGGCTGCGGGTGCCCGAGGACGTCGCGGTGATCGGCTTCAACGACCTGGCGAGCGCCCGGCACACCAGCCCGCCGCTGACCACGGTCCATCAGCCGGTGCGGGCGCTGGGCCAGGAGATGGCCAGGATGCTGGTCAGCGCCATCGAAGGGCACCGCCCCACCCCGCTGATCCTCCCGACCCGCCTGACCGTGCGCGAGTCCGCCCCCGATCTGCCGACGGCCTAGGTCCTGTCCGGGCGATCTTCGTGGATCAGCCCGCGTTGTCTGGTGCGGTGCATCGCAAGGCGGAGGATCGCAGCTCGTACTGGACGTACCAGCGCGGTCCGACAACGCGGCGAGGTGCCGTGCCAGGCAGCGCGGGCCCGCGAAGATCGCCCGGACAGGGCCTAGTGTCCAGGCGGTTCCAGCCGGCCCGGGTACGTGATGTCGAACCACGTGAAGTGGGCTTGGCTGGTGGAGGGGCGGCCGTTGGAGGTGGCGTAGAGGCCCAGCTGGACACTGGTGAACAGCGGGGTGAGGAAGGTGGCTTCGATGGTGGCCAGATCCTCCCAGACACCGTTCGGAGCCGCGTGGGCGAAGGTGTGGCTGAAGCCGCGGATGCGGACCCCCAGACGAACGGGGCCCGGGGGGACGGGAACGCCGGCCAGGACCTCGGGCCCGTGGCGGAGGCTGAATCCCTCCGCGGTGCGAAGGAAGAGGAGATGGGCGTCGTCGTCGAGGACTACGGCGAGGCCTGCCTCCTCGTCCGGTGCGGCGGGGGCGAAGTGCAGTTCGGTGGAGACGTCGCAGTCGGGCTGTTCCTGTGGGCGGGCCAGAAGGGACGGGGTGGTGCGTTCGCCGAGGCGGTCGGGGCGGAGCTGGAGTCGGAGCCCGTCACCGGTGGCCCAGAACCGTGCGGGTGGGGTGCGCAGGGTGCTCCAGTCGGCGGAGAGGGTGGCGAAGCCGTCGTGGAGGGGGCGGCGAAGGTCGGTGTGGACGACGGGGGAGAAGCCCGGCCAGCCCTCTTCCCAGGTGATCCGGCTGAGGAAGGTCTCGCGGCCGAGGGCGGAGCCCGGGCGGACGCCCAGGAGGACGGCCCGCCAGTCGCCGTACGGGGTTTGCACGAGGTCGGCGTGCCCGGTGCAGGTGACCGGCCCCTCGGCGGGTGGGAGCACCGGGTTGCCGGGGGCGCCCTCGTAGGGGCCGGTCACGCGGTCGGCGCGGGCGGCCACCACGCTGTGGTCCACATCGGTGCCGCCCTCGGCGGTGAGGAGCAGATAGCTGCCGCCGGTCTTGTAGAGGTGCGGGGCTTCCGACCAGCGGGCGCCCGGGTGGCTTCCCGACCACAGGACGTGCTCGGGTCCCGTCAGCCGTCGTTCCTGGGGAAGGTATTCGCGCATCCAGATCTCGGTGTGGCCCGCGGCTTCGTCCACGACTCGTGCGGCGGTGAACCAGGCCCGGCCGTTGCCGTTGCCGTCGCCGTCCCCGTTGCCGTCCCCGTGCGCATCGCCGTCGTCCGGCCCGTCGTCGAAGAACAGCGACGGGTCGAAGCCCTCGCCGTCCAGCCAGTTCGGCTGCGACCACGGCCCCGCCGGGTCGGTCGCCGTGACGACGAAATGGCCGGGGCCGTCCATCAGCGTGCAGACGAGATGGAAGACCCCGTCATGGTGCCGGATCGTCGGTGCGAACAGCCCCCGTGAGGGCTCGCACCCGTCGAGATCGAGCTGAGAAGCCCGGTCGAGCGCGGAGCCGATGCGCCGCCAGTTCACGAGATCGCGGCTGTGGAACACGGGAAGGCCCGGGAACCATTCGAAGCTGGACGTCACCAGGTAGTAGTCCGCGCCCACTCGGCAGACGGACGGGTCGGGCCGGAACCCGGGCAGCACGGGATCACCGAAGACGGGATCATCGAACGACGTGGTCATGGAACCGGGACGATCTGGACCGGCACGGACAGCACCCGGTCGGCCGCCGGGTGGCGTACGGGGCCCTCCAGAGTGAAGGAGCCCTGGAGCGGAAGATCGCCGCTGGACCGTCCGACGGCCACGCCGATCTCCCCGGGCTCCACTCTTCTGCGCAGGTCGAGCCCGGTGAACGAGGTCCGGTCGGCGTGGACGGAGAAGGTGATCCGGGCGGCCGCGCCCGGCTGCAGCTCGACCCTGCCGAATCCCGCGAGCCACCGCTGCGGCCGGACGACGGACGCCACGGGGTCCGAGAGGTACAGCTGCACCACCTCCGTCCCCGCCACCTCGCCGACGTTGCGTACGGTGACCGAGACGGAGACGACCCCGTCCGTCGCGGCCACGGGATCCACCGACAGTTCCGAGCAGCCGAAGCTGGTCCAGCTCAGCCCGTGTCCGAAGGGGAACAGCGGGGTCGGGTCCACCGAGCTCCAGTCGGTGTGCCCGCCGAGCCTCGCGTGCAGGTAGGTGCCGGGCTGGCCGCCGACCTGGCGGGGGATGGAGACGGGCAGCCGCCCGGACGGTTCCGCGGCCCCGCTGATGATCCGGGCCAGCGCCGTCCCGCCCTCCTCGCCTGGGAAGAAGGCCTGCACCACGGCCGATGCGCGCTCGGCCAGCGTTCCGAGCGCGTAGGGCCGTCCGGAGACGAGGACCAGGACGGTCGGTACCCCGGAGTCCAGAACGGCGGAGGCGAGTGCGGCCTGGTCGCCGGGCAGGTCGAGGGTCTCGGCGTCGCAGCCTTCTCCGGAGGTGCCCCGGCCGAACATGCCGGCCCGGTCCCCGAGCACCGTGACGTTCACGTCCGGATCGTCCGCGGTGACCGTGAACCCGGCAGCGGTGAGCGCCTCGCCGAGCGTCGGGATGTGCAGTCCGAGGTCGCCGGGCAGCGCGACGTGGTTGGGGAAGGAGTAGCAGCCGAGGAAGGACTGGGGGTCGTCGGCGTACGGCCCGCTGATCGCCACGCGGCACGGCCGCAGCGGCAGGATGCCGTCGTTGGCGAGCAGCACGGTGGACCGTTCGGCAAGGAGCCCGGCCAGTGCCCGGTTCTCCAGCGGGTCGAGGTCGACCGGCTCGGCCTTGACGGGTTCCCAGTCGGGGTCGAGCAGGCCGAGTTCGGCTTTCTGCAGCAGGACCCGTTCCGCGGCCCGGTCGATGAGCTCCTCGGGCACTACTCCCGACCGGACGAGTTCGGTCAACGGCTCGCCGTAGCAGCGGGCCGTGGGCAGCTCGACGTCGATTCCGGCGGTCAGCGCCAGCGCGCCGGCCGCGCCCCGCGATCCGGTGACGCCGTGCCGGGTCTCCAGGAAGGAGACGGCGTAGTAGTCGGCGACGACCACACCGCTGAAGCCGAGTTCACCCCTGAGCAGCTCGGTCAGCACCCGTTCGTCGGCGGCCACCGGGACGCCGTCCACGTCGGTGTAGCTGTTCATCACCGACCGGGCCCCTCCCTCGCGCAGCGCCCGTACGAAGGGCTCGACCAGTACGTCGGCGAACTCGCGCGGCCCCGAGGAGACGGGGGCCATGTTCCGGCCACCGCGCGAGGCCGAGTACCCGGCGAAGTGCTTGAGCGTCGCCACGATCCCGGCGCCTTCCAAGCCCTGCACGTAGGCGGTGCCGATCGCTCCGACGAGATAGGGGTCCTCGCCGATGCACTCCTCGGTCCTGCCCCACCGGTAGTCGCGGACCACGTCGAGCACCGGAGCCAGCCCTTGGTGTACGCCGACCCGCCGCATCCCCGCGCCGATGGCGGCGGCCATCTGGCGCACGAGCCCGGGATCGAAGGACGCACCCCAGGCCAGCGGCCCGGGAAAGACCGTCGCCCCGAACGTCATGAACCCGGTCAGGCACTCCTCGTGAGCGATCGCCGGGATCCCGAACCGGCCGGATCCGGTCACCTGCCGCTGGAGCGAGGCGAGCCGCTCCATCCCGGCCTCCGCGGTGATCGGCGCGGTGCCGTACACCCGGGTGAGCTGGCCGAGCCCGTGGGCGACGATGTCGTCGAGGCCGGGCGCGGTCTCGCCGGAATCGTCCTCCATCGGCGCGACCGGTGTGCCCGGATCCGAGGGCAGCGCCCAGAAGCCGGTGAGCTGACCCGCCTTCTCTTCCAGCGTCATCCGTTTCAGCAGATCGGCGACTCGTACGGACGCGGGTATGAGGGGGTCACGCCAGGGCTCGGTCAAGGAGTTCTCCTAGAGACGGGGCGGGGCGGTGGAGAGCCGGACCTTGAGCTCGGTCGAGAGCTCCATCCGGGGGCTGACCAGGGGCTGTCCGTCCAGGAGCTGGAAAAGTGTGCGGGCGGCGAGCCGGCCCATCTCCTCCAGCGGCTGGCGCACCGTCGTCAGCGGCGGTGACAGCCACTCGCACATCGGCAGGTCGTCGAAGCCGACCACGCTGAGGTCTTGGGGGATGCTCAGCCCGCCCTGCCGGGCGGCTTCGTAGACGCCCATCGCCTGCTGGTCGCTACCGGCGAAGACGGCGGTCGGCGGCTCGGGGAGGGCGAGCAGTTCCCGGGCGCGCTGGAACCCGCCCTCGTGCTGGAAGTCGCCGAACCGGATCAGGTCGCGGTCGACCTCGATCCCGGCCCGCTCCAGCGCGGCGCGGTACCCGTCGATGCGGGCCTGACTGCAGAGCATCTCCTTGCGCCCGCCGATCGCGGCGATCCGGCGGTGCCCCAGCTCCAGCAGGTGCTCCGTGGCGGCGAGGCCGCCCGCCCAGTTGGTCGCGCCGATGCTCGGCACACCGTTGCCCGGCAGGTCGATCGGGTCGATGACCACCAGCGCCACCCCGGCCTGTTCGACCTGGGCACGCTGGGCTTGGGTGACCGAGGCGGTGACGAGGATGACGCCGTCGCTGTGGTGCAGGACCGGCAGCGCGGCCCAGCTCGACGGCGTGGCCTCGCCCGGCGGGACGAGCGACACGACGGTGCCGACGCTCCGCTGAGCGCACTCGGCCTCGACGCCGCGCAGTATCTCCACCGCCCACGCGCTGTCCAGACCGCCGATGATCAGGTCGACCAGGCCTGACCTGCGGGCCCTGGCCTGCCCACCGGGGTGGAGGTAGTTGTGGGAGCGCAGCAGGCCCTCGATCCGTTCGCGTGTCGAGGGTGCTACATCGGAGCGGCCGTTGACCACTTTCGACACGGTGGCCTGGGAGACCCCTGCCTCCGCGGCGATGAGGGCCAGGGTCGGACGCTGCTCGCTCAACTTCTCTCCTCTGCGCGAACGTCTTGGGCTGACGACAGGTATCGCAAACTTTCGAAGAGTTTCCGGTCGGCGCGACCAGGTTGTCAAGCTCCAAGTGCGATGAGGCATAGGGGAATTCAGTAAGAAGGCTTGACCGGGGGGCCGCGCGTTCCTAGTTTGTGGCAGCACCGAATCGAGGATGTTGCGAAACAGTTTCGAAATCGAACCGCATTCCCCACCCCGGAGGTCCCATGGCCAGTACACCCCCGAGCCGACGAAGCTTTCTCGCGCTCTCGGGCCTGACCGCTCTGTCCGTCTCGCTGACCGCGGCCTGTGGCGGCGGGGACTCCGGCTCGAGGCCGACGGCCGGCGGCAAGGTGACCTTCGCGTGGTGGAACATCGCCACGACGGAACCGGGAAAGTCCCTCTTCCCGCAGATCTCCTCGGCGTTCACGGCCGCCCACCCCAACATCACGATCAACACGACCTCGTTGGAGAACGAGGCGTTCAAGTCCAAGCTGACCGCCACCACCTCTTCGGGCAAGCTCCCCGACGTCTTCCAGACCTGGGGCGGCGGCGTGCTGCAGCAGCAGGTCGACGCGGGGCTGGTCGAGGACCTCACCGACGTGCTCGGCTGGTCTTCCGAGCTCACGCCCGTCTCGCTGCGGGCCTATCAGTTCGAGGGCCGGACCTACGGGGTGCCCTACGACGTCGGCATGGTCGGCTTCTGGTACAACAAGAAGCTCTTCGCCCATGCCGGGATCACCGCTCCGCCGGCCACCTGGGCCGAGCTCCTGGAAGACGTCAAGAAGCTCAAGGCGGCGGGCGTCACTCCGATCGCCCTCGCGGGCAAGGAGAAATGGCCCGGCCACTACTACTGGGCCTACCTCGCGATGCGCGTCGCAGGCCTCCCCGCGCTGGAGCGGGCCGCGACCACCAAGGACTTCACCGGCGCGGGCTTCGTCCAGGCAGGCACCCACCTCAAGGAGCTGGTCGACCTCCAGCCGTTCCAGACGGCCTTCCTCGGCGCCGGCTACGCCACACCCGGAGGCCAGGCCGCGACCATGGGCAACGGCAAGGCCGCCATGGAGCTGATGGGGCAGTGGGGGCCATCGGTGCAGAAGGACGCGGGCGCCGATCTCGGAGCGGACCTGGGCTTCTTCCCCTTCCCGACGGTCGACGGCGGGGTCGGTCAAGCCACCGACGTGTTCGGCGGTGGCGGTGGCTTCGCGCTGCGCAAGGGCGCGCCGAAGGAGGCGCTGGACTTCCTGAAGTTCTTCGTTCTGGAGAACGAGTCCAAGCTACTGGCCTCCAACGGCTACCTGCCGGTGGTCAAGGGCGCGGAGAGCCGGCTCACCGACCCCAACAGGAAGGTGGTGGCCGACAGCCTGGTCAAGGCGACGGGCTTCCAGCTCTTCCTCGACCAGGCCTACCCGCCGGCGGTCGGCCAGGAGGTCAACGACAGCGTCGCCGACCTCATCGCGGGCAAGAAGACGCCCGAGCAGGTCACCAAGTCGATAACCGAGGCTGCGAAGGGTGTCTAGCTCCGTGTCCACCCTGACCAAGGAGCGGACGCATGGCGCCGGTCCGGTGGGCCCGCCCGCCCCGGCACGGTCGCTCCTGCGCGGTTTGGCAGGCTGGGCGTCGGTCGCCTGGTTCCTCGTCCCGGCTCTGGTCCTCTTCCTCGTCTTCGTCCTCGCCCCCATTGCGGTCGCCGTCTACACCGGCTTCTTCAAGTGGGGCGGGGTCGGCCCCCTGGAGGACTTCGTCGGCTTCGGGAACTACGCCAACCTCTTCCGGGACCAGGTCTTCCTCGGCGATCTGGAGCGCGGGCTGTACCTGATCGCGCTGTCGGTCACGGTCCAGTTGCCGTTCGCGCTGTTCACCGCTGTCCTGCTCAACCAGAGGCTGCGCGGCCGGGCCGTCTACCGGATGCTGTTCTTCGCGCCGTACATCCTGTCCGAAGTGGTCACGGCGGTCCTCTTCACGATGATCTTCCTTCCCGGTGGCGGCATGGCCGACCATCTCACGGGCGCCCTCGGCCTGGAGGGGCTGCAGGGCAAATGGCTCGCGGACCCCTCGACGGTCATGCCGACCCTGTTCGTGGTCATGACCTGGAAGTACTTCGGGTTCCACATGATGCTCTTCCTCGCCGGGCTGCAAAGCATCCCGGGCGAGATCCTCGAGGCCGCCTCCATCGACGGCGCCGGCGCCTGGCAGCGCTTCCGGCACGTGACGCTGCCGTTGCTCGGCCCGACGATCCGGATCAGCGTCTTCCTTTCGGTCATCGGTGCCATCCAGCTCTTCGACCTCGTCTGGGTCATGACCGCGGGCGGGCCCAACCACTCCTCCGAGACGATGGCGATCTCGATGTTCCAGTTCGGGTTCAAGCGCTACCAGGTCGGCTACGCCAGTGCGATCAGCGTGGTGCTGTTCATGATCAGTCTGGTCTTCTCCCTCTTCTACCAGCGCTACGTACTGCGCCGTGACCTGAGCGGGGCCGTCACCTCGGGAGGTGGCCGATGAACGCACGCAGAACGGCACGCGGCCTGTCGCTGCACGCCGTGGTCTGGCTGATCGGCGCGTTCGTCGTCGTGCCGCTGGTCTACGCGGTGATCTCCGGGTTCAAGAGCACCGGCGAGCTGACGACCAACCCGTTCGGGCTGCCGGAGCACTGGAAGACCGGCAACTACGCCGGCATTCTCGGCGACGGTATGTTCTGGCGGCAGATCGCCAACAGCGCGGGCATCGCGATCGGCACGACGTGCTGCACGGTGGCGGCGTCCGCGATGGCGGCGTTCGTACTGGCCCGCTACGCCTTCCGGGGCAGGGAGCTGTTCTACACGCTGTTCACGATCGGGCTGATGTTCCCGTTCGCGGTGGCCGTCCTGCCGCTGTTCCTGCTGCTGCGCAACTTCGACCTGCTCGACAACCCGCTCGGAGTGATCCTCCCGCAGGCGGCCTTCGGGCTCCCCATGACGATCATCATTCTGCGCGGGTTCTTCCGGACCATCCCGGCAGAGGTCGAGGAGGCGGCCGTCATGGACGGCTGCGGCAAGTTCCGTTTCTTCTGGAAGATCCTGCTGCCGATGGCACGTCCGGCGCTCGGCACGGTCTCGGTGCTCGCGATCGTCGCGAGCTGGAACAACTTCTTCCTGCCGCTGCTGGTGTTCAACGACCCTCGATGGCAGACGATCCCGGTCGGCGTCCAGCAGTTCCAGGGTCAGTACTCGACCGACTATGCGCTCGTCCTCGCCTACATCGTGCTCGCGATGGTCCCCGCCCTCGCCTTCTACGCCGTCGCCGAACGGCAGTTGATCGGCGGACTCACAGCGGGCGCCACCAAGGGCTGAGCCGTCCCGCATGACCTCCACCCCCGAGGAGACGTCGTGAAACGCCTGAACGCATTGACAGCAATATTGTTAGCGCTAACAACACAGGCCGTGGCCGCCCCCGCGCGCACCGGCATCGACTTCCGCGCCGAGCTCCAGCCCATAGACGGATTCGGCTTCTCGATGGCCTTCCAGCGGGCCGACCTGCTCCACGGCGCACGCGGCCTCAGCCCGGCCAAGCAGCGCGAGGTGCTCGACCTGCTGCTCAGCAGGGACAAGGGCGCGGGCCTTTCGATCCTGCGCCTGGGCATCGGGTCGTCGACCGACAGGGTCTACGACCACATGCCCACGATCCTGCCGGCCGATCCCGGCGGGCCTGAGGCCACGCCGAAGTACGCATGGGACGGCTGGGACGGCGGCCAGGTCTGGCTCGCCAAGGAGGCCAAGCACTACGGCGTCACGCGGTTCTTCGCCGACGCCTGGAGTGCCCCGGCCTTCATGAAGACCAACGGAAGCGAGAACGACGGCGGCGAGCTGCGGCTCGAATGGCGTCAGGCCTACGCGAACTACCTCGTCCAGTACGCGAAGTTCTACCGGCAGGAAGGCATCGGGATCACCGACTTGGGGTTCACCAACGAACCCGACTGGACGGCGACCTACGCCTCGATGCGGTTCACCCCGCAGCAGGCCGTCGACTTCCTCAAGGTGCTCGGGCCGACCGTCCGCGCCTCCGGACTGAAGACCGGGGTGGTCTGCTGCGACGCCGCGGGCTGGGACCGACAGGTCGCCTACACCGAAGCCATCGAGGCGGACCCCGCGGCCGGCAAGGCCGTGCGGACCATCACCGGCCACCGCTACAGCGGTCGGACCGAGGTGGCACAGCCGACCGACAAGCGCGTGTGGATGTCGGAATGGTCGCCGGACGGCGCCACCTGGAACGAGAACTGGGACGACGGCAGCGGCTACGACGGTCTCACCGTCGCGGCCGACATCCAGAACACCCTGACCGTCGGCAACGCCAATGCCTACGTCTACTGGACCGGCGCGTCCCTCGGCGCGACCCGAGGGCTCATCCAGCTCGCCAACCCCGGTGACGACTACCGGGTGTCCAAGCGGTACTGGGCGCTGGCCGCCTTCAGCCGGTTCATCCGCCCCGGCGCCGTCCGCGTGCCGGTCACGAACGCCGGCCCGGCACTGCAGATCACGGCCTTCCGCAACACCGACGGCAGCCGCGTGATCGAGATCCTCAACACCGCGACCACCGAAAGCTCCGCCGAGTTCTCCCTCCGCGGCGGGCACGACCGCCGCCCCGACGGCTACGTCACCGACGAGACCCGCTCGATTACCCCGGCCGACATCGTCTCCACGCACGGCACGACCCTCAAGGCGACGCTCGCCCCACGCGCGCTGACCACGATCGTCCTCGACTGAACCGCTCGTAGCCGGAGGAGTAGTCCGTCATGCCCATTCCCAGGTCCACGTCCCGGATTCTCACCGCTCTGTCCGCCGCCGTCTGCCTGGCGGCCGGTCTCGCCGCCGCGCCCGCAGCCGCCGAGCCCCGTCCCAGGACGCTCGGCGAACTGGCCAAGAAGCACCACAAGTACTTCGGCTCCGCCACCGACAACCCCGAGTTCACCGACACCGCCTATCTGAAGCTCCTCGGCAGCGAATTCGGGCAGACCACCCCCGGCAACGCCATGAAGTGGTACGCCACCGAGCCCGAGCGCGGCGTCTTCGACTTCACCGACGCCGACGAGGTCGTCGCGTTCGCCAAGGCCCACCGCCAGAAGGTCCGCGGGCACACCCTCATCTGGCACAACCAGCTCCCCGCCTGGCTCACCGATCGCACCTGGGCCGCCGACGAACTGCGCGCCGTCCTCAAGAACCACATCCAGACGGAAGTCCGGCACTTCAAGGGCCAGGTGATCCACTGGGACGTCGTCAACGAGGCCTTCAACGAGGACGGCACCTACCGCGAATCGCTCTTCTACAAGACGCTCGGCCCCGGCTACATCGCCGACGCCCTGCGCTGGGCCCACGAGGCCGACCGGCACGCCAAGCTGTACCTCAACGACTACAACGTCGATGGGATCGGCCCCAAGAGCGATGCCTACTACACCCTGATCAAGCAGTTGAAGGCCGACGGCGTCCCGGTGGAGGGCTTCGGCATCCAGGGCCATCTGGCGCTCCAGTACGGCTTCCCCGCCGACGTCCGGCAGAACATGCAGCGCTTCGCCGACCTCGGGGTCGAGGTGGCGATCACCGAGCTCGACATCCGGATGGCCCTCCCCGCGACCCCTTCGATGCTCGCCACCCAGGCCACCTGGTACGCCGACTACGTCAAGGCCTGCCTGGCGGTCAGGAAATGCGTCGGCATCACCATCTGGGACTACACGGACAAGTACTCGTGGATCCCCTCCGTCTTCCCCGGCGAGGGCGCGGCGCTGCCCTACGACGAGAACCTGCTGCCCAAGCCCGCCTATCACTCGATCAGGAAGGTGCTGGGCGGATGATCAGAACGGCGATCGTCGGAACGGGCGGGATCGCGGGCATCTGCCACGTTCCCGCCCTGCGGGCACAGGAGCACCGGGCCGTGATCGTGGCCGCCGTCGACGTGGACGCCGCGCGCGCCGAGGCCTTCGCGGCCGAACACGGCATCCCCGCGGTCTACACCGATCTCCACACGATGCTCCGGGAGCAGAAGCCGGACCTCGTGGCCCTGTGCACGCCTCCGTTCCTGCACGCCGACCAGGCCGTGGCCTGCCTGGAGTCGGGCGCGTGGGTCTGGTGCGAGAAGCCGGTGGCCCTGTCGCTGGCCGAGCTCGACCGGATCCGCGGCGCCGAGGGGCCCGCCGTCGCGGGCGCGGTGTTCCAGCACAGGTACGGCTCGGGGGCCCGGTACCTGCGCGACCGGATCGCGGCCGGGGCGCTGGGCCGTCCGCTCGTCGCGCAGTGCGTCACGGCGTGGTACCGCGACGACGCCTACTACGACGTGCCCTGGCGCGGCACCTGGGAGGGCGAGGGCGGTGGTCCGACCCTGGGCCACGGCATCCACCAGATGGACCTGATGCTCGCGGTGCTCGGCGAATGGGCCGAGGTACGCGCGATGGCCGGCCGCCTCGAGCGCGACGTCCAGACCGAGGACGTGTCCGCGGCCCTGGTCCGGTTCGACAACGGAGCCATCGCGACGGTCGTCAACAGCGTCCTTTCCCCGCGCGAGGAGAGCTACCTGCGGTTCGATCTCACCGACACCACGGTCGAGCTGCGGCATCTCTACGGCTACTCCAACGCGGACTGGACGTTCACCACCAGGTCGTCCGGCGCGAAGTGGGAGCCGCCGGACGACCTGCCCAGCTCGCACACCGCCCAGCTCGCGGCCTTCCTCGACGGCTACGAGGCGGGTATCCGGCCCGACCTCGGCAGGCCCACCATCGAGCTGGTCACCGCCTTGTACAAGGCCGCGATCACCGGCCTGCCGGTCCGGCGCGGAGAGATCGACGCGGCCGACCCGTTCTACGGCTCGCTCAACGGAGGGCGCCCGGGGGTGTTCCGATGACGTTCGAACTCCTCGAGAACGAGGACTCGCTGACCGTCCGGGCTCGCGACGTCGACCTCTTCCGGTACGTGCACCGGCCGGTCATGGACCCCTTCGAGGCGCCGAAGCCCTACCTGCATCCCGTACGCACGCTCGCGGGCGACGTGGTCACCGGGTACCGGCCGCACGACCACCGCTGGCACAAGGGCATCCAGATCACGGCGTCGTGGGTGTCGGGGCAGAACTTCTGGGGCGGCGGCACCTACCTGCGCGGCAAGGGCTACGTGGACCTGCCGAACATCGGCACGATGCGCAGCCTCACCGTGTCCGCCGAAACGGGTCAAGGTCGCGCCGTGATCACCGAAGCCCTGGCCTGGCAGACGATGGCGGGGGAGCACTGGATCGACGAGCGCCGCACGCTGACCGCACACGACGTCGGGGCCGATTCCTGGACCCTGGACGTCACCACCTCGCTGACCAACGTCCGCGACGCCGAGCTGATGTTCGGCAGCCCCGGCACGCAGGGCAGAAAGCTCGCCGGATACTCCGGCCTGTTCTGGCGCGGCCCGCGCGACTTCACCGGCGGCGAAGTGATCGGTCCCGCGATGGGCGAGCAGGGCGACTGGCTGGCCTTCACCGGGACGCACGACGAGGTCGACCGCTCCTCCACGCTCCTGTTCCTGGACGATCCCGACGCCCCCTGCCGCTGGTTCGTCCGCAGTGAGCCCATCCCCGCCGTCAACCCGTCCCTGGCGTTCGGCAAAGAACTGCCGCTGGCCCCGGGTGACACCCTGGCGCGGCGCTACCGGATCGTCGTGGCCGACGGAGCATGGACCCCCGGGCGACTGTCCCGCCACATCGCGGAACACCCGTGGTGACCCTGCTCCCCGGCGGCGTGGGGATCTCCGGGTTGACCGTGTACGACTGGGAGGCGGCCGACGGGCTGTGCGGCGGCACGCCCCACATGCACTTCGTCTGCTCCGAGGCCTATGTCGTCACCGGCGGCGCGGGCAGTGTCCAGACCCTCACCACCTCCGGCTTCGCCGACACCCCGCTGCTCCCCGGCGACGTCGTCTGGTTCACCCCCGGCACGATCCACCGCCTCGTCAACGACGGCGGCCTGCGCCTCGTGGTGCTCATGCAGAACAGCGGACTCCCCGAGGCGGGCGACGCCGTCTTCACCTTCCCTGCTCGGGTGCTGGCCGATCCCCACGCCTACCGGAAGGCGGCCGCCCTGACCGGCGACCATTCCGCGGCAGCGCGCCGCCGCCGTGACCTGGCACTCGAGGGTTTCCTGGCCTTGCGCGAAGGCGGGCTGCAGGAGTTCCACATCGCGGCCCACCGCCTGAAGAGCGCGCTCCTGGACGCCTGGTGGATCCGCTGGCGGGACGGCCCCCTGGCCGCAGCCGTCACGACAGGCCGTCAGCTGGAACGGCTGAAAGCCGGAGACCTCTCTCATCTGGACCACGGCGAAGTGTCACGCCTGGAGTGCCCGGAGCACCAACGCTTCGGCATGTGCGGCCGCCTTCACACCTATCCCGTCCCAGACCCCCTGACGCGGCCGCTCGGCGGTTCGTCGGGGTCACCTCACCCCCGCCCCCCAAAGGAGCTCTTCTGATGTGGTTTCGCCATCCGCCACGGGTCCTGAGACTCGTACTCGCGGTCCTTTCGTCCTTGCTGCTCGGGGCTGCTCTCCTCGGTACCCAGCCCGCCGTCGCCGCCGCCGCGGCGACCGTCGACCCCAACGCCTCGTACGCGCTGGTCAACCGCAGCAGCGGTAAGGCCCTGGACGTCTACAACCTGGCGACCAACGACGGCGCGCGCATCACCCAGTGGACCAGGAACGACCAGAACCAGCAGCTGTGGCAGTTCGTCGACTCCGGAGACGGTTACTACCGCATCACGTCCCGCCACTCCGGCAAGGTGCTGGACGTCTCCGGCCGGTCCACCGCCAACGGCGCCTCGATCGTCCAGTGGAGCGACGTGAACGGTACCAACCAGCAGTGGCGGCTGGCCGACAGCTCGGACGGCTACGTGAGGTTCATCGCGCGCCACAGCAACAAGGCCCTCGAAGTCCAGGGCGCCTCCACCGCCGACAACGCGAACATCGTCCAGTACGACGACTGGGGCGGCACCAACCAGCAGTGGCAGCTCGTCAAGGTCGGTGCCGGCAACCCCGGCCCGTGCGGTCTTCCGTCGACATACCGCTGGACCTCGACGGGCGCGCTGGCGCAGCCCAAGGCCGGGTGGGCCTCACTCAAGGACTTCACCGTCGCCCCCTACAACGGCAAGCAGCTCGTGTATGCGACGACGCACGGCGCGGGACCGGGAACGGGCTGGGGTTCGATGAACTTCGGCCTGTTCACCAACTGGCCGGAGATGGCCTCGGCCAGCCAGAACACGATGTCGAACTCCGTTGTCGCGCCCACGCTCTTCTACTTCGCGCCGAAGAACATCTGGGTGCTCGCCTACCAGTGGGGAGGTGGGAGCGCCTTCTCCTACCGGACGTCCAGCGACCCCTCCAACCCCAACGGCTGGTCGTCACAGCAGGTGCTCTTCTCCGGAAGCATCACCGGCTCCGGAACAGGACCCATCGACCAGACGCTCATCGGTGACGGCACGAACATGTACCTGTTCTTCGCCGGTGACAACGGCAAGATCTACCGTGCCAGCATGCCGATCGGGAACTTCCCGGGCAGTTTCGGATCGGCGTACACGACGGTCATGAGCGATACGACGAACAACCTGTTCGAAGCCCCGCAGGTCTACAAGCTTCAGGGCCAGGACCGCTACCTCATGATCGTCGAGGCGATCGGCTCGCAGGGGCGCTACTTCCGCTCGTTCACGGCCACCAGCCTGGACGGCTCATGGACACCCCAGGCCGCGACCGAGAGCAACCCCTTCGCCGGCAAGGCCAACAGTGGCGCCACCTGGACCAACGACATCAGCCATGGCGAACTGATCCGCACCAGCGCCGATCAGACCTTCACCGTCGATCCCTGCAACCTGCAGTTCCTCTACCAGGGACGCGACCCCAACTCCGGTGGTGACTACGGCCAATGGCCCTACCGGCCGGCTCTACTGACACGGCAGCGCTGACAACGTGACACCGCTCCGGCTCCGATGAGGAGCCGGCCCTGAGCACCGGGTTCACGGGGTGGCCGGCCCACCCCGTGAACCCGTTCTTCGATTCACCAAGGAGCGATCTTCATGCGCAGGAAACGCAACTGCACGCTGCTGACCATGGCGGCCCTGGCCCTGGCCGTGGCCTCCACGCTCACCTCCGCCCCCCAGGCTCAAGCGCTCGACAACGGCGTGGGCCGCACCCCGCCGATGGGGTGGAACACCTGGAACACCTTCGGCTGCAACATCAACGAGACGCTCATCCGCCAGACTGCCGACTCGATGGTCAGCTCAGGCATGCGTGACCTCGGATATCAGTACGTCGTCGTCGACGACTGCTGGTTCGACCCCACTCGCGACTCCGCCGGCAACTTGCAGGCCAATCCGTCGAGATTCCCCAGCGGCATGAAGGCGCTCGGCGACTACCTGCACACCCGGGGCCTGAAGTTCGGCCTCTACCAAGCACCCCTGGACCGGACCTGCGCCCAGTACTTCGGGTCCTATCCGGGCGCCACCGGCAGTCTCAACCACGAGGTCCAGGACGCCCGGCAGTTCGCCGCCTGGGGCGTCGACTATCTCAAGTACGACTGGTGTTCCCCCACCGGCACCATCGACGACCAGGTCCGCACCTTCGCGAAGATGCGCGACGCCCTGGCGGCCACCGGCCGGCCGATCCTCTACAGCATCAACTCCAACAGCATCCACGAGAAGACCGGCCCGCAGCGCAACTGGGGCGACGTCGCCAACATCTGGCGCACGACCGAGGACATCACCAACGTCTGGAACTCAGGTCAGGCCAACGGCTATCCGATGGGCGTCCAGAACATCGTCAACGTCAACGCGCCGCTGTCGGGCTACGCCAAGCCGGGGCAGTTCAACGACCCCGACATGATGGTGGTCGGCCGGGGCGGCATGACCGACACCGAGATGCGCAGCCACTTCGCCCTCTGGGCGATGATGGCCGCTCCACTGATCGCGGGCAACGACATGCGGAACATGGACGCCGCGACCGCCACGATCATGAAGAACCAGAACCTGATCGCCCTCAACCAGGACCCGCTCGGCCTCCAGGCCACCCAGGTCAGCAACGACGGCACCCGCCGCATCCTGGCCAAACGGCTGAGCAACGGCGACGTCGCGGTCGCGCTGTTCAACCAGGGCGGCAGCGCGACGACGATCAGCACCACCGCCTCGGCGATCGGCATGTCCGGAGACTCCTTCAGCCTGCGGGAGAGCTGGACGAACGCCGTCACCTCGACCACCGGAGCCATCTCGGCGAGCGTGCCGGCCCACGGCACCGTGGTGTTCCGGGTCAGTGGCGGAACGCCCAACCCCGTGTCCACGATCCAGGGCGTGGGGTCGGGAAGATGCCTCGATGTCGCCGGAGCCTCCCCAACGAACGGAACCCGGGTGGACATCTGGGACTGCCACGGTCAGAGCAACCAGCAGTGGACCTCCACGGCAGCCGGTGAACTGCGGGTCTACGGAAACAAATGCCTCGACGTGAACAACAACGGCACCGCCGACGGCACCAGCGTGCTCATTTGGGACTGCAACGGCCAGACCAATCAGAAGTGGCGTTTCAACACCGACGGAAGCATCACAGCCCTCGGCGCGAACAAGTGCCTGGACGTACCCAGCAACTCCACGGCAAACGGCGTCTACATCCAGATCTGGACGTGCAACACGGCCGCCAACCAACGGTGGAGCCGAGTCTGACCGTGGCGCTCCCCTCATGACACCCGAGCGGCTTGGTTTCGAGTAGGAACGCTGGACGAACTCGGGGCCCGGGGCGAGGTGGACTGGACCTCGGAGCAGCAGGCTCCGGGAGGCCTTGGAGGACATCACCACTCCACCGTCGGCCAAGGTCCTGACCAACTGGGGAAGGTGATCCGGTTCTGTGTCTTTGAGGAGGAAACCTGCCGCGCCCGAGTGGAGGGCGGTGAGGACGTACTCGTCGGCGTCGAAGGTGGTGAGCATCGCCACAACAGGGGGAGCGGGCAAGGCGCGCAGCTGAGCCAGAACCGTGAGGCCGTCCACGTCCGGCATCCGGATATCGAGGAGGACGACATCCGGACCGTGTTCCCGCACCGCGGCGAGGGCCTCCCCGCCCGACGCCGTGGCGACGACCTCGATGTCCTCTGCCGCGCCCAGGATGAGGCCGAAACCGGATCGGACCAGCGCCTCGTCATCCACCACCACTACCCGAATCACGTGCGTCGCACCCCGTCGTCAATCGATCCCCGTCGCACCCGACCCTAGGCTCCCTCGGCATCCCCGGCGACGTCGCGAGCCCGGTTCCAGCCGGTCGGGGGGTCCGTTCCCGCCAGTCGGCGGAGGCGGCGGTACGTCTCCGGTAGCGCGCCGACCGGCAGGGCATCCGGGAGCGGCCGGACCTGGAATGAGGGGCGGCCGTACTCCTGCGCTCGATCATCTGAATGCGCTTGACGTGGCCTTCTACGGCGCCGGAGCTGTACTGCAGGATCAGGCCGGCGGTCACGGCGTCCAGGTCGCACTTCATGAACCGGGCGAACCCCGCGGATCGGTTGCGGTGCGGCACTGTGCCCATCGCTGATCCAGTCGGGCAGCAGATGACCGGTGCGGTCGCGGACCAGGGCGGTGAACCGCTGTGCGATCTCGCGGGCACGAGCGATGTCCGGGCAGGCCCCGCAGACCTCGTCGAGCTGGGCCGCATCGTCTCCAACCAAGACTCACTGCGACGCATGGTCCGGGCGGGATCTCGCGCGGGCTCAGAACCGGTGGTGAGGGCTCTGATGCTGACTCTTGCTGACTTCCAGGGGTTCGTGGCGCTCTGACCTGCAGAAACGCCGAACGATCCAATGGTTCTGGAACTGGATCGGACGGTCCCAGGAGGATATCGCACAGGCCCGCGAGGAGTGGATGAACGGGACGAGATTCGGCGAGGTGAAGGGCTACGACGGCGCTCCGATTCCGGCTCCGGAACTCCCCCCAACTCGCCTTAAGCCTAGGGGAAGAGCACGCTGAACTGCGCGTATCTCCTGAAGGTGGGCCCGGTGTAGTGGCCGCGCCGCCGCTCCGCTTCCGGAGGTCCGTCGGGCGTCGACGAAGCCTCTGGAAGCACTTCCCGATCTTGAGGTCGAGTCTCATGTGAAGCAGGCTGTGGTCAGGTCTAGTCGGACGAATGCTGACCCTTTGCAGACTCTATTGACGAGTAGTTAGATTCCTGAAGAGGAAGCATGGGCGCGCCTCTCGGTAGAGGAACCTCATGCCGAGAGGTCTGGTCCCGGGACTCTTCGGCTGCCGCGGGCAGCTCTGGGTGGGCTCTCCTTCGAGGCCGCAGCCCGCTGTCGGTCTGTCGTGGAAGCTGGTGTGCGGTGTTGTGGACAGTCAACAAAGTGCGGTGTTGAGGCAGCCGCCATCCGGCAGGCATGCCAGATCCGCGAGCAGACGCGGCACGGGGACGGCGCCGTCCCACCGGCTCCTCGGGAGCGGCCTGTGGGGAGGAAAACCCGCCCGAGACCGCTGACCGGGCGGCCGGCGGCGCGGCCGCGGTGGCCGTTGACGCACCTGCGCGGGCCGGACTCTGCGCTCGCGCGAGGATGTGAGGTGTGGGGGACCTACGAGGCGCAGGCCTGGCACGCCTCGGCCAGAGTCCAGACCTGTCCCATGGCCGGGTCGTGTACGAGGAGCGCGGGTCCGCCGCACTGAGCTGCTGATATGGCCTGCGAGCCTGATCCGCGCCGATTACGGTGGAGGAAGGGGTCAACCGTCTCGACTTTCATTCCAAGTGCCCCGAAACGCCGTCCGAAACGACATCCGAGCGAAGCCTCACGAGGGAGGCACAGCGCATGGCCCACGAGCAGATCCCCGGTATTGATCCCAATGCGCGGCCTAGTGGGGACGGGTGTGTGGAGTGCCTTGCAGGCGATGGACCGGGGTGGTGGTTCCACCTGCGGCGCTGCGCGGGGTGCGGGCACATCGGGTGCTGTGATTCCTCGCCTTCGCAGCACGCCTCGAAGCATGCCCAGGCGGCCGGGCACCCCTTCCTGACGAGCTTCGAGCCCGGCGAGTCCTGGTTCTGGAGCATCGAGACCGAGCAGTACTACGAGGGTCCGCCACTGGCGCCGCCGACCTCACACCCGACCTCGCAGCCGACCCCGGGGCCGCGGGGCAAAGTCCCGGCGGACTGGGAGCTTCACCTGCACTGACCTGGTCCGGGGCTCGGGGCCAGCGAGTGGGGGAGAATCGGCCCCCGTTTGACATGCCTGGAACGGATGGCAGGGTGGTATCTGGGGCCAATGTTGGGAGGCTCGGCATGGCATCCGGTTGGGCACGATGTTCCGCAGTACGGCAACTTCCGCTCAGGCTCACGGTCGGCGCGTTCTTCCTGAACTCCGGGCTCTCGAAACTCGGTGCGGACGAGGCCACCGCCGAGGGGATGCAGCAGTTCGCCGCCACGACCTACCCGTTCCTGGGCAAGCTCGACGCCCAGAAGTTCGTACGGCTGCTCTCCGCCGGGGAGCTCGCCATTGCCACGACACTGCTCCTGCCGGTCGTCCCTGCCGCTGTCGCCGGGGCTGCGCTCACCGCATTCTCCGTCGGCACCCTCGGGCTCTACCTGCGTACACCGGGGATGCGGCAGGAAGGCAGCCTGCGCCCGACCGAGCAGGGAACCGTGCTGGCCAAGGACGTATGGCTGCTGGGTATCGGCGTCTCCCTCATCGCCGAGGGCGTGAACGAACACCGGTGACGCACCACGAGCACGTCGGTCCCCACGGCTGCCGTACGCGCTCCGTGACCGCCATTGGATCCGTCCTGGTTGGAGGGGTAAGTCAGGGGCGCACATGGCCATGACCAAATGGTTCTTCGAGCCCGGTCATACCGCGGCGGAGTTCCGCGCCAGGCACATGATGGTCACTTACGTGCGGGGGCAGCTCAAGAACGTGCACGGCTTGCTGGAAGTCGATCCCGACGAGCCGGAGAAAGCGCGCGTCGAGGCGACGGTCGACGCGACCCAGGTGTACACCGGTCAGCCCCAGCGCGACGCCCACCTCCGCAGTGCCGATTTCTTCGACGTCGCACACCACCCGACCTGGACGTTCGTCGGGTCGGCTATTCATCAGGTGAGCGGAACCGAGTTCGAGGTCACCGGAGATCTCACGGTACGCGGTGTGACGCGCCCCGTAACCTTCGACGTCACTTACCTGGGACAGTGGGATACCCCTTGGTGGGAGGAGGGGCGGAACCTCGGGCCCAGGCGCCGCGCTGGATTCACCACCACGACACGTATCAATCGACATGATTTCAAGGTGAGTTGGAACGACGTGGTCGACCGCGGCGGAGTGGTCGTCAGCTCCATGGTCGATGCCATGGTCGACGTCGAGGCCGTCCTCGAGCCCATCGAAACGGCCGCCTGAGCACGACCACTCGGGCTGCGAGCCGAACACAGCTTGATAGCGGGCGGCTATCGCTGAAGCCGGTAGCAGGTCTTGGACGACGGCGCGTGAAGAGGCTTGGCTTGTTGTGCAAGCGGACGAACTCTCTTTGGCGGGCTGCTTGCCGAGGTGGGCAGCCCGGGTGCCGAGGAGTTCGGCAGTGAGAGGAGCGCTGAGCAGTGTCTACTTACGTGGAAGGTCTTGGGGCCTGGGTATCGGCGCTGGTCTCGTTGTGCGTGGCCAGCAGCCATCCGTGCTCCTCGGCGCATCGCCTGGGGCTCCCCACGAGACGTGCGACGGCGGCGGACTGGGTGCGCGCGGACCACAGGATCGACCGCTCCACGCGGATCTCCGGCTGGACGATTCGGCGCGCGGCGTAGCCGCGGTCGGCCGCGGCGGTGGGGTAGGCGAATGAGGCGGGCGGCAGGCCGACCTCCCGGTTCGCCCGCCGTCGGGCGACCATGGCCTGGGGAGGCGGGTCGGTGAAGGCCTGGGGTCGGTGTCGGCGAGGCGGTGGCGCAACGCGCGGACGAGCTGGTGCGGGAGCTGTTCCACGCGGTCAACGCCGACGACCCCGGCCGCATGGACACGGTTCTGGCGTGCTCGGTGCTGCCCTACGACGTGCACGGCACCCGCAGCCAAACCGGCGTCAAGAACTACTACGCGGGCCTTCGCCGCTCAATTGTGCCGGTCCACCCGCAGACCGGGATGGCATGGACCCGGCGGCTCCGGCGTACTCGGTCCCGTTGCCGTTCGGGGTGTGGCTCCGGCTGGTCTTCCCCGAACCGCAGCTACCCGTCCCCGCATCGGGTCCGATACCCGACGGCGCCGTTCGCGACGACCGCCCGCGCCGAGTGTCCATGACGTGTTCCGGATCGACCGGGAAGTCTTCCGGCGACCCCTGGGCGCCTCGGAGCCGGCTCTCGGCCACCTTGGTGATCCACCGCACACCGCCCCGCCTGGACTCATGTCGGCGGTCCCGCGTAAACATGGATCATGCTCGAAGAGTCTCCCGCCCCTGAATCCCCGCTGGTACAGAGCCTGCGCACAGCCGTGGCCGCTGCCCCCGAGGACGTCCCGCTACGGCTGCACCTCGCGGAGTTGCTGCTGTCTGCAGGTCTGCACGACGCTGCAGTGACGGAGGCCGCGGCGGCCTTGCAGCATGCTCCGGGGGACGGAGCGGCGCGGGAGTTGATGGTACGGGCGATGGGCCTGCCGGCCTCCCCCGCGCCCGCGGCCCGGAACACGTCGACGGTCGCTGATCCTGCGTCGTCGTCCGTCGAGTCGGCAGCATCCCTCGGTCCGGCCGCGGCCGCCGAACCGGCGACGTCCGCCGAACCGGCGACGTCCGCCGAACCGGCGACGTCCGCCGAACCGGCCGATACGTCGGAGCCGGCGGCCGCCGCCCCCGAAGAGTCGTCCCGTCGCTCCGGATTCGACTGGCGGGCGGCCGAGCAGGAGGTCGACGGCATCGTCGAGCCCCGCTTCGTCGAGCCCCCGCTCAGCGCCGACGGCAGCGGCGACCCCGGAAACGCCGACGCCTGGGAGGTGTCCGCTCCCGGCGTCGTACGGCTCGCGGACGTCGGCGGCATGCAGGAGGTCAAGGACCGGCTCGAAGCCGCGTTCCTCGCGCCGATGCGCAACCCCGAACTGCGCAGGCTGTACGGCAAGAGCCTGCGCGGCGGGCTCCTCCTCTACGGGCCGCCCGGCTGCGGCAAGACCTTCATCGCCCGTGCCGTCGCCGGCGAACTCGGCGCGAACTTCCTGTCCGTGTCCGTCAGCGATGTCCTCGACATGTGGATGGGCAACTCCGAACGCAACATGCACGAGGTCTTCGAGACCGCCCGCCGTCAGGCGCCCTGTGTCGTCTTCCTCGACGAACTGGACGCGCTCGGCGCCAAGCGCAGCCGTACGCAGCACAGCGGCATGCGCAACACCGTCAACCAGCTCCTCACCGAGCTCGACGGCATCCACTCCGCCGCCAATGAAGGCGTGTTCGTCCTCGCCGCCACCAATGTCCCCTGGGACGTGGACATCGCGCTACGGCGTCCGGGACGACTCGACCGCACGCTGCTCGTCCTGCCGCCCGACGCCACCGCCCGCGAGGCGATCCTCCGCTACCACCTGCGCGAACGTCCCATCGAGGCAGTCGACCTGGGACGTCTCGTCAAGGCGACGGACGGCCTCTCGGGCGCGGACCTGGCCCATGTGTGCGAGTCGGCGGCCGAGAGCGCGCTGCTCGACTCGGTACGCACCGGCCAGATCCGCATGATCGGAACGAAGGACCTGCTCGGCGCTGCGAAGTCGGTGGTCCCGTCGGCCGAACCGTGGTTCGCGGCGGCGCGGAACGTGGCGATGTTCGCCAACGAGGGCGGCATGTACGACGACCTGGTGACGTACCTGAAGAAGAGGCGGAAGCTGTGAGTGTGGATCCGGTGGTGGCGCGCGCCGGCGCGCTGCAGGCGGCGGAGCGGTACGAGGAGTCCAAGGCCGTGCTGGCCCCCCACCTCGCCGAGGAGCCGGACGACGAATGGGCCTGGCAGCTGGTCGCCGTCGCCCACGAGAAACTCGGCGAGTACGAGCTCGCGGAGCGGGCAGCCACCGAGATGCTCCGGATCACGCCCGGGCACGTCGGCGCACTCATCCTGCTGTCCCGGGTGCTGCTCCGCCTGGGCAGGCAGTCCGAGGCCCGGGAGGCGGCAGAGGAGGCCGTCCGCAGGGCGCCCGACAAGTGGCCCGCGCATTTCGCGCTGTCCGAGGTGCTCGTCGCCCATGCGACGGCCCCGCCCGCCGACCACGAACGGGCGTATGAGGCGGCCCACGAGGCCGTGCGCCTCGCCCCGCACGAACCCGACGCCCACCAGGCCCTGTGCTTCACGGCCGTACGCACGCAGCGCCAGGACGTCGCGAAGCAGGCCCTGGTCGAATGGCTGCGCCTCGACCCGTCCAACAAGACGGCCCAGGCCATGTACACCGACGCGATGGCCAGCGGCCCGGACGTTCCGGCCGCCCGGGCCGCGGACATGTACTCCGCGGGCCTGGCGGGCGCACCGCAGTCCCCGATGCTGCACAGCGGCCTCGACCATGCCACGTACCGCCTGCTGCGGGGTACACGCTGGCTCGCGCTGGTCTGCCTGGCAGCTGCGGGAACGATGATCGACCTCTTCGCCACGTCCAAGGACCCGGTCCTGCGGGAGCTGCCCGTCCCGCTGGGCAACCGGATCTGGGTGCTGATGATCATGGCCGCGATCTGGGGCTTCGGCGCGCTGCTGCGCTACCGCCGGCTGCGTACCGGAGTGCAGCTCAACATCCGCTCCCTCGTACGCCGTGGCCGCTGGGCCCGGATCGTCCTGGCACAGGCCGTGTGCACCATGCTCTGCGCACTGGTGATATCCCAGATCCCGTGGACCGATCGGAGTGTGCCCCAGGTCCTCTTCTGGGTCGGCTTGGCAGTGCCGTTCTCGACGATGGTGTACGACCGGAGGAAGACGGGGTGACCGGGTGACCGGGTGATCCGGAGGTGGGTGACCGGGCGATCCGCAGCAGTCGTCGGCCCTCGTCGTCGAGGTCTCGTGGCAACTGGCCCCCGCGTCGGCGGGGGGAGGTCGGTGACGTAGCCGTTGCCCGAGGTGCCCTCGCGCTGGATGTGGCTGAGGGACGGCGACGGCTTCGCGGCTCCGGTTGGCTTCGGCTGTTGTACCTGGGCACGCGCAACCGGCCACATCCGACACGCTACCGGACAGATAATCGCGAATCGGTTCACCGCCGAGGCAGGGGTGGCCGTATATCCTCGACGGATCATTCGACGCATCCCGGGAGATCCTTTGCGTAGGACCGGAGTTTCCGTACGCGCCGCCGGCGTCGTGACACTGACGCCGGCCTCGCTCTCGCTCGGCGTGGCTCTGCCGGCCTCGCAGGCGGCGCAGGCCGAACTGCCGACCGCGGAGAAGGGGCAGCTGGCGCAGATCGCCGACGCCTACCTCCAACGCCGAGCCGACGCCGTCACCATCTCGTGGTCCCAAGGCCTGGGCGCCGCGGCACCTCTTGCGCTGACCGCGCAGGCGGCCGACGAGCTCGGGGGCGAGATTGCCGCACTGCGGGAGAACGCTCAGGCGCTGGACGAGCGCTGGAGCGGGTTCAGTCACGCGAAGTGACCGTGATTCCCGGCAAGGGCACGGTCAGCGGCGACACCGCGACGCTGGCGGTCGAGGAGGAAACCCTCCTGTACTTCGCCGACGTCCAGGAGGGGGACGAGATCACGCACACCTCGTACCTCCTCCCCCACACACTGACGTTCGAGCGTGCCGCTGACGGCGCGTGGAAGCTCGCGGACGATCAGACGCCCGAGAACGGCACGGGTCCCACGCTGCCCACACAGCTCAAGGAACCCCGCTCCGTCAACGAGCCGGGCCCGGACGACGAGCCTCTGCCCGACTCCGACCAGCCGCACGGCTCGATCTGACCGGATCTGACCGGACGTCCCGGGGTCTGGACCTCACGGGCAGTCGGTGCAGGTGCACCTACCCGGCCTTGGGCAGCGGCACGGGTCGCACCGTGAGGCAGCCCCTGACCGACTTCGCTGATGGTTCATCACACGGGGGTGGCGAATGCGTCGCGCTCGGCGGACGCTTTCAATGACAACGCCGGCCTCTCGGGCAGGAACGAGATCTCGGCACACCCCGCGATCGGCTGATACCCAAGTGCGACTACGCGATCAACGAACGGCCGGACCGCACATTCGCCTTCGAGGAGTTCGGCCCGCTCGGCATCCGCCCGACGGCAGGCTCCTGCTGGGCCGAACGCGGCCGTCCCGACCGGCTGCCGGCGACGTTCCGCCGCACCCACGGCATTACCTACTTCCACGGCTGCTACTCCGTCGGCGACGACCAGATGTGGGGCGTCAACCGGCGCCGCAAGGGCATCGACCACACCTGGGCGGCCATGCGGGCGATCCGGGCCGCTCGTCCGGACGGCGCTCCGATCTACGTGATCCTCGACAACCTCTCCGCCCATACGAACTGGCGGATGAAGCGGTGGGCGGCCAAGAACAAGGTCGAGCTCTGCTTCACCCCGACCTACGCGTCCTGGGCCAACCCCATTGAGGCTCACTTCGGGCCGCTGCGGCAGTTCACTTTGGCCAACTCCCACCACCCCAACCACACCGTTCAGACGAGGCCCTGCACGCCTACCTGCGCTGGCGCAACAAGAACGCCCGCCACCCCGACATCCTCGCCGCCCAACGACGCGAACGTGCCCGCATCCGCAGCGAGAAAGCCATCCGCTGGGGCGGCAGACCCCTGCAAGGAGCGGCATGAGCAAGTCCGATCGCCTCGCTCGCTCGATGGCGGATGCAGTCAACGCGTCAGACGGAAGTGAACGATGGTGGCGTCATCGGTTGACTTGATGTCGGGGTAGTGGAACCGCAGCCTGTCTTGCAGCTCGGCGAGATCACGAAACCCGTCGGCGATAGCGTCCGCCTCGGTCAACTCGGCAACACTCTTGGAAGTGATCTGAGTGACCACACCGGACAGCACTACCTCGTCATCCAACTCGAACACCATGTTCACCGGGCCCGTCTCCACTGGGTCGCGGAACCGCACCGTGGTCGTCTTCCGCCCAGTGCGTACAGCCTCGAGATAGGTGCGATGGAAATGCAGGGCCTGCATCGCGGCCGAGCACAGCGCTCCGTCGGACGCTGCGGACTGCTCCCCCCAGACATAAGCATGAGGCAGGAGATCGGTGATCGCGACACTGCGAATGCCACCAGCTGCCGGCACGAGGACGCGGATACCCGGGTGGTAGTCCAGCAGGACCTGCCGGTCCCGGCCACACGGCGCGAGCACGCCGCGCCCCGTATCACCGACGGCAACAATCGCCGTTAGGTCACGTGCTCCCGCAGCACGCGCATGCCCGAGCGCCACCAACTCCGCGCAAGGTCCGCCAGTGAAGTGATAGAGGTTGATACCACCGAACATCCGGCCCTGTGCGTCTCTCACGGCTGCCCCGACGGTGTGCACCTCACCGTCACCGTTGGTCTCAACAACGCGCTGGGCGAACTCGACCAGCTCCAGATCTTCTTCCGTCGGCAGATTCATCGTGCTGTCCATCCAACAGACACTACTCATACACGTCCCCAAGCCATGTAACCCGGTGAACGTTCGCGGTCAGAGCACTAGCAACCGTGCGATGGCTCGGGGTGCGGGCGACCGGCCCTTCGCGGTGGCCCGCTTACGTACCCGCCGTTGGGGCCACTGGCAGTGGTCGCCGGTGGGCGTAGCGGCTGCGCATGGCGTCGCTGGCCGCAGGGCTCCCTGCGAAGATGTAGGCACGGCTGTCGTCTAGCCAGCGGCCGGTCCCGCGTCGAAGACTACGGGCTGGACCTCCACGCCGCTTTCCGCGTCGACGAGAATCATGCTGCGTTCGTGCATGACGACGATGCGGGAACTGTCCGGACGCCCGCTGGCCCCGTCTGAACTGGACCAGATGTGCGGAGAATTCCGCGCGGTGTGTACCGAGTTCGGCCTGTCCGACGACCTGTTCCCGGCCACGGCCGCGGACGTGCCCGCGTAGGTGGACCGCACGATCCGCGAGCGCCTCGAATACGGCGAACCCGTGCGCTACCTGCTCTTCGACATGCTCCGTGAAGCACCCGCACCCCGCCGCCTCGGCCGCCTGAAGCCGGCCTGGCCGCTTGTGCGCACGTTGGCCGCCCACGTGATCGGTGCGCTGACCATCGCGGACCTGCCGGAAGCCTTCCGCGAGCGCTTCAACCTGTCCCGCACCCGCCGCGCGGCCCTGCTGTCCTTCATCCTGCACCGCGGTATGCGTGTGCTGATGAACGCGCTGCCCGAGCACCGCCGCTACCGCACCCCACTGGCCGGCATCCCCTCGACTCCGCAGCCTCCCACCGCCTTCACCGATCATCCGTCCCCGCCGGAGGCAAGCCCGGTCCGGCTTCCCGCACCACGCCGCCGCAAGGGTGCCTATGCCCGCCCGGCGCGTCTGTGGACCTTCTTCCGCCAGGTCCTGGACCAGACCGGCGACGGCCGCATCGGCTCGGCCGATCTGCAGGCCATGGCGCACAACGTGTGCTGGCCGCTCGAACTCGCCCCTGAACGCGAAGCCCCCGTCTACGCCGCCTTCGAGACCTGGTGGCAACACCTGCGGACCGGCATGGACGCTGATGAGGACGGACAGGTGACCTGTGAGGAGTTGGTCACCGCCATGCTCACCGGGATCGACGCTGGGCCGGCTTATCTCGAGCAGGGTCTCCATGTCGCGGTGAGGGCGATCTACCAAGCAGCGGACACCGACGGCAGCGGACACCTGTGCGCCGATGAGTACCGCACGATCTTCGGCGGCTCCCGGGTCCACCCAGCCGAACTCAACCACGGCTTCCGCCAGTTCGACCACGACGGAGACGGCCGCATCACCGAAGACGAATTCGTCCAGGCCTTCACCGACTACTTCACCGCCCGCACCGACAACACGGCCGGCAACCAACTCCTCGGACGCCCATAGCAGCCGATCCGGGCGAAGCCCTGGGGCAGCCACTGATGAGCTCACCTCCCCGCCGACCGTCGCAAGTGCCCCCGGGCCCGAGCTCAAGGGGTCTGCGTGGTCGGCCGGCAAGACCCTCCTCGACCGGGCCCGCGAGGCCACGGTGGTCCGCGCCGACCTCGCCCCCACCGACCTGGTACCGCTGATGTGCGGCATCGCGTACGCCGTGCACGTCCACGGCGGTACCTCGGCAGAGCGGACCGACGCGGCGCACCGCTACCTGACCGCGCTGCTCAAGGGATTGAAGACTTGCCCGGCGTAGTCGGCTCGCGATCCCCCGGCCGGCGTCGACGTGGCTGGCACGCTCACTCATCGAGCGTCAGGTCGGGCGATCCGTCTGCTCGTCGGAGGGGAGCAGGTCTTTGGCCCTGCGCTCCATCAGGACCGGCAGGTAAGTGCGCACACGTGCATACCTGAGTTCTTCGTACGCCGTCCGCACTGAGCTTTCCACCAGGTCGGCGTCCAATGCGGGGTGGGCCTTCATCAGTCGCTCCGCGACATGGCGGATGGTGAGGGCATCCTCCGACTCCGCCATCACGCACCTCAGTCTTCCTTCGGGGACAGCCGTTCCTCAGTCTGGCGGAGCGGCCGTCGCCCCGGAAGTCGATCTTCCGCCGCTCTGTCCGCCTTCGCCGGTACCCGCGGCTGGAACCTGCTGCGCCCGTTGCGACGGTCAGCGGTGGCCGAGTGGCTGGCGTCACCGCACCGAGGCCTCCAGTCGGCTCAGGCCCGCGCCACCGTCGATGCGCTTGAGCAGATGCAGCAGCGTGGTGCGTCGGCCGGGGCCAGGCTCGAGGGGCACGAGGCGAGGACGCCGTCGGCGATCCGGTGTCCGGCGCTCAGCACGTCTTCGCCGGGGGTGAGGTCGTGCTCGATGCGTCGGCCGATGCCTGGGCTGCGGTCGTGACTTCAGAGACAGGGGCGGCTCGATGGAGGGCTTCACGCCGTGGCTGCTGAGGCACACGGGGGATCAGGGCGCGATCGGTGAACTCGCCAGGAGGGCCGCCGCTGACCCGAACTGGCCCGAAGGTCCGAACAGGCTGCAGACCTTCACCGATCACCTGGAGGGCGGCGGTGCCACCCGAACGACGCTGCAGAACCTCACGGACGCCTGGATCCGGTACGCCTCCCATTGAGGGTCTTCAGTGATGTCCGCACCCGCTTGATCTCCGCTTGGTCACCCGTGCCGGCCCATCGAGCCGCCAGGAGTGCGGCCCTGCCGACGGCTTCGCGTGCGAGTGCTTCATTTCCGTCAGGCGTCGAAGCGGCGGCGGGAGGCCTCGATGTGACCGAAGTACCGGTGGGTCCAGTCGCACAGTCCGTCGATCGTCGCCCGCAGGGCCTGGCCCGGCTCGGTGAGGGTGTACTCGACCCGCGGCGGCACGACGGGGTGCACGGTTCGCTCGAGCAGCCCGTAGCGCTCCAGCATCCGCAGGTTCTGGGTCAGCATCTTGTGACTGATGCCCTCGACTTCGTCACGCAACGTGCTGAAGCGCAGGGTGCGCTCCCCGAGGGCTTCGATGATCAGGAGCGCCCACTTGTTGGCGACGTCCGAGAAGATCTCCCGCCCCAGCGAGTCCGCCCGCCTGAGGTCCGCATCGTCGGGCGAGCCCGTGAACTGCTTGGTCACCATGAGGTTCCCCAGTCACTGAAAAGTGCGTTCTTCCATGTCAGAGGCCACTCTCCTACGGTTCCTGAGTAACCACAAGAGAGCAAGTGCGTCGTGGCTCGATGGACTCGAGCTCCCGGGCGCCCATGCCAATGGAGGCGGACAGCATGGCCATCACCCTGGTGAACCCCAAGGGACTGCCGGAAATCGACGCCTACCGGCAGGTGTCGATCGCGACCGGGTCGAAGCTCGTCTTCATCGCCGGACAGGTCGCCTGGCACGCCGACGGCGTCACGGTCGGTGAAGGCGACCTCGCCGCTCAGGTCGAGCAGTGCTACCTCAACATCCGCACCGCCCTGACGGAGGTCGGTGCCTCCTTCGACGACGTGGCGAAACTGACCCTCTACGTCGTCGACTGGACCCCCGACAAGATGCCCCTGCTGATGGACGGGATCAACAGGGCGGCCGCCAAGCTGGGCACCGCACCGGTCCCGCCGGCCTCGCTGCTGGGCGTCGCGGCACTGGACGTACCCGAGCACCTGGTCGAAATCGAAGCCACCGCCGTCATCGACTGAACAGACGTGCCGCGCCCCGGGCTGGTTCTCGACCTCGGCCCTCCTGGTCGGTCTCTTTCGCCGTAGAGCCCCAGGCTCTTGGAGGGGCCTCGCCCCGGCTCGCCAGGGTGCGAACCGGGACGGTGGGGGAGAGGCCAGCCGGTGGCGCGGGCGGCCTGCTCGATGAGGCGGGCCGTGGCGCGCGGATGACTGATCATGGCGACGTGGGACGCCCCCCGTGCCTCGACCACCTGGCGGGCACGGGCCCGGTTGTAGAAGAAGCGCTGGAGGGCCGGCGGAATGGCCTTGTCGGTGTCGGCGACCAGGCCCCAGGAGGGGATGGTGCGCCAGGCGACGGCGGCTGTGGAGTCGGTGAAGCAGGTGGCGCTGAAGGGCCGTTGGGTGGCCTGCATGAGGCGGGTGGTGGCGATCGGCAGGTCGGCTGCGAACGCGGCCCGGAACTTGTCGGGCTCCAGGTACAGAGCGGTCCCCGTGGTGCCGTCGGGGCCGTCGTAGGGGACCAGGTGCGGGAGCGTGGCCGCGGGGACCGGGAAGTCATCGACACACCCGGACCAACGCCAACGACCGGCCCGGGACACTCCCGGACCGGTCACACCATACGAATCAACGACCCGCGAAGTACGGGACTAGAGACGTGTCGCAGTCCGGATGAGGTCGGCGACGGCTCTGGACCGGCTGTGTGGTGGCCAGGCGATCACGGTGGTGACTGTTGGCGCGTCCAGTACGGGCACGGCGGCGAGGTCGCCGGGCAGTTGGGCTCGGCACGACTCCGGTGAGACCGCGCAAGCACGGCCGAGGGCGACGAGCTGCAACAACTGCGCGTGGTCGCGGACCCGCGGGCCAGGGCCGGGCGGGTAGGTGCCGTTGGGGTCGGGCCAGCGTGGCAGGGGCAGGCCCGGCAGCCCGGTGATGTCGGCCATGTGCACATGGGCCCGGACGGTGAGCGGATGCCCGGCCGGCAGGACGGCAACCTGGCCCTCCGTGCTGAGCTCTTCGGTGTGGAACCCGGCTGTCGAGTCGAACGGCCGGTGCAGCAGCGCCACGTCGGCCCGGCCCTCGCGCAGAAGTCGTTCCTGCTCGGCCGGGCCGCACAGGATGACGTCGACGGCGACCGCGCCGGGTTCGGCGGCGTACGCGTCGAGCAGTTTCGCCAGCAGTTCGCGGGACGCGCTGGCTTTCGTCACCAGGACCAGGCCGGGACCCCCGGTCGCGGAAAGGGCGGCGCGGCGGGTCCGGCGCTCAGCGGCGTCGACCGCGTCGAGCGCCGCCCGGCCCTCGACCAACAGCACCGAACCGGCCTCGGTCAGCGTGACGGTGCGGCTGGTCCGATCCAGCAGCGTTGCCCCGAGCCGGCGTTCGAGCTGCTGGATCGCCCGTGACAGCGGCGGCTGTGCGATCCCGAGCCGTTGCGCGGCGCGCCCGAAGTGCAGCTCTTCAGCGACAGCGACGAAATATCGCAGTTCCCGGGTCTCCATCCGGCGACGTTACTCCGGATCAATACCTGGACGGTATCGCTACCCACCCAATCGGTGTTGGACCCCCGCCGGGCTCCGAGGCAACCATTACCCCTATGAGCGAACGGACGATTGCGCTGGTCACCGGCGCGAACAAGGGAATTGGCTACGAGATCGCCGCGGGCCTGGGCGCCCTCGGCTGGAGCGTCGGCGTCGGCGCCCGCGACGATCAGCGCCGTAAGGCCGCCGTGGAGAGACTGCGCGCGGCCGGCGTCGACGCGTTCGGCGTACCACTGGACGTGACCGACGACGCGAGCGCGACCGCCGCCGCACGGCTGATCGAGGAACAGGCCGGGCGCCTCGACGTGCTCGTCAACAACGCCGCCATCACCGGCGGCATGCCGCAGGAGCCCACCCGGGTCGACCCCGCCACCATCCGGACGGTCGTGGAGACCAACGTGATCGGCGTCATCCGCGTCACCAACGCGATGATGCCGCTGCTGCGCCGCTCTGCCTCACCGCGGATCGTGAACATGTCCAGCAGTGTCGGCTCCCTCACCCGGCAGTCAGGAACCGCTGCCGAGCAGACGACGGGTCCGGTGGCCGTGGCGTACTCGCCGTCCAAGACGTTCCTGAACGCTGTCACCCTCCAGTACGCCCGGGAGCTGAGCGGCACGAACATCCTGATCAACGCCGGCTGCCCCGGCTACGTCGCGACCGACCTCAACGGCTTCCGCGGCGTGCGCACCCCCGAACAGGGCGCGGCGATCGCCCTCCAACTCGCGACCCTGCCCGACGACGGCCCGACCGGCCAGTTCTTCGAGGACGCCGGCGTAGTGCCCTGGTGATGTGCACCGCGGTCATCACCCGCCGGGTGAGGCGGCTTCCCCCGCGCGTCTCCAACAGGTATCGAGGGTCCGGTTTGGAGGGCCGCAGGGCCTGATGGGAGACGGGCGAGGGCTCGCGCCGCACCGCTGGCGGCGGCGTAGCGGTCGGGGCCGGGCTGCTGGTGTCGGCCGCGGCGGTGGCGGGGCTCGGAGGCAGGACGCGGATGGCGAGCCCGATGGCTTGTGCACCGGGTTCGTCCGTGTGCCGGACCTGTCCTGGTCGTGGATCAAATCACGGCTCGGAGGGGTCCCGGTAGTACTCGCCGAAAAACAGCGCGTGTTCGCGCAGCATGCGCATGACGGTGGCGGGCGACGGGTGGCGGCCCTTCTTCTTGCGCGTGGTGATGACGAGCCGGGCAGCGATGTCACGCAGGCTCATCTCCTGGCCGCGCAGGTGGAGGGCCTGGCTTGCGCACGGCGGGGGTCGGCACGCGACCACCTGTGAAACGCCGTCTCCTTCTCCGGTCCAGGACGCTGGGCAAGTGCACGCGGGTGATTGGTCAGTGGTGCTGGGTCATGTGGGCGAGAACCTGGGCGGCGCCGTCGGGGCTGAAGGCGTCGTCGATGGCCCCGGCTGCCCCTTCGGCGGCTTCGACGGAGCGCGGCAGCAGGATCTTCTCGTAGGCGGTGACGGCCTGGTCGACGGTGGCGTTGTCGATGAGGGCCTGGGCGAGGTCGGCGCCGTCGAGCATGGCGAGGTTGGCGCCCATCCCGGAGAACGGGGACATGAGGTGGGCGGCGTCGCCCAGGAGGGTGAGGCCGGGCGTGTGCGTCCAGGTGTGTGGGACGGGCAGGGCGTACAGGGGGCGGTTGACGTAGCCCGTGTCGGTGTCGGTGATGAAGCCGATCAGGTGGTCGCTCCAGCCGGTGAACCGGTCCAGGAGGGCGTCGCGAACGGCAGCGGTGTCGGTGAGGTGGAGCCCGGCCTGGTGGTGCCAGTCCTCGTCGGTTCGCATGGCGACGTAGACGCGGATGTGTCCGCCGCTGTTGCGCTGGGCGACGAAGCCCTGCTGGTTGTGGAGGGCCATCATGGTGCCGGCGGCAGTGAGTGCCGCGAGGCGGGGGTGGCGGGTTTCGACGTCGTTGAAACCGGTCTCGACGAAGGTGACACCGGTGTAGAGGGGCGTCGCATCCGTCAGCAGGCGGCGGACCTTGGACCAGGCGCCGTCGGCGCCGATGACGAGGTCGGCGTCGGTGGTGGTGCCGTCGGCGAAGTGCAGGCGGTGGATGCCATCGCCGACGGGCTCGACGCGGGTGAGCTTGTGGCCCCAGTGCACGGTCCCGGGCTTGAGGGAGTCCAGCAGGAGGTTGCGCAGCTGGCTGCGGTCGATCTCAGGGTTGCCCTCGGTGGTGTCGGCCTCGGGCGGGATGCCGTCGAACACGATCCGGCCGTCGGCGCTGACCATGCGCATCTGCTGCCCCTCCGGGCGGGCCAGGGCGAGGAAGTCGTCCAGCAAGTCGGCCGCACGCAGGGCGTACTGGCCGGTATCGGGGTGCATGTCCAGGGTGCCGCCCTGGTCGCGGGAGGCGGGAAAGGCGTCGAGATCGTAGACCGTGACGGGGATGTCGTGCCGCTGGAGGATGCGGGCGCAGGTCAGTCCGCCGGGGCCGGCTCCGACGATCGCGATGCGGGGGGTGGTGGCGTTCATAGTGGTGCCTTCTCTCATGCTGATGCACGTGAACTTGTCGAGGGGCAAGGGCTATGCGCCGGTGGGCGCCGGCCACGGGCTTAGCCTCGCCGACCGCGCAACCACAAAAACACACTCACTCAAAAACTGCAACCACCCAACTTTTTAGGTCAGAGTTTTTTGTGTACGATGCAAGCGTGACTGCATCCGTGGGGCGCCGCGAGCGCAAGAAGGCCGCCACCCGCCAGGCGCTGGCCGACACCGCCCTGAACCTGTTCCTCGAACGCGGCTACGACAACGTCACCATCCGCGACATCGCGGACGCCGTGGACGTGTCGACTACCACGCTGCTCAAGTACTTCCCCACCAAGGAAGCGCTCGTCTTCGACGAGGACACCGAGCAGGAGGCCGCCCTCGTCGCCGCCGTCCGCGACCGGCCGGAAGGCCAGAGCATCCCCCAGGCGCTGTGCGCGCACATCAAGCGGGTACGGACCAGCGCTGGCGACTGGGATGCACGGTTCGCCGCCTTCGTGCGCCTCGTCAACGACACGCCGGCCTTGAGCGAGTACGGGCACCGCATGTGGATGCGCCACCAGGACGCCCTCGCCGGTGCCATCGCCGAGGCCACCGGGAGCCGCCCCGACGACTACCGGTGCGCCGCCCTTGCCCGCTTCGCCCTGGAGACATCGGCCTTCGCCCACCGCACCGACGACCCCGAACGCGCCATGGACGCCGCCTTCGCTCTCCTCCAAGACGGCTGGGGCGCCGCATAACGGATCACGCGGCGAAGGAGGTCAACGCCCCCGCGTCGCTGGGGCCACCCGCTCGGCGATGTTCGAAGTGGTGCGGGGCCGGGGACGACGACTGCCGGCTCCAGGTCCAGCTGGGTGTCCATCTCCAGGCGGAAGGTGCCTACGGGTTGATCTTCGACCAGACCAACGCGGTCAGGCCGCGTTGGTCCTCATCCGAGAGCCTCGAAGCCCACGCCGGTTCGGACAGGACCTGCTGCACCGGCGGCGTGTTGACGTGGACGAGCGCGGACTGCAGCAGGTGCGGGGCAAGCATCGAGGTCTCGGCGTGCTCCTTGTCTGCTTGCGGCGGCACCCTGCCGGGCGACGCGGCCCGGGTACCCGGCGGTTCTGATCCACATTTCGGGATTCGGTGACGATGCGTCATCGGGTGAGGAGGATGCGGCGGCGGAGGAAGTCGAGGTTGGCGCGGCCGAACATCTGCAGCTTCAGGGCTCAGAGCATGGGCACCGGAATGCTCGACCTTCTTGGAGAGCTGATGAACGCCGCCTTCCCGTCGGGTCCACGGACGCGTTCTCCTCGGTCGCGCATACGAGCGGGTCGATCCTCTTGGCGGAGGGCCGAGATCGGTGTCATTGGTGGGTGGCGGCCAGATAGATGCGGTTGGCGACCTCTTGGGCGGTGTGGGCGAAGGCGCGGATGAGTGGGGTGTTGTTGGACTTCAGCCAGACGGGGGCCCAGTCGATAGGCGGGGCGTCGGAGAACGGGATGAAGGCGATGTCGGGGCGGGTGTAGAAGCGGGTGACCTGTGCGCCGACGATGCATCCGCCGCTTCCGGCTCCGATGAGTTGCAGGGCTTCCTGAAAGGTCTCGAACGACGGGCCGCCGGGGACGGCCCGACCGCGGGGCGTGCGCTCGGGCCAGCGGTCTGACGGCCAGTCACCGGGCAGGGCGCCGGCCAGCCGCAGGAGCGCGATGTCGGCGAGGTCTTCCATGGTCAGGGTCTTGCGGCGGGCCAAGGGGTGGCCGGTCGGGACGGCCAGCATGCGAGGTTCGGAGATGAGCACCGGGCCGATGACCAGGTCGGGTTCGGGGAGCGGCAGACTCAGGACGAGGACGTCCACGTCGCCTTCGCGCAGCCGGGCGACGGCGTCGATGATCTGTGCCTCGCGGACATGGACGGGACACTCGGGCTCGCGTTCAGGGAACAGGTCGCGGGCCTGGTGGACGACCTGTCCGGCGGCGGCGCCGACGAAGCCGACGCGCAGTGCACTGCGGGTCTGCCGGACGCTGTCGATCGCGTGATCGAGGCCGGCTCGGATCTGCTCGTAGCCCGGCCGGAGGTCTTCGTGCAGCCGGTGGCCGAGCGGGGTCAGGCTGACACTGCGGTTGGTGCGCTCGAACAACGGTGCACCAATGCGCCGCTCCAGCTTCTTGATGGTCTGACTGATCCGGCCGGTGGTGACGTGCAGGCGTTCGGCGGTGCGTCCGAAGTGCAGTTCCTCGGACAGGACGAGGAACGCTTCGAGTTCCAGGCGTTCGAGCACCAGGCCCCCTGTTCTGGATCCGGGCGTTGAGCCCGGCTAAACGTGGGTTCCATTATCGGGCGTTGTTCGGCGTGTTCCCGCCGGGCAGCCTGGTCGGCACGGCGCACACGGCACGATTCCGCAGCCGAGTCGCCGCATCACTCTGCTCTGTCCGTGAACCAAGGAGATTTTTCCGTGGGTAAGATCGTCGCCCTGACCTACCTGTCGCTCGACGGCGTCATGGAGAACCCGGCCTGGACGGGCCCGTACTTCAACAGCGACCACGCCAAGTACGCCCACGGCCAGCTGTTCGTCGCCGACGCCCTGCTGCTGGGCCGCCTCACCTACGAGGGCCTGTCCGCCGCCTGGCCGCACATGGAGGCATCCGAGGGCGAGTTCGCCGTCCGAATGAACACCCTCCCCAAGCACGTCGTCTCCACCACCCTGGAGAAGGCGGACTGGAACGCCACCGTGGTCCACGGTGACCTGGCCACCGAGATCACCAAGCTCAAGGACCAGTACGCGGGTGACATCCTGATATACGCCAGCGGTGACCTGACGAACTCTCTGATCGAACGCGGGCTCGTCGACGAACTCAAGCTCTGGATCCACCCCGTCATCGTCGGCAAGGGCAAGCGCCTCTTCCCCGAGGGTGTCCCCACCACCTCGTGGACTCTCGCGGGCACCACCAGCTTCGGCTCCGGCACCGTGGTCCTGGACCTCCGTCCCGCCGGCCAGGAGACCCAGGAGTAGAGGCACGGGTTCCGCTGGGATGGGGGATCGAAGCACCAGCCCCATCCCAGCGTGCCCACACGGGCACCCTTGCCCATGGTCAAGATCGTATGAGACTGGCCAATTCGGTATCGGCCTGTCAGTAGGGCTGAGATCGTGGTCGGTTGTGCAATGGTGATCTGCGGACGTTGATGCCGCATCTGGGTGGCATGGTGGTGGAGGACGTGGTCGATGTCGGCCACACGGTTCGGATGGTCGGCCGGGTGGCCGGGGATCGGGCGTCGTGCCCTGGCTGCGGGACTTGGTCGGTGCGGGTGCTAGGCCGGTACCGGCGTCGGCTGGCGGATACCGCGGCGGGCGGGAAGCCGGTCGCGATCTGGCTTCTGATCCGCCGGTTTCGCTGCCTCACCCAGACGTGCCCGCGACGGACCTTCGCCGAGCAGATCGAGGGACTCACCTACCGGTACGGCCGCCGCAGCGTGCTGCAGCGGTCGGTGCTGGAGGCCGTCGCCCTCGCCCTGGCCGGCAGGGCAGGCGCTCGGCTGGCGAACTCACTCGGTACCGCGGTGAGCGGGAACACCCTGCTCAGGCTGCTACGCGCGCTTCCCGAACCCGGCACGAACAGTGGCCCGCGCGTCCTGGGCGTCGACGACTTCGCTCTATGCCGCGGGCACGTCTACGCGACGATCCTGATCGACATCGAGACCGGCCGCCCGATCGACGTACTCCCAGACCGAACCGCCGAGACGCTCACCACCTGGCTGAACGACCACCCCGGCACCGAGATCGTCTGCCGTGACCGAGCCAGCGCCTACGCCGAGGCCGTACGCACAGCCGCCCCCGACGCGATCCAGGTCGCCGACCGCTTCCACCTCTCGAAGAACCTCGCCGAAGTCGTCGAGAAGTGCGTCGCCGCCCACCGGGCCTGCCTGAAAGCCCCGGGTCCCGAGCCGGTGGGTGAAGACCCAGGCGACGAAGCCGAGCGCGTCGAGCAACCGCGCGCCGGCAAGTACCCGACCAACACCCACGAGCGGTACGCCGCCGTCCACCGACTGTCCGACAAAGGCGTGGGGACCTACACGATCGCCAAGGTCCTGCACTTGGACCCCAAACGGTCCGCCGCTATGCCCAGGCCGCCAGCCCTGAAGAACTGCTCGTCCGGCCGCGCAGTGACACCAGCCCCTCCGCCCCTACCAGGCCTACCTGACCCACCGCTGGAGCGAGGGCTGCAACCCGACACCAGCCGGCTCCACGCCGAGATCCGCGAACTCGGCTACCGAGGCAGCGACCACACCGTCCGCCGCTGGCTGGAACCCCTGCGAACCCGGCCCAGCCCGGCCCTCAAGATCTCCGACGCGCCCACGGTCCGGCAGGTCACCGGATGGCTCACCCGCCACCCCGACTCCCTGGACAGCGACGAGAAGCTCCAGCTCAAGCACATCCTTGGCCGCTGCCCGGACTCGCAGCCGGAGCCGAACAGGTCCGCTACTTCGCCCAGATGATGACCACCCTCACCGGCGAACGACTGCCCGACTGCATCTAAGCCGCCAAGGCCACACCTTCGGCGACCCGCGGCTCTGCGCGGCCATCGCCGACCGGATCACCTTCCGCTGCACCCTTATCCAGACCGGCACCGAGTCCTACCGCTTCCGCATCACCGAAGCCGAAGGACGCGGGTGACGGAGAAGTTCTCCTGGTCAGCCACGGCGGGACAGAGGAGTGCGCAGTTCCACGCGGAGCCGGACGGACGTGAGGATGGGTAGTCCGGAAAGGCCGTGGCGCAGTTCCGTCGAACGCGCGGCGATGAGGTCGAGGTCCCGCAGCTGGCGCTTGAGCTCGTCGATCAGTGCCTTGTCGGTGTCGAGGAAGTCTCCTTCTTCGAGCCCGGCGCCGGCGAGGTACTCGAGGTGCTGATCATCGATGGCCCGGCGACTGGCCCAGACTGCGAAGTCGGTGCACCCGAAGAGATACGCGTACGCGGCATTGAGGGTCGCGGCAGCGGCGGGCTCGTACGCATCGTCAGGTCCCACCATGCGGTCGTTGTGGCAGTAGTCGCTGAGCATGTACTCCGCCAGGCCGCGGTTGACGGCGGTATACGCCGCCGGATCGCCGAGGACGCCCTCCCACACCGAGTTCAGGAGCGGTCTCAGGCCCAGAGTGAAGTCTGCCTGTTCATCCTCCGACAGAGCCTCGTGCCAGCCCATCAGACGCTCAGCAACGCCCGCGGCGAAAACGCCGCGTTCACTGGGCGACGCGGCCTCCAAACGCGCGTTCACCAGCGCTATGAGGTCCTGCCACGCGTCCATTCGAGCCCCCGAGCCAGATATCGGCGTGCTCGCGCCCGCCGCGGGGATCATCCCATCCACGGCTGACAACGCCTGAAGCAGTCCCTGGTAAGCCGACTCGACATCAATTACTGAGGTTTTCAGGGTGGAGTCGGTGGTGCGAGGGTCAGGCCAGTGGCGGTGAGGCAGCCGTCGATGAGGTGGGGCCGGAGTTGGATTCTGCGTAACTCGTGGCGGAGCTTGCGGTCGAGGTCGTCGGGTGTGTCGAAGGCGGTGTTGGCCATCGCTCTGCGGACGAGTGACCAGACGGCCTCGACGGGGTTCAAGTCGGGTGCATAGGGCGGCAGGCGGACGGTGGTGAGCCAGTCGTGATCGGCCTCGTACCGTTTCAGCCCGGCGGCCAGGTGGGTGTTGAGGTTGAGCCGTAGGGATCCCTTGGGTAACCCCCTGATGGCGAAACGATTTTGGCGTGCCGTGTCTCGCCCGAATGCTGAAGATGATCACTCGGAGGGATGGTTTCCCTGGTCAGAGGAACGGGGAGCGGCCGAGGGGGCGGTGTGAGGATGCCGTGCGGCAGGGAGCTGCTGGGCCTCAGGAGCTCCCTGCCCGCCCAGGGTCACTGCGCGTGAGCGCGGTGGTTCCATGACTACGCTAGGAGTCGACCGAGCATGTCCAACACCGTCGTTGACATCTGGGGGCCTGCCTCCCCGCAGGCCCGTTCCTCCTTTCCTCCCGCGCCGGACGCGCACGACGAGTGGCCCCTGGAGGGCGGAACGGCCTGGGTGTACTACAGCCCGCTGAACCGCGGGCAGCTCATTCGGCCCGTCATCCTCTCCGACGGCTTCTCGGGCGGATCCACCAACCTGGACCAGCTCTGGCACGGGCTGGAAGAGAATGGGAACTACCGCTTCATCAGCGAACTTCACGCCACCGGCCGCGATGTGATCATCCTCGGCTACCACGACCGGACAGCCTCGATCACGGCCAACGCCGAGACCGCGATCGAGTGCATCCGCCGGGCCGTCGCCGAGCGGGTGGGTGACGCGAAGCTGGCCGTGGGCGGCTTCAGCATGGGCGGGCTCATCACCCGCTACGCGCTGGCCAGGATGGAGAACGACCCCGGCCTTCCGGATCACGAGACCGCCACCTACCTCTCCTACGACACCCCTCACCAGGGGGCGTGGTTCCCGGTCTCCCTCCAGGCCTTCACCCACTACGCGACGGACCAGTGGGGAGACGTTCCCACGCTGGGCCCCGTGCTGCGCCAGCTTTCCGGGCTGCTCAACAGCCCCGCGGCGAAGGAGATGGCGCGGTGGCACATCGGCAAGGTCGATGCCGAGCCGGAGCAGGCACCGGAGCGGCTGGCGTTCCTCCGAAAGCTCGACGAACTCGGGGGATGGCCGCGGAACGTCCGCAAGATCGGTGTCGCCAACGGCGTGAAGACCGGCGTCGGAAACGGCGCCGAGGCCGGCTCGATCGCGGTGAGGGGCGACGGTGAAACGCTGCAGGACACCTGGCTGAAGATCCAGGCCCAGGGTGACCAGATCGTCGCCAGGCTGCAGACGGCGGGCGACGAGGCGACCATGGTGCGCACCAGCGGGTTGCCCGACATCGACGGCGCTCCCGGCGGCCTGTTCACCATGCAGTCCCCGGACGGCGACACCGGCAGCTTCGGCCTCGCCGCCCTCCTCATGAGCCTTCTCGGCAACGTGGTCGACCCGGACGTCATCGCCACGTCCTGCTTCATCCCCGCCATCAGCGCCGTCGCGTCCGGCGACATCAACGACCCGAAGGCGCTGCACCGCCCGATCGCCGCGGGCGACAGCGCGCTCGACGCCTTCCACTGCGCCGGCCGCAATGAGGGCCACACCACCATGACCGAAGAACTCGGGGCGTGGCTCGTGAACGAGATCGCGGCCGAGTGACCAGCGGGGTGGGCGGGGCTGGCCCGACGGCCGTCCCGCCCACCCCGGCTCGCCCCGGGATGTCGCCGAGGGGCATGGCTGTCGCGGACGTGTACGGCCACGTGCTACCCGTCAGCGAGGAGAACGACAAGTTCATCCAGAGCCGTGGCGCGGTCTTGTGGGATGCACAGGGCGGGTACCGGACGTTCGCATGGGCAGCCGACTCCTCGCCAGTCGTTGCGGCGGATGCGCGTCTGCCATGGGCGAAGCGCCTCTGTCCGCCTGGGCGTCAGCGCTGCCGACGAGACGGGGTGGAGTAGGCGGCTTGAGCCCGAGCGACGGGCGCACAGCAAGTGGGAGGCGATGCCCGTTTCACACTGATCTTCTCTACAGTGGCTGCGCTGACATTCGTAGCGTTGATCTTGAATGTGTTGCTGGCGGCCTTCGGCGGCGACTCCGAGCAGGTGAAATCAGCGGCTGAAGCATGTTCCACGACCTACATGATGGGATTCGGGGCGATCGTGGGACTGGTCGGCGGCAGGACGGCATAGCGTCGGCGACCTCACTCGCGAGGCCGTCTCGGGCGAGACAGCGCCATGGCTCGGCCGGTGGCCTGTGGCGTCGCGTCGTGACGGGCATGTACCTCTCCGCCCTGCCGCCCCGTCGGCGGTCACTCGATGGCGGGCGGCCAGGTGGCGCGGTCGCGGAGGTGGTGGAACTCCGTCAGCTCGGAGGCGAGGACGTCGAAGTGCGGGAGCGGGGCCCACAGGCTGCGCTCGCCGATGACGTAGAGGCGGCGTTTGGCGCGGCTCGCGGCGACGTTGAGCAGGTGCGGGGTGCGGGCCGCCCAGTCGCGGGCGCCGGGCCGACCGCCGCCGAGCACGAGGACGACGACGTCGGCTTCCTTGCCCTGGGCCCGGTGGACGGTGGCGCAGCGCTCCTCGATCAGTTCGGACGTCCAGCCGTCACGGCCGCGGCAGATCTTCTGGCATTCGGCGACGAGGGCCCGGAAGGGGGCGATGACGCGCACGCGCTCGACGGCGACGCCGTGCCGGTGCAAGTGGTCGAGGACGAACTCGAAGGCTCGGCGGTCGCGTTCGCCCCACGGTGCATCGGACGGGCGGGACGGGTCGTCGGTGTTGAGCCAGCGGCTGGGTAACAAGCCGTCCCGTTCCGCATCGGGGAACGCCTTGTGTTCGGTGCCGTGGACCATGAGGCCGCCGTACGCGACCTCGTTGCTGACCGTGAACATCGGCTCTTCGCAACGGCGGTGCACGCGCAGCGGCGAGCCCACCCAGACGTGCTCGTCGCCGGTGTCCGGGGCCGGCAGGTAGGTGCCGTAGCGGTTGGTCCGGTCGGCGACGGCCTGGGCCGAGGTGGCCGACGGCAGCCAGTGCTCGTCGACGCCGTAGGCGCGCAGCAGTCGGCGCTGGAGGGCCTCGGGCATGGTGACGACGGGCTCGAGCTGGAGCGGATCGCCGACCAGAACGGCCCTGCGGGCGCGCCATAGCGCGCCGGCGGCGGCCTGCGGGGTGGCCTGCCCGGCCTCGTCGACGAGGACCCAGCCGATGGCCTCCCGGCCGAGGCGGGCGAACATGCTCCCGACGGAGGAGAAGGTGGTCGAGACGACGGGCACCAGGAGGAACAGGGTCTGCCAGGTGCGCGCGACCTCCTCGTCGGGGACGGGCCCGTTGGTCCCGGCCATCAGCTCCATGAGGACCTGGAGGTTGCCGCGGACCTTCTTCGCGGCCCCGGCGACGAACGCGCGGTGCAGGTCGAGGGCGCGCAGGAACAGGTCGCTGCGCGCGGTGGACCACGTCTCGTCGGACCAGGGCGAGCCGAGTTCCTGGTCGGCTTCGTCGAGGTGAGCCCAGCCGAGCGGCAGGGACGGCAGCGTCCGGGCCGCCTCCCGCAGTTCGCGGTGGCGGCCGTCGAGTTCGGCCACGGCGCCCCGCAGGTCGCGGCGGGACGAGTCGGCGATCTGTCGGGCCTGCCGGAGGGTGGTGGCTGCCGCGGACTCCCGCGCGCTCGCGGCCCGTTCGTAGGCGAGGGCGGCGGTGAGGCCGGTGGCTGCCTCGTCGACGGCGCTGCCGGACCGGGCGTGCCGGCTGGCGGCCAGGGATTCGGTGCGCACGGCTGCGGCGACCTGCTCCAGGGAGTCCTCGAGCGCGGCGCGCTGTTGGACGAGCAGGTACGCGATCTCGGCCTGAGTGTGCTCCTGCTGCCGTTCGGCGGCCTGCCGGTCGGCCGTGCTCTGCAGCAGGCGGCGCAGCCCGCCGCGCAGGCCCCGCTCGACGGCCGGGGGCGTGTCGTGGCGGGCGGTGAGGGCAGTCACGTACTCGCGGTGGTGCGCGGCCAGTTCACGGGCGGCCGACAGGTCCGCGCGGGCGGTGGCCAGCTCCTGGCGGGCCCGCGGTACGTGCTCGGAGGCCGTGCGGTGTCCGGCCTCGGCCGCCGCGGTGGCGGTCCGGGCGCCGGCAGTGGCGGCGGTGGCCCGGTCCAGGACCGCAGCGGCGGCGGCGATCTGCTGGTCGGCCCGGGACACGGCGGCTTCCAGGTCCGCGATCCGCTGCCCGGCCGAGGGGGACTCGACGGGGGCCAGGGCCCCGGCCAGCCGGGCGCGCCCGGCGCGCAGCCGCTCGACCTCGGCCTGGGCGGTACGAAACGCGGCGACGGCGTCAGTCCACGACGGCACGGGCCGGGCGGGCCCGGCGGCCGCGGCCGCAACCTGGTCCGCCGGGGTGACGGGACCACGGCCACCGGGCTGTGGCTTGGGCGGGATCCAGTCGCTCAGGACCTCCCGCATGCCGCGCAGCGGCGGCAGCTCCGCTGCCTTGCGGGCGTCGGTCTCCTTCTCCGGCAGCCGCCCCCACCAGAACCGGTCCCCGAACTCCTTGCGGTTGGCCTTGTTGCCGAGCACCGCCGCGACCAGACCCCAGGCCGGCCCGCCGAGGAGCGCGGAGGCGAGGTCGGAGAAGTGGTCGGTGCCTGCTTGCCAGTGCTCGCCGAGCGCACCGATGCCGGGCAGCTCGGCGGTGATGTTCTCCACGGCGCCGTTGTTGGACGAGGTGACCACGATCTCGAACCCGGTCAGCCGCGGGTCGAGCCGAGACACGAAGCGGGCGTGCCTGCCCTGGCGGTCCTTGCCCCGCCACGCCGGACCGGTGAACGCCTGCGAGGGCCGGTCGAACGTGGCCAGCACCGCCGCCCGCTCGACGACCAGGGCGGCGACCAGGTCGCGCAGCATCGTGGTCTTGCCCGTGCCCGGCGGGCCGTTCACGGAGAACATCCCGCCCTCGGTTCCCGCTCGGTCGGCGAGCATGCGGTCGACCGCGAACTGCTGGCTCAGCGCGAGCGGGAACCGAGCCGGTGCGGGCCAGCGGCCGGCCGGAACCAGGTCCGGAGCCACCCCGTCCAGGACGACCCCGCGCTCCCGGCGCACGTCCGTCCGCGCCCCCACGTCGACGGCGTCGAGCTCGGTCAGGTACGCCTCCAGCGCCGGGCCGATCCCCTTCCCGACGGCTGCGGACACCCGGGCCAGATCAGGGGGAAATAGACTGTTCAAGAACGGCGCGGCGGCGGCGACCTTCGCCTGCGGGTCCCGCGGCCGGTGGACCAGCCTGCTGCGCACCCGGACCACCTGCGGCCGCAGGTGGTCCTGAACCCCGCACAGGTCGGCGATCTGCGCGGTCAGGGCGACCAGATCGGCGAACCCGAGCGCACGGGGACCGGCGCCGGCCCCGTACTCCGCCGACGTGTCAGGACCGTCGGTCGACGCCCCCACGGGAACGCCCCCGGTGCCGTCCGGCCACCCGGACTCCACCTGCTCCTCGGCGGGGCGGCGGGCCGCGACCCAGTCCGCGGCGCGGCGAACCAGGGGTTCCGCCGCGCCCTGCAGCGCGGCGCCGGCGACCTCGCCGAACAGGGCCCCGACCGCCCCGACGGCAGCGCCGCCCAGGATCTCGGCGAGCAGCCGTTGCCAGCCGCCGCCGGCCGCGCCCGGCGCTCCCGCCGCACCCTCGGAGCCGGGCCACCGCTCGTACGCCGTTCCGGCGGCCGGTGCGGTGGGGCCGTAAGGGATCGCGGTGGCCGTGAGCTCGTCGATCGCCCCGCCGAACGCGTCGTCGAGCTCCTCGAATCCGTCCAGCCAGCCAGGTGTGGACGGCCCCGGATCGAAGAGGCGGCCGGTCGCCCAGGCGCACGCGGAGATCACGGACGTGTCCTCGAGCGGTCGGCCCTCGTCGTCCAGGACCAGCGCGAACATCGCGCTCTGGCCCGACAGCACCAGCTCGGTCTGCGGCACGCCGGGGTCGGGATCGGTCCCCGCGGGCAGTACCGCGATCATCGCCTGGCGGAGCAGCTCCAGGTCGAAGACCCCGCAGTAGACCTCGTGCCGCCACATGCGGCCGTACGGTGCCCGCCGTGCCCCCGTCTCCGGATGGTCCGGAGCCCACGGCAGGAGCGGTGGTACCCGGCCCGGCTCCGGCGTCAGGTCGGTTACGTACTCGTCCCTCGGCCCGGAGCGGGCGGCGGAGCGTCGGCGGGGTAGCGCCGGGATGGTCGGCGGGCTGAACAGCTCGATCGCGCGCCAGCACTCCAGCAGGGCCCGCCGTCGACGGTCCTGCGCGTGTCCGTTCCGCACCCTCTGCCCCCGTGTCGCACGCGCGGCACTCTGCCGCTCCCTGAAGATCAGCCGTGCCGCCGAATCTACCGGACCGTCAGCGGGCCGAGTCCCGATCAGCGGGGCCTGCGGCGCCGGAACGCCCAGGGACACAGGGTCGGTTCGACCGACTCGGGCCCGGGGCGGGAAGGCGCCAGGGGCGTGGTGGAACTCCTGTGGGCCCCGACTGTCGGGAGCAGTCAGGGTCGGTGCGTGCTTGCCTGACGCGAGGGCTACCAGCGCCGACAGGACTGGGGGGCTACGGCAGGACATGAGTCTCTTCGCGCACCCCACGCCGGAGAAACTGGCCTCACACATCGCCCGCCTGTCGGGCTGACACCCGAGACACGACAACGGGGGACGGCCGGTGGGCCGGGGCACGGCCCACCGGCCCGCTGGCCGGTGCGGGCACGGTCCGCTCCGGCGACCTCGATGGGCCCGGTGCCTGCATGGGCTGTCAGCGGTAGCCGAGCCCCCGGAGGCGGGATCTGAGCCGTTCTGCCGCTGCCTGACTCTGCTGCTCCAGGTCTGCGAACGAGGCTTCGTACCGGTCGCCCCACGAACGGTAGAGCGCGACCAGCCCCTGCCGCTGCGCAGCTACGCGTCCCGTGACGCGTGAGCAGAGATCGTCACCGAGGACCTCGAGTACTCGTTCACGCGCAGGGCCGCTGTGCCAGGAGACCTCGCCGTCTGCCGCCGCCCATCGGTCGATCACTCCGGGGAAGCCGCGGTGCTCCAGGCTTCTGAAGTCGTCCTGCCGGTCGGACCACCATGCCGCGAACACACCGGTCAACTGGTACCGGTCCAGGATCCCCAATGGCAGGAGCGCCTCACGGAAGGAAGCCATGAGGCGGGAGCGTGACATGAACAGCTGTTTCGTGCCCGCGAGTTCGGCGATCTGCGCTCCCGCGCCCTCCCACCACCAGCAGCACCGGTCGATGAACCCGCGCTCCTGGGTGGTCGCGAGATCCGGGATGCGAGCGGCCGTCGCTTCGCAGCCTTCGGCCGGGAAGCTGAAATAGTCGAGGTCCCTTGGCTGGAAGAGGTCCGCGGGGTCGATGCCGAAGGCGTGGAACTTCGGCTCCTCTGCCTGCACCTCGTGTCTGGGGACGCCGCCGAAACAGATCCACCATCAGCTGGACCACGGAACGAGGCGTGTAGAACTCGCCCCCCTTCTTGCCAGCTGCGTCGGCGAGCACCGGGATGTCGAAGGCCGCTGCCGAGGGCGGGGGCTCGGGTGGCGGGTACGGTTCGGCGAGCGGGTTCCCGTTGAGCATCAGCGTGCGGTCGCCGGCCCGGTACGGGAGCCGGTCCCCGCCGACCGCCAGAACCCGCCCTCCCAGGCGCGCGGCTCCGGCTGCCTGCTTGGTGGAGAACAGGGGGACATCACCGCGGTCCCCTGCGCACACTGCGGAGCGGAGCAGGGACGCTCGTGCACGGGACGCACCGAGTCGTACAACGGCCACGTCTGTGCTGATCGGAAGAGACGGACTGTCAGGCCGAGGGCCTTCGCCACAGCAGGCCGGAGTCACCAGCGGGGGAAGGGTCTGGGGCCTGACCTCATCCCGCGGGCACTCGGGCTAGCGCTTCCGGGACGGCGGCCGGTGCGCGACCGACTTCGTCGCTGATGTGGTCGCTGGCCCAGTCGACGGGCCCCCCAGGGCGACTGGATGATGTGGCCGCACTTCCATCCGGCGTGACGTCCGGAGCGCTTTATGCGGCCAGGCCCACATCGAGGATCTTGGCGGCTTTGCCGATGGAGCCGGGCATGAGGTGGCGGTGGATCTTGAAGGTGATGTCGAGGCTCTTGTGGCCCATCCATTCGGCGACGTCGGTGATGGGGATGCCGTTGGTGAGGCAGTTCGACGCGAAGAAGTGGCGGAGGAGGTAGCCGTCCACCGTGCCGTGCTTGTCGGCGTACCACTCGATCGTTTCGCGGATGCGGGCCCGGGAGGGGGACGTCGCGGTAGTCGGTGGGTTTGCGGTGCTTGAGGCGGCCGTAGGTCTTGGTTGTTTGGTTGACTTGTTCGGTGATGCGGTAGACGTCGCCGGCGACGAGGTTGTTGAGGTTGACGGCGAAGGCTTCGCCGTCGCGCATGCCGCAGCCGCTCATCAGGTCGGCGATCAGGAGGAACCGGTCGTCACCGGCGGTGCGTATGTCGCGGAGCTGGGCAGGGGACGGGATCACCGCGCGCTCGGGGTCGTACTGCGGGGGCTTGACGCCCAGGACGGGGTTCTCGGTGTAAATGCCAAGGCGGTAGGCGTCCAGGAGGACCGACTTCACCTTGTCGAACGCGTTGGACTGGGTGGCGAGGCCAGCGCCATTGCGCTCCATGGTCCGGATGAAGCCGTCCACGACCTTGTGGTCGAAGGTGCTCATCCGGCGGCTGCCGCAGTCGAGGCCAGCCGAAGAGACGCCGACGCTCCTGCGGAGATCGTTCGGGCGGAGGTCGCGGCAAGCGCTCCCGGAGGCTCACTTCGCGGCCCCGACGTTTCCCATCCATAACCAGGTGGGGTCAGCTTTGCCAGGACCAATGCTGACCCGATGCCGACTTTGGTGACAGTTCGTCAGGACTGGTGGCGTCCCGCAACCTGGGTCGTGATGGCGATCGAAGCCTGACGCTGCTCGGTACAACGCGTTGTACCGAGCACGTCTCGTCAGGCTGCAGCGGTGACGGGCGGAGCGATCCCGGTGGGCGCTTCAGCGGGAGGCCTGCTGGTTCCTCCGGGCGGAGAGCGCCGTACCCGTGGCCCGCTGGTGTATCCGGTCCCGGGACGCTCGCTCCTCGGAGGTCGTCTCGTGCGGTACGGCCGCAGCGAAGTCAGGCTCGGCGTGCTGCCCCGGTAGTCCGCCCGGCGCTTACCAGGCCCGATTCGTAGGCGAGGACCACGAGCTGGGCGCGGTCACGGGCGTGGAGTTTGGTCATGGCCCGGTTGATGTGGGTTTTCGCAGTGAGCGGGCTGATCACCATGCGGTCCGCGATTTCGTTGTTGGACAGGCCCTGCGCGACCAGTACGACGGCTTCGCGTTCGCGGCCGGTCAGCTCCTCCAGCGCCGTGCCATTGTCGGTGGGGAGCGGCTGGGTGACGTATCGGTTGATCAGCTTGCGGGTGATCGAGGGCGCGAGCAGGGCGTCGCCGCGCGCGGCAACGCGTACGGCGTGCAGGAAGTCCTCCGGCACGATGTCCTTGACGAGGAATCCGGCGGCGCCGGCGCGCAGGGCGTTGAAGACGTATTCGTCCAGGCCGTAGTTGGTGAGGATGACGACGTGGACCCCGGTCAGCGCCGGGTCGGCCGCAATGCGCCGGGTCGTCTCGATGCCGTCCATGATGGGCATCTGGATGTCGATGAGCGCGATGTCGGGCAGGTGTTCTCTGGCGAGCTCCAGGCCTTCGCTGCCGTTGGCGGCCTCGGCCACGACCTCGATGTCGTCTTCGAGGTCGAGGAGCGCGCGGAATCCGCTGCGGATCAAGGGCTGGTCGTCGACCAGGAGGACACGGATCATGATGCTCGTTCCACGGGGAGTTCGGCCATAACAGTGAAGCCGCCTTCGCCGCGCGGTGCCGCGCGGAGCCGGCCTCCGAGGGCGGTGACGCGTTCGCGCATCCCGAGCAGGCCGATGCCAGGCACCGGGGTGGTGTCCGGCGTGGCCTTGCCGTCGTCGTCGACCTGGAGGGCGACGGCGTCCGGGCGGTAGTCGATACGGACCGATGCCGTGGTGGCGTCCGCGTGACGGGCGATGTTGGTGAGGGACTCCTGGACGATCCGGTAGACCGTGCGGCCCACCGCGGCCGGTACGTCGTGTCGATGGCCCTCGATCGTCAGGGTCGCCTCCAGACCGGCCCTGCCGGCCCTCTCCACCAGTTCCGGGATGTGCTCGAGCCCGTGCGGCGGGGTGGTGTCGTCGTCGCGCAGCGCCTCCAGGGTCGCGCGCAGCTCCCGGGACGCCTCGCGGCCGGCCTCGCGGATCGCCAGGAGGGCCTCCGGTACCTGTTCGCCGCGCTTGTGGGCCACGTGGACGGCCACTTCGGACTGCACCTTGATGACCGAGATCTGATGGGTGAGCGAATCGTGCAGCTCCCGCGCGATGTGCAGCCGCTCCTCGTCGGCACGGCGCCGCGCGGTCTCCTCGCGGGTGCGCTCGGCTTCATCGGCCCGCTGCTCGGCCTGCCGGAGTGCTTCACCGGCGGCGCCGGCGGCGATGAGCCAGGCGATTTCGAGGGCTCCCCGGGCCTGCGCGAACGCCTCGCCCGTGTCGTGAAGGCCTGATGCCAGGGCCGCGAGGGGGAGAGCGGCCAGCACGGCCACGCTCACCGCCATCGTGATGAGGCGATGTCCCGCCCGCATGGCCGCGTACACCGCGAAGAGGAACGCGACGGCTGCCACGTCGAATCCTGCAGCCTGATATCCCACCGCGCACAGCCCGGTGACGGCGAGGACGGCGACCGGAGCCCGCCGGCCGACGGCCAGTGCCAGGCCACCGACCACCAGCAACGCGTAGCCGAGCAGGCCGAGGCCGGTGGCGGCGTGTTGGCCGGAAAGCCCGGTGACCAGCAGCGCCGCCGCCACACCGACGGCGACCAGCGAGTCTCTGACACCGGCTCGAACGTGGAACCGTCCATTGCTCATGCGCGCACCGTAGCCGGAGGCTGCCGCGGGCGAATCCCGCTCGCGGACGAGCGCCCGACTACCGCAGGCGCAGTAGCTCCGCGGCACCTGCCGCGTCCGCGGTAACGCGAAGTGCCTGCGCCTGCTGGACGACCTGCCATGGGCCCGGCCGACATGCTCGAACCACATCCAGTCGTGGGAAGAGAAGGAGCACCCTGATGTCCGCTCGTCGCCTGTTCGCCGCCTCCGCGACCGCCCTGCTCGGCGGGCTCGGTCTTGCCACACCAGCGGCAGCGCACGCCCCGGTCCAGCCGGTCGCCGCCAGTGTCACCGACTTCAGCCTCGGGAGACTCGGAGCCACCACCGGCGGGCTGCTGGGGCTGGCCGCCGTGGTCGTCGCCGTGCTGGCGCTGAACCGACCCGCCGGACGTCTCGGCATTGCCAACGGGTCGCTCGGGTCCACGGCGGCCGTGGTCGCGGGGCTGATCGCCATGGCTCTCGGCGGGCTGGTCGCAGCCACCGCCGACGGTGGACTCGGCACCGGCAACGGGCTGGGCGGCGCCTACGTGGCCCTGCTGCTGGGTCTGATCGGTACGGCCCTGGGCGGGCGGGCTCTGACCCGCTCCCGCCGCACCCGTTGAACACAGCGAATACGTGTTCTGCCGCGGTCACGCCCTGCGGGCGGTCACCGCGCGACATACCGCGTAGGCAGCGGCTCCGGCGGCCAGGATTGCGGCGCCGCTGCTCACCGAGGAGGCCGGGAGGGCCCGTAGGCACCGCCTGAACTCCCGGTAGGAGTTTCAAGACAGGCACGGCTTACGTTGACGGCCCGGTGGCCGACCTCAGGTCGGCTTGCGCCACACGGAGATGTGCTTCGCGGAGTCCTGGGTGAACGGCGCCCCGTCCCAGTCCGCGACGCGACGTTCCATCTCGAGCCCAGCGATCCGTGCCATCAGGTCGAGCTCTGCCGGCCAGGCGTAGCGGTGCCGGGAGTTGTCGCGGCGGTAGCGGCCGTCGTCGCCGTCGCGGGTGAAGTGGTGCGAGACGAGAATCTGCTCGACGAGGTCGAAGGTGTCGAAGCCGAGATGCTGCTCAGAGACGTCGAACGGCACCGCGACCTGGCCGGGCGGCAGGAACCGCAGCGGCGGCACGCCCAGCTCGATGACGAATCGGCCGCCGGGCTCCAGATGACGCGCGGCGTTGCGGAAGCACTCGACCTGCTCGTCCTGCGTGAGCAGGTTCGTGATGGTGTTGTAGACGAGATAGACCAGGGTGAACCCGCCGGGAACGACGGTGGTGGCCATGTCCCCGATGACTACCGGGAGCGTGTCCTCGTCGATCTTGCGCCGCAGCACCGCTGCCATGTGCTCGGACAGTTCGATGCCCACCACCGGCACGCCGCGCTCCCGGAGCGGGACGCCCACTCGTCCGGTCCCGATGGCGAACTCCAGTGCCCGGCCGTCTCCGGCGAGCTCGGCGAGGAAGGCGAGAGTCGGTCCGAGAACGGCGGCCGAGGACGTCTCGGTCTCCTCGGCGTCGTAGCGGTCGGCGGTCGCGCGGGTCCACAGCTCACTGCTCGTCACGGGCGGCCATTTTGCCGGGTACCGAGGGGCGTTGTCGACGCATTTACCTTCTACCGGCTCCGATCACACGGTTCGGGGCGGGCCGGTACAGACCATTCAGGGCACCGCCCGGCTCGGGGCGCACCGTCACGGCGGTGGTGCGGTCGTTCTCCTCGGCGCAGCGTGCACCGCCCACAGCTCGTCGTCGACTTCCCATGGCTTCGGCCGAGCGACCCAGTACCTCGGGATCATCAGTCGTCCCGACGCTGCTGCTCACTCGGCGCGCACGGCAGTAGGCATCGGGATCACAGCCAGCCGCGGCGCTGGGCCTGGAGGGCGAGCTGGAAGCGGGTCGTGGCGCCCAGGCGGGCCATCAGGACCTCCACACGGCGGAACAGGGTGCGGCGGCTGATGCCGAGTTCGCGTGCGATGTCCTCGTCCGACACCCCGCCCGCGAGGAGGGCGAGCATACGGCGGTCGGCAGGCAGCGGGCGCTGCGGTGGGACGGCGGCGCCCCGCGGGGGCGGTGTGCGGGAGGCGTACAGCGGCAGCGCGCTCTGCCAGGTCTGCTCGAACAGCGCCACCAGCGCCGAGAACAGCCCGCACGGGCGGACGATGAGCAGGGTGTGGTGCACGTCGACCTCGTGGATCGACAGGGAGACCAGCGCGCACGCGTCGTCGATGATGATCAGCTTCACCGGGACCGCGTGCACGACCCTGGCCTGCTCGCCGGCGGCGATGCACGGCTCGATGCTGCGGCTGAAGTTGCCGGGGTACTCCAGTGACTCCCGGGAGTACACCACCCGCTGGGTCACGCCCCGGGCGAGGGTGGCGAGGGCCTCGTCGGTGGCGGTGGGGATCGGGAAGTACGGCGGGGAGTCGAACTGGCGGATCTGGCCGCAGGCGCCCGCCCAGGCCTGGCGCAGGCGGGGGCCGATGTCCTCTCCCGTGACCACCTCGACCAGGTCGTTCTTGAACGCGGCCGGCCGACGGCGGCGGAAGGTGTCGAAGGCCCCGGCGACGGTGATGCACGAGGCGTCGAGTTCGGCGGCCCGGAGGCGGCCGAGGAACTGCAAGCCGGCGGCGGGTGGCAGGGGGGCGACCGCCTCGCCGTCGCCGATTGCGGCGCTGCCCAGCCTCGCTTCGACCAACTCCTCGTAGGCGTTGGCCAGTTCGGTCTCATCCAGGCCGGTGGCGGCGCCGAGCTCGGGCAGCCGTACGGGCGCCAGCTCCAGCAGGGCCAGATAGAGCCGGACCGCCCCGACGCCGATGCCCAGTCTTCGCAGGGCCTCGCCGACTTCCCCCGTCGCCATGGACGGCAAGGTACCAACGCGGTGCGGCGGCCGCACCACCTCGGCCGGAGAAGGCCGGGTGGTGGTGCGGCCGCGCGGGACTGCTTCGGCGCGGGTCCGGGCCCGGCTCGGCCCGGACCCGGGTCAGTAGTCGATCGTATTGTGGTACAGACAGGACAGGGCGCCCGCACCCACGTCGTGGCCGTCAGCGGCGCGGTGGCTCCAGAACTGGCTGAAGGTACCGGAGACATGGCCGAGGAAGGTGCTCCACAGCGGCCCCGCCGGGCTCTCCGCGCAGGTGTCACCGGGCTCGTTCGCGGTATCGGACAGGTCGATCATCGCGCCGAGGACCCGGCCCTCGACCGTATCGCCGTTGTCCCAGCCGGACGTGCCCCAGGTCGGCCCCTCCAGGTCCTGGGTGCGGCCGCCGGGCCAGCGGAAGGTGGGATCGCCGAGCGCCACGACGCCGAACCAGGTGGCGAAGCCCTCGGTCCAGGCGCAGCCCGCCGAGCTGGTCTTGGTGATGTAGTGCGGGCTGCAGTTGGGGGAGGAGGGGAAGGCGTCCTCGTAGACGTCGTCCATCATCGCGTGGCCGAACTCGTGGAGTACGAGCACGGGGGCGTCGGGGTCCTCGGCGGCGAGGTGCACGGCGTTGCCCTGGAGCGAGTAGTACGTGCCGTCGGTGGAGTCCGGCGCCCAGTTGACCAGGCCGCGGCGGCAGGTGGTGTCCCGGGCGTCCCAGCAGCTGCCGGGCTTCCAGTTCCAGCCGGTGTTGACCGTGTCGAAGGCCTCGACCCCGCGCATCAGCGCCGCGTCGGCCGGCTGGAAGGCGCCGATGCCGGTGGTGGAGCCGGTGGGTACGTCGGCACGGACCGGGGAGGTGAAACGATACGGCTGACGGGACTTGCCGTTGCGTATCACCCAGTGCTGGTTCTCGGTGGCGAACTGGACGTAGACGTCCTGACCGCCGCCCTCTTCGTCCGTGTTGTCGAAGCAGAGCGTGAAGCCGCCGTCGGCTCCCGTGACACCGGTGGCGAGGAGATCGTCCGCGCCGCGCGCGTCGTCGTCGTAGACGGCCACACGGGCGTTGGCGGAGACCCGGGTGACGCCATCGTGGTCGACGTAGTTCCACGAGCCCGTCGCACAGGCCGTACCCGCCGCGGCCGCCGGCGCCGCCGGTCCGGGGGCCGGCTCGGCGGGGCGGTGGACGAGGCCCGGGCGGGCCCGGCTCGCGCCGGCGGCCGCCGGGGCCGCGGAGCTGACGTTGCCGACCGGGATGCCGAAGGCCGACTGGCGTGCGCCGACCGTGAGGAAGACGCTGCCCGCGTCGGTGTCCGCCGGGTCCGCCGCCGAGGTGGCGGTGGCACGGATGCCGGCCGGCCCCTCGGCGACCGCGCGTACGGTGCCGCTGAGCCGCCACGGGCGCTGCTGCCCCGCCCGGCCGGTGCCCTCGGCCCGGTGCACGCGGCCGCCCTGGGCGGGGACGGGCGAGACAGCCGTGGAGGTGCTGAGCCCGGCGGGCGCCGTCACCCATTCCAGACCGGCGGGGAGCTGGACGTCCAGGCGTACGTCCGTGTCGCCGCCGACGGTGTCCACTTCGATGTCGAGCCGCGCGGAACCGCCGAGGACGGGGGCCTCGGACAGGTGCAGCGTGACGGCCAGGCAGTGGCCGCGCTCGTCGGTGCGGTCCGCGTACGTCTGTGCGGCCGGCCGGCATCCGGCGGCGCCGACGGGCGCGGCCGCGGCCGGAATCCCGCCGGGCGCACCGGCGAGCGTCAGCAGCAGCCCGCACACGGCGGCGCGCACCGCGGTGCGGCTGGGGCTCCGCCGGCGGTGGTGTTCACGACTCAGGTGCATGAGGGTCCTCTCCAGTCGGGGAACTCGCTGGGGCAGCGCGTTCTACCGGATCCGGACCCCGCGCGGTGGCCGATCAGTGTCACCGGCGCGGATCGGCACATCCCGCAAGTCGCAAGCACGCCAACTTGGTTGGCGCGGCTGTGGAACCACGTATCAGCGGAGGGCCCCCGGGGTGCTGCGGCGCGCCCCGCGGCAACAGCGGCCGCGGCGACCGCTTTCGGGCGCACCACCGAGGGCCATGACAAGCGGACCGGCGCACCCGGGGCGAAGCGCCGCACCAGGCCGCCCGGGCGCCAAAGGCACGACGCCACGGTCACGGCGCGCCTCCGTCACGGCGCTACGGGACCCGCCACTGCTGGGCCTTCTTCCCCGAGGCGCAGGCGACGACCGTCAGCTGCTGGCCCGCGCCGTGGTCGGTCAAGCAGCCGCCCCGACGAAGGGGGAGTAGACCTCTCCGGCGGCGCGACGGAGCTCGTCGGCTTGGCCCTCGCTCTCAGCACGGGAACGGGCATCACGGAGACTTCAGCTTCGGCTGAACCCAGCTTCGGTGGTACTGAACTGGCGTCAGTCGAGGTACTGGTCCGCAGCGGACTGGGTGTCCGTATCGGAGTTGACTCGGCACACCGCGCTCTACTGATCGAGGGCGACCGAACGGGCTTGAGCGCACTCGCTGACGAACTGCGGTCGATAGCGGAGATGGACGACGGCGGTCACCAGCACATCGAGTACTACCCAGGTCACTACTACCTTGCCGCTGGATCAATGGCCTTGGTGGTGAACAGCCCTCATGGGGGTATGCCGACTCGCTGAACGACCGATGGCAATCGCCGGCCGGCGTTCGTAGAAGGTGCCGTCGCGGAGCATCGCGAGGAGGACTTCGGCCCGGCGGCGGGCGAGGCATGGCAGGGCCTGGGCGGGGTGGATGCCCTGGGCACCAGGCCGTGGAGCCGGTTGGCGACCCGGGTGGCCTCGCCGGCCAGGTCGCCGTCGAAGCCCACGATCATCTCCAGCTCGGCGATCGTCTCGTCCTCGCCATCGATGGCCCGCAGCGTGTGGGGCATTGAGCGGGCGGCGTCGGCGATGACGAACGCGTCCTTCGCGTCGGTCTTGGCCTCACCTGGGTAGAGGTCGGCGATCCGCCGCATCGTCAGCACCGGCAGGTAGGGGAGCGGGCAGCCCACGTCCCGGGCGACCACCAGCGGCAGGGCGCCGATCGGCTCGTCCGGGCGGCGGGTGTTTGGCGCATGCGGATCGTTCTCCTCGCGACTCGGGAAAGTGCGGGGCGTGCGAAGAGCGTGAGCACAAGCTTTGAACCAGTGGGAGCGCTCCCACTGTGCGGACCCGGGGCAACGACGTCAAGACGCGCGAAGAAACGAAGGCATGCCCCTGAGGAATTTCGACAACTCCTCTTTCGCGGGGCGTCAGTTGCCGCTACGGTCTGGCCCCAACCAGTGGGAGCGATTCCGTCAGTCGGCGCGCCGTCAGAGCGCGCCCTCGCTGCAAGGAGTCGCTCATGCGACACCCCCCGCGTCTGTCCGCGTTGCTCGGCGGAGCGGTGCTCACCTTGGCGAGCACCGCTCTCGCCGTGGCTGGTACGGCCTCAGGAGCAGCGGCCGCACCCCTCTGCACCGTTGAGTACTCCGTCGTCGGCTCCTGGGCCGGCGGTTTCCAAGGGTCCGTCACCGTCACCAACAACAGTGCGACGTTGCACGGTTGGAGCCTCGGCTTCGACTTCTCCGGCGGTCAGGAGATCAGTCAGGGCTGGGGTGCCAAGTGGTCCCAGTCCGGGGCGAGCGCCACAGCCGTGAACGAGAGCTGGAACGGGACGGTCGGCACGGGCGCCAGCGTCGCCGTCGGCTTCATCGCCTCCTGGTCAGGCTCCAACAGTGCGCCCACCACGTTCACGCTCGACGGCGCGGCCTGCAGCGCCGTGCCAGGCCCCACCAACCCGGCCCCGACCCCGACCCCGCCCCCCGCACCCACGCCGACATCCACCGGCCCGACCGATCCCCCCGACCCGGTCTCCGGGGCGCCCGAACTGAGCGTCACCGGAAACCGCCTCACCGACCAGAATGGCGCCACCCGTCGCCTCCTCGGCGTCAACCGGTCCGGGGCCGAGTTCATGTGCATCCAAGGCCACGGCATCTTCGACGGTCCCGTCGACGACGCCTCGGTGCGCGCCATCGCCGACTGGGAGGCCAACACCGTCCGCATTCCCCTCAACGAGGAGTGCTGGCTCGGCCTCGACAACATCAAGCCCGAGTACCGGGGCAAGAATTACGTCGATGCCGTCAGGGGCCTGGTCAGCCGGGTCCTCGCACACGGCATGACTCCGGTCGTCGAACTGCACTGGACGTACGGCCAGTACACCGGCAACTCCTCAGGGTGCTCGGACGTCCACGCCTCCTGCCAGAAGCCGATGCCGGACGCCCAGTACACCCCGGCGTTCTGGACCTCGGTGGCGAACGCCTTCAAGAACGACCGGCGGGTCGTCTTCGACCTGTTCAACGAGCCGTACCCCGACCGGGCGACCCCCACCACCGGGCAGGCCTGGTCCTGCTGGCGCGACGGCGGCACGTGCCCGGGCATCGGATACGAGGTCGCCGGCATGCAAGACCTGGTGGACGCGGTCCGTGCGACCGGGGCCCGCAATCTCGTCCTTGTGCCCGGCATCGCGTACTCCAATGACCTGAGCGAGTGGCTCACCCACTCCCCGGTCGACCCGACGGGCAATCTGGCCGCGGCCTGGCACGTCTACAACTTCAACACCTGTTCCAACGAGGCATGTTGGCAGTCCACCCTCGCCCCGGTCGCCGCCCGGGTCCCCCTGGTGGCGGGCGAGATCGGTGAGAACACCTGCGGACACGCGTTCATCGACCACGTCATGAAGTGGTTCGACGACCGCTCGCTCTCGTATCTCGGCTGGACCTGGAACACCTGGAACTGCAACTCCGGTCCGGCCCTGATCACCTCGTACGACGGCACCCCCACCGCATTCGGCACCGGGCTGCGCGACCACCTGCGCGCCCTGAACTGAAAGGCACCCCACGAAATGAGCCGCACAGCCCCACGCACGACCAGCCGCACAACCAGCAGCACCGCCCTGCTGGCGGCCATCGGCCTCGTCACGGCCGCCGGCGCCACCGCCACCGTGTTCGGCACCGCCGCCGGCGCCGCCACCGCCGGCTGCAAGGTCGAGTACCAGGTCACCAGCCAGTGGAACACCGGGTTCGGTGCCAATGTGAGCGTCACCAACACCGGCGACCCGGTCGCCGCCTGGACCCTGGAATGGTCCTACGGGGGCGACCAGAGGGTCACCCAGGGCTGGAACGCCACCATCACCCAGTCCGGTACGGCCGTGAGCGCCAGGAACGTCTCCTACAACGGGTCCTTAGCCACGGGCGCTTCGACGTCCTTCGGCTTCAACGGCTCGTACAGCGGCACGAACACCGTCCCCGCGACCTTCAAGCTCAACGGCGTCACCTGCAACGGCACCACCGTGCCGACGGAGCCGCCGACCACTCCGCCGACGACGCCACCCACGACCCCGCCGCCCTCCGGCAGCAAGGCCGACAACCCGTACGCAGGCGCCAAGGTGTACGTGAACCCCGAGTGGTCCGCGAAGGCGGCCGCCGAGCCGGGCGGCACCAAGGTGTCGAACCAGCCCACCGGCGTCTGGCTGGACCGCACCGCCGCCATCCAGGGTGTGAACGGCGGGATGGGTCTGCGCGCCCACCTGGACGCGGCTCTGGCACAGAAGGGCAGCGGCGAGCTCGTCGTGCAACTGGTGATCTACAACCTGCCAGGACGGGACTGCGCCGCACTCGCCTCCAACGGCGAGCTGGGACCCACCGAGATCGACAAGTACAAGACGCAGTACGTCGATCCCATCGCCGCGATCCTCGCCGACGCCAAGTACGCGGGGCTGCGGATCGTCACCACGGTCGAGATCGACTCGCTGCCGAACCTGGTCACCAACGTCTCCGGTCGCCCGACGGCCACCGCCAACTGCGATGTGATGAAGAACAACGGCAACTACATCAAGGGCGTCGGCTACGCGCTGAACAAGCTGGGCTCGATCGCCAACGTCTACAACTACGTGGACGCGGGCCACCACGGCTGGCTCGGCTGGGACGACAACTTCGGCGCCTCTGCGGAGATCTTCAAGCAGGCGGCCACCGCCGAGGGCTCCACGGTCTCCAAGGTGCACGGCTTCATCGTGAACACGGCCAACTACAGCGCCCTGAAGGAAGACCACTTCAAGATCGAAGACTCCGTCAACGGCACGTCCGTACGCCAGTCGAAATGGGTCGACTGGAACCGGTACACCGACGAGTTGTCGTACGCCCAGGCCATGCGGGCCAAGCTGGTCTCCCTGGGCTTCGACGCGAACCTCGGCATGCTGATCGACACCTCCCGCAACGGCTGGGGCGGCACGGCCAGGCCGACCGGACCCGGCGCGCTGACCAACGTCGACACGTACGTCAACGGCGGCCGCTACGACCGGCGCATCCACCTCGGCAACTGGTGCAACCAGTCGGGCGCCGGGCTCGGCGAGAGGCCGCAGGCGGCACCGGCTGCGGGCATCGACGCGTACGTGTGGATCAAGCCGCCGGGCGAGTCTGACGGGGCGAGCAAGGAGATCCCGAACAACGAGGGCAAGGGTTTCGACCGGATGTGCGACCCGACGTACACGGGCAACGCCCGCAACGGCAACAGCATGTCGGGGTCCCTCCCGAACGCGCCGCTCTCGGGCCAGTGGTTCTCGGCCCAGTTCCAGGAGCTCCTGAAGAACGCCCACCCGGCGCTGTGACGCACCGCCCATGAGGACGGGAGCCGTACGGAACCTCCTGGTTCCGTACGGTTCACGCACTCCGCAGCGTCCAGGCGTTCCTCGTTCGTGCAGGAGGAGCCCCGGTCAGCCGTGCGACGCACATCGCACGACGTTCTTCCCGTCCCCGGCAACTTCGGCGGGTACGGCGGCAACTGAAGGGCGACAGAGCAGTACTCGTCGAGCGGCTCCGGCACCACCGGCGGACAGGCCGCCGACGCCGAGCACGACATCACCGTCACCACACGGGCCGAACTGGTCAAGGCACTCCGCGCAGGCCCGTCCGGCGTTCCGAGGATCATCCGGGTGAAGGGCCGGATCGACGCCAACACCGACGATCAGGGCCGCCCGTTGACCTGCGCCGACTACGCGAAGGGCACGGGCTACACGCTCGCCGCCTACCTCAAGGCCTACGACCCCGCGGTATGGGGACGGTCCAAGCTGCCGTCCGGCGCGCAGGAGTCCGCGCGGGCGGCGGCGCAGGCGAAGCAGGCCGAGCGGGTGGGCATCGCCGTGCCGTCGAACACCACCATCATCGGCGTGCCCGGCACCGACGCGGGCATCAACGGAGGCAGTCTTCTGGTGCAGAAGGCTGACAACGTCATCATCCGCAACCTGACCTTCGCCGACACCCGTGACTGCTTCCCCCAGTGGGACCCCACGGACGGCTCCGAGGGCAACTGGAACTCCGCGTACGATGCCGTCACCCTGCGGGGGGCGACGCACGTGTGGGCCGACCACAACTCGTTCACCGACAGCCCCCACTTCGACGCCTCGAACCCCCGCCACTTCGGCCGCGAATACCAGGTCCACGACGGAGCCTTCGACACCACCCCGCGCTACGGCTACACCCACAGCTACAGCGTGAACGCGCGTGCCGGCGTCCAGATCGTGGCGCAGAACAACCACTGGACGCTCTCCTCCGACCGCAAGACGTCCCAACTCCTGTCGGGCGACGGCACGGGCGCTTTCGCCGGCAGCGGGAACATGGTCAACGGCACGGTCACCGACCTCGTCGCCGCCCACAACGCCGCGAACAAGAAGAAGATCAAGCCCGAGGCGGCGTGGAAGCCCGCCCTCGCCAGGGGACTGGAGTCCTCTGCTGCGAGCCTGCCCACGTCCCTCGCCCGCCGTGCGGGCGCGGGCGTCCTGAAGTGATCCACCGTCCCGGTGCCCGCGGGCGCGCCTGCCCCGCCCGGGCACCGGCGAGGCGGACACCGCCGACGACCTGGCCGCCGACGCCTTCGTGGCGCTCTGGCACCGTTGGGACCGCGTCCAGCACGCCGACCACCCGGTGGCGTACGCCCGCGGCGTGGTCACCAACATGGCCCGCGCCCGCATCCGCGCTCTCACCCGCGAACGGCGCCGCATCCACCTCTTCTGGACGGCCCTCCCGGGCCGCGCGCAGCACCCCGACGTGGATGCCGTCATGGACGTGCGCCGCGCGCTGGCGCGACCGCCTTTCCGCAAACGCGCGTGCGTCGTACTGCGCCACGCACTGGACCTGTCGGAGAAGGACACCGCACTCGCCCCGGGGACATCGGTCGGCACCGGGCAGCCGGCCGCGCGTGGGCAGTCGTGCCCGTGGATGAGCACCCCCCGGCCCGGGGTTCGGGTTGGGTGGCGAACAGGCAGCGACGCCGGTCCCGGCACCCAGGGGGTGCCGGGACCGGCGTCGTCATGCGGGGAACGTGATCAGACGGGGCGGCCGCCGAAGGGGCCGCCGGGGCCGTAGTAGGTGCCCAGCTCTTCCCGGTAGCCGGCGTCGCCGAGGTGCTTCTCCCGGTGGAACTCGGGGGCGGCCTTGATCTGTTCCTTGGTGCGGTCGACGAGCACCTTCTTGTCCTCCGGGTCGATCCTGACGACCGTGCTCGCCGGCAGCAGGACCTCCTTGCCGAAGATCCATACGCCGGTGTCCACGACCAGGTAGGCGTCACCGACCTCGTCGGAGTGCTTGTCGACCTTGCCGATGCTGCCGTCGGTGGCCTCGACCTTGTAGCCGGTCAGGTCCGTACCGGCCAGGTGGCCCGCGGTCGGCTGGTAACTCCACACATGTTCAGTCACGCGAAAACAACTCCTCGGTCAATTGGGGACGGCGGGGAAATGCTTCTCCGTCGATCCTTCTTGTTCCGTACGTCATGCGCGGCGGGTCCTGCGTTTCCGCCTGGACTTCGCCTGCCCCGCTTTCACTGCTTCACGCACCCGGTCGATATGTGGGGCCGGGACGGCCGTCGATCGTGGAGGTGAGCAAGCCACCGCCATGCACTGCCTGAAGTGCACTCTTGTTCTGCGGGCGGGGTGCCTCGTACAGGCGACCTTGCCTACGCCGAACGCTGACGCTTCTCCGGCCTATCGGGGCGAACCGGCCCCGGCGCGGGCCGGTTCGGCACTGGTCAGAGGTCGGCGGGGAACCGCTCCCAGGATCGGTGCCCGCCCAGCGCCGTCGCGAGTGCGTCCACGACCGCGGTACCGCTGTCCGCGACGGCGATGCCTGGTTCGTCTGCTGTGATGCCGGCGGTCTCGAGGAGCCGCTCTGCGCCGTTCCAGCCGCCGATGGCCTTGCCGTGCCGGTAGGCCTCCGTGACGAGCAGCAGTACGCGCGGGTCGGGGGCCTCCGGCGGCCGGGCCGTGCCGGCCTTGGCGTCGCGGGCACCATACGCGTCCGCGCCGGCCTCCGGTGCGCCGGCAAGCAGGAGGGCGTCGAATTCGACGGAGCGGGCGGTGGCGAAGGTTCGCTGAATGGTGATCGAGTCGCCGTCGCCGTCGAGGGTGCCGCCGGTCGGGGCGACGACGAGGGGCACCATGCCGGCGGCCGAGATCGCCTGGCGAGCGGTCCGTACGCCCTCCAGGTCGGCCGCGGAGTCGGCGACGATGCCGATCACGCGGCCGTCGGTGGGCCAGGTCCCTCCCAGTTGGGAGAGGGCGGGGCTGGGGTCGGCCGCGACGAGCGGCACGGTGGCCGCGGGGACCGGCAGTCCGAGGCCCGTGGCGACCTGCTCGCACAGCTGCGGGTCGATGTTCGCCAGGACCTTCAGGGTGCGTTCCTTGATGGCCTGCTCGTAGCACTTGTTCAGTTCGAAGGTGTAGGCGGCGATGATGTGTTCGCGTTCGGGCGGGGTCATGCTGAGCCAGAAGAGGCGGGGCTGGGTGAAGTGGTCCGAGAAGGAGGCCGGGGCCTCACGGACCTTTCTCGCCTCGGGGACGGTGACGGGTGTCTCGATGAAGGCGCTCGTGTCGGCTCCCGCGAGGAACGGGCAGCCGCCGTCGAGGCTGTTGGGCCGGTAGGGGGCCACACCGGTGTGCACGGCGCTCTGGTGCATGCCGTCGCGGAGCATGTCGTTGACGGGGGCGTGCGGCCTGTTGATGGGGATCTGGCCGAAGTTGGGGCCGCCGAGTCGGCTGATCTGCGTATCGAGGTAGGAGAAGAGCCGGCCGGCGAGCAGCGGGTCGTCGGTGACGTCGATGCCCGGGACGAGGTGGCCGGGGTGGAAGGCGACCTGCTCGGTCTCGGCGAAGTAGTTCTTGGTGTTGGCGTTCAGGGTCATCAGCCCGATCGGCTGCACCGGCGAGCGCTCCTCCGGCACGATCTTGGTGGGGTCGAGGAGGTCGATGCCCTCGAACGTCTGGTCCGGGGTGTCGGGGAAGACCTGGATACCCAGCTCCCATTGCGGGAAGGCGCCGGATTCGATGGCGTCGAAGAGGTCCCGGCGGTGGAAGTCGGGATCCATCCCGCTGATCATCTGAGCCTCCTCCCACACGAGGGAGTGCACGCCCAGCTTCGGCTTCCAGTGGAACTTCACCAGGGCGGTGTCACCGGCCGTGTTGACCAGGCGGAACGTGTGGACCCCGAAGCCCTCCATCATCCGGTAGGACCGCGGGATGCCCCGGTCGGACATGTTCCACAGCGTGTGGTGGGTGGCCTCGGTGTGCAGGGAGACGAAGTCCCAGAACGTGTCGTGGGCGCTCTGCGCTTGCGGGATCTCCCGGTCCGGGTGGGGCTTGCCGGCGTGGATGATGTCGGGGAACTTGACGGCGTCCTGGATGAAGAACACCGGGATGTTGTTCCCGACCAGGTCGAAGGTGCCCTCGTCCGTGTAGAACTTCGTGGCGAAGCCACGGGTGTCGCGCACCGTGTCCGCCGAGCCGCGCGAACCGAGGACGGTGGAGAACCGTACGAATACGGGAGTCTCCGCGTCCTTGGCGAGAAATGCGGCCTTGGACACCTCACCGGCCGTGCCGTAGCCCTGGAAGACGCCGTGCGCGGCGGCGCCGCGCGCGTGGACGACCCGCTCGGGGATCCGCTCGTGGTCGAAGTGGGTGATTTTCTCGCGCAGATGGTGGTCCTGTAGGAGGACCGGACCGCGCGCTCCGGCCTTCAAGGAGTGATCGCTGTCGGGCAGACGTGTCCCCTGGGCCGTCGTCAGATACGCCCCGCTCTGCGCCACGCGCGCCTGCTCCACCCCCGTCGCCTGCCCGGTCGGACCCACCGTCTCGGGTCCGTCCTGGTCGGGCTTGGGGGGAAGGGGTTCCGTGGGCTCCGTCGGCTCGATCAGAGGCGGTGACTCCGGGCCGGGCTTACCTGGCAGCTCGTTCTTGGCGGTGTCGGTTGCTGGTCGTCGCTTCGTCATGGTCGTTCTCCTTAGGGCCGCCGAGGGGGGCGGTAAGGCGGTGCCTCGATGGGGCCCGTTGACCTCTCGTTCCCGCCCCCTGCGATAGGTGCTGATGGGATCGGATCGGGTGCGCGCAACCGATCGCCACGGCTCACGGCAGGGGTGTACCTCCGGTGGCGTTGATGATCGACCCGCCGCGCGGCATGTGTGCCAGGGCCTTACGGGTCAGCCAGAACATCCCGTACAGGTTGGTCTTCATCACGCGGTCGAACTGCTCCGTGGTGATCGCCTCGATCCCGTCGGGCTGGGACATCTGGTACGCGGCGTTGTTGACGAGGATGTCGACGTGCCCCAGCTCGCCCACGGTCCGGTCGATGAGAGATGCGCACTGGGCTTCGTCACGGATGTCGCATGGGACGGGTAGGGCCCTACGTCCTGCCTCGGGGACCAGGCGCGCGGTCTCGTCCCCCTCGTCCGCCTCTTGGGGCAGATGGGTGAAGACGATGTCCGCACCCTCCCGGGCGAAGGCCAGACATACGGCCCGGCCGATCCCGGAATCGCCTCCTGTGACCAGGGCCGCCCGGTCGAGGAGTACGTCGTGGCCCTGATGGGAGCGCTCACCGTGGTCCGGCCGAGGATCCATCTCCTCGGTCGAGCCGGGATGCCCCTGTTGCTGATCAGGGAACGGCGGGCGAGGGCAGCGGGTGACTGGGTCGGGAACGCGGGGTGCTTCCTGGGGTGACATTCACTTCTCCGGTCCGGGATGCGCTGTACGGAGGGGCGAAGCGGCAGGTCAGCTCGCCGGGTACGGCGCGGCCTTGAGGCGGCGCGCGAGGTGGGCCGTGTTCGCGGCGAGGGTGGCCGTCGTGCCGGCCGTCTTCTCGGGGGTCTTGTCGAGGTCCTGGTAGTCGGTGCCCTGCATGGCTTCGCCGACCCAGTAGGTGACGGCGTTCGGGGCGAGGGAGAAGCCGACGTCGTTCAGACCCTGGAAGAGGTCGGCGCTGACCTTGTGCGCGCCGTCCTCGTTGCCGACGACACAGACCGCGGCGACCTTGCCGTAGGTGAGCATGCGGCCCTCGTCGTCCGTCTCGGAGATCTCCGCGTCCAGGCGCTCCAGGATCCGCTGGGCGATGCTGGACGGGTGCCCGAGCCAGATCGGCGTCGACAGGACCAGAATGTCGCAGCCCAGGATCGTGTCCCGGATCTCCGGCCAGGCGTCTCCGTCGCCCATGTCGGTTTTCACACCAGGCTTCACGTCGTGGTCGGCGATCCGGATGGTCTTCCCGGTGACGCCGTGCTCGGAGAGGGCGGCCATGGTCTGCTCGGCCAGCAGGTGGGAGCTCGACGGAGCGGGGGAGGGGGACAAGGTGCAGACGAGCGCGACAGCGCGGAGCGGGGTGTGATTGTTGGGGTCCATGGTGTCCGGCTACCCGGATACCCCTCTTTGATGTCGCAAGCGATCCGATTCATCCCCTTTGGCTCATTCCGCGAAGACGCAGTACGGGTGGCACGGCCCACTCCGTGCTGCCACTCGACCGCGGGGACGGCGTCCGCCTTCTCCGGCGGCCGGCGCTGCGGGGACGCCGAAACGAGACGGTTCAAGGCGTCGGCGGAGCGCGGTACGGGCACCTTCTGGTCGCGCTGGTCGCGCTCGATCTCTGCACGCTCCTGCGCGATCTCCCGGGTGAGGAAGAAGTTCAGGATGGTGCGGATGGCGGCGATGGCTGCCAGCTGTCCGATCTCTGTGAAGCTGGGCGCGACCGCTGTGCGCAGGACATCGCCCGCGAGCTGGAATTCCAGGCCGAGGACGAGGAAGCGGCCGAGGCTGAGTCGGATCTTGTTGAACTCACCGATGAGCGATCGCCTGCGGATTCCGGTCGTGGCGAATCGCGCGAACGCCCAGACGGCGCCCGCGAAAATGATCAGCGCGCCGGCTGCCTCGATGGCATGTACGAGCCACCCGATCGCCTCCCGCACCGCAGACTCGGACAGAACTTCCCCTGACAGTGTCATTCGGCCCGCATACCCGCCTGCAGCCGTTACATGGGCGGATCCTGGCCCGGAGAGGAGACGTCGAAGCTGGAAGCATGACCGCGCGCGGCCCGCAGGGGCGCATGAAATCAGGGTTCCGAGGCATGCGTGGCGTATGGAATGCGTGGTGTACGAGGAGCGGTCGGGCCGCTCGGAGACGGTCGAGTGCGGCCTTGACGACGAGGCCTGCCGACTGGTGCTGAAACGGTTGCGCGGGCTGGGAGGCGGCGAATTCGGCTGGGTACGTCTGGTAGACCCGGCCGAGGGCGAGCTCGTGCAGTTGGCCGAGGATCTGGGCCTGCACCCCCTGGCCGTCGAGGACGCGGTTCAGGCGCGCCAGCGGCCGAAGAGAGAGCGCTTCGGTGACGTACTGGCCGTCGCGCTGAAGACCCTCTGGTACGTCGAGGAGGAAACGGCGGTGGAGACCGGCGAGTTGATGCTCTTCGTCGGCCCCCGCTTCGTACTCACCGTCCGACACGGCGAGGTGGATCCGGCAGCCGAGGCGGCCCGCCGGCTGGAAGCCGACCCGTCGATGCTGCGCTTCGGCCCCCTGTCGGTTCTGCACGCCGTCCTGGACGTCGTCGTCGACGCCTACGGCGAGGCCGCGGAGACAGTGCGCACCGCACTCGACCGGCTGGAGGACCACGTCTTCTCGTCCTCTCGCGTCGACCACACCGAGGACATCTACTCGCTGAAGCGAGAGGTTCGCGAGTTCCGGGACGCCGTGCAACCACTGGTCCCGGTCCTACCCGGCCTGCTGAGCGGCCTGGCCGAGGACGAGCATCGGGCGAAGGTCCTGCCCTACTTCCGCGACGTGGCCGATCACCTGCACCGCACCGACACCGAGGTACGGACTCTCGATGAGCTGCTGAATTCGGTTCTCGATGCCCAGCAGGCCCGGGTGGGCACCTGGCAGAACGACGACATGCGGCGCATCTCGGCCTGGGCGGCGATTTTCGCGGTCCCCACCATGGTCGCCGGTGTCTACGGAATGAACTTCGAGCACATGCCGGAGCTCGGCTGGAGCTACGGCTACCCACTCGCCGTCGGCGTCATGGCGGTGGCGTCAGGCCTCCTCTACCGTTCATTCCGCCGCAACGGCTGGCTGTAGAGATCCGGATCCGGGAGCCGCGCGCCGCGCGAGGAAATCCGTTTCCGAGTGATGTACGGGCATGAGTGGCGCTGTGGTGGAAAGCCGCTGCGTATGACGCCCCGACCGAACCGAGGCCGTGGCAGCGACCGTGAGCGTGCCGACACCGAGCGGAACGCCGTCGCCGGCCCGAGCGATCTGGGCGAGGAGCGGGCGCCGGATCAGCTTTCGGACCTGCCCGCACGCTCCTGGAGAGCGGCATTACGGGGATTTCTCGTAAGCCCGCAGAATGCGGGTAGACGCCAGCCATGATGCCTACTGAAATTCTTGCGGCCGAAGGCCAAGGAGCACTCTTCCTCCTGGTCGCCGGCGTCGTGCTGGTCGCCCTGTTGATCGGTGCCTTCTGGTACGGCAGCCGACGTAGCGCGCGGCGCCTGGCCCCTGCCCGGTCGGCCGAGCAGAATCCCGCGGCACAGCGGCGCGAGGACTCCTGGCAGACGCCGGACGACAACGACAGTGGCCAAGGGCCCCGCGCGTGAGCCTGCCCGGTGCGATCCGGCAGTCGCCCCTGCGGGGGCTGTGAGGTGCGGACGGGCCCCCGGCCACGGCGAGCGGGGCGTCGCCCTCAGACCCGGCGCGCCGCTTCGACGTCCGGCGTGATGCGCAGGCTCCCCGCCGCGCCGCTGAGCTCCAGGAATCGGCGCAGCTGAGGCGGAAGAGGGCCCGCCACCGTGAACCTGGGGAGCCGGTGATGCGCCTGCACGAGGAGCCGGATCAGACCCGAGTCCGCCTCGACGACTCCGGACACTGGCGTCCCCCCAGGGCAGCGCTGTTTTCAGCGGGGCGCGGCTCGGTGGCCGAACCAGTGGCCTCGCCTGCGGGGGGCGTCCGCCACTGGAGCACCGGTGTCGGCGCGGGCGTCGTCACGTTGCTCGATCAGATCGTCGCGCTCGTGCTCGCGGTCGACGGCGGCGGCTTCATGGCGTGATGTGCCGAGTTCCCGTCGGGCCTGCGCCGAGCGACGGGCCGAACGGCGGGCGCCCATCATGACCAGAGTCAAGCCCAAGAGGGCTACGGCTCCCACGATGATCCCGCTCAGAAAGAGAGATCCGGTCGAACCAGTTGCGTGGTAGCCGAAAATCGAGAAATCGCCGCCGACGCCGAGATCGTGCCCCGCACCGGTATTGCCGAATATTCCGGCCAAGCCGACAACGATAGCGGCGATCAGAATGATGAGACCGAGGATGAGAATCATGGAACTTCTCCTTGGATCCGCGCCCGGAATTGCGGCCGGACACGGCTGGCGCCTACCCCGGTGGTGAACCGTCAAGCCAATACGGAGGACGTCATGCTTGTCCTCGGCGTCATTCTCCTCGTCATCGGGGCCGCTCTCTGGATCCTGGGAGCGGCCGGTGACGCCGTCGGCGGCCGGATCCCACAGGGGAGTCCGCCGACCGTGACCCAGGGAGAGCGTTACGGGTGGATGGCCGCCCGTGGCACTCCTCGGTCGGTTCGCACGATGGGATGGTGCGCGGCTGCCACATCCACGTCGGGGTGCCGGGCGCGGTCAGGCCCTCGCGCCGGGCCCCTCTTCGACGGGGCGGCCGCCGCCCGACCTGCCCGCCTCCGGACAGGAGCAGATCGCCCGTGGGCTTGGTCTACATGGGGTCCATGGTTCCGCTGCCCCTGCCGTACTCCTGCTCGGTCTTTTCCCGGATGCGCATGGCCCTGTCCTTCAGCCGCTGCCGCTCTGCCGGATCGGTGGCGTGCTGTGCCGCCTGCTCCAGCTCTTGAGCCTTGTCGCGCATCTGCTGGGCACGCTCGCTCGGCCTGCTGTCGCCGCTCATGATCACTCCTCGGGTCGGGGTGCAAGTCTCCCCAGGCAAACAGCGGGAGGGCTGACGCGCCACCGCAGCCTTCCGGTCCGGCACGTTCTGGCGACCCGAAGGCCGTGCCCAGACTCGAGTAACGCACTTGAGGCCTCCGGAGCCGACGCGACCACTCGGGCGAACGGTGGGACGATGGCAGGACCATCGGTAGAGGGCGCTCGTACCTGTGCGCCCATCCCGAGACAGACAGCAGGCCAGGCCATGACGAAGCAGCCGAAGCCGTCCCAGCCCACCCACGGCAAGGGTCCGAGTCGCTACGAGGGCACCAAGCAGCACGGCTGGTCGCCGGACGTGGACGAGACCCGTCAGCAGGACAACCCGAGCGCCCACCGTTCCTTCCACCCGGACCAGTACGCCCCGGACAAGGGGCCCGGCCGGACGGTTTCCAAGGAAGAGGCCGGAAACCCCCACGGCAAACCGGTGAAGAGCAGGGGCACACGCGGGGAGGACCAGAGCAAGGGCTCTGGGGAGAAGGGCATGCACGACCTGGGCCCCAGGGGCCGGTCGCAGCGTCCCAGCGGAACGAAGGATGCTTCCGCCTCGACGGGCGTGGACCCCCAGGACCCGCCCGGCAAGCGCAGCGGCGGGTAGCGGCGGGTAGCGCAGCCTGGGCGTGCGGTCTTTTCTGGTGCGGCGTCGAGTGGCGGAGGGGAACCTCTCGCCGGACGCCTGATGTCGTACGCCGCATGCGATGTTGTGGCTGGTTCCGCACGTGCCGCCGCCCCGGCTGAGATGGCCGAGGTTGCCTGGGTGACCCTTGCAGAGCTTCCGGGGTACATCCCGTACGGGCTCTTCGAGCCGGTGCAGCGGTACTTGGACGCCGTCATCGGGTTACCGCCATGTGGCCCGAGCTACGTGACGGGACAGTCAATCCCGGATGTTAGCTTCTCTCCCGTGGCGGAGCACCAGGACGAGACCAGGGCGGCCTACGACGGGATCGTCGAACTGTATGCGTCGATGTTCGCCGATCGTCTGGAGACGCAGCCGTTCGCGCGTGCCATGATCGGCACCTTCGCCGAGCTGGTGCGCGGGACGGGGATCCTGCGGGCAGCCGACGTCGGGTGCGGGCCCGGACATCTGACGGCCATGCTGCACGACCTGGGGCTGGACGCCTTCGGGCTCGATCTCTCTCCGGCCATGGTCGACCACGCCCGGCGAGCCCATCCGGCGCTGCGGTTCGACGAGGCGCGGATGGAGGCCCTGCCGGTGGAGGACGGCGCGCTCGGTGGCGTGCTGGCCCACTACTCGGTGATCCATACCCCGCCCGGGGAACTGCCCGCGCTGCTCGCCGAGCAGGTGCGTGTCCTGGCACCAGGGGGTCTGCTCCTGGTCTCGTTCTTCGGGACCGACGGACCGGAGCCGGTCCGCTTCGACCACAAGGTGACGCCCGCCTACAGCTGGCCGGTGGACCGGTTCGCCGAGTTGCTGACCGGGGCCGGGCTGGCCCCGTTCGCCCGGCTGCTCCACGACCCGGCCTCCGAACGGGGTTTCCTCGACGCCCACTTGCTGGCCCGCCGCCAATAGAGCGTGCCCCGTCTGTATGTGGCTCCTGAGCCGGATCCAAGGAAACCCGGACCGGATCAGCCCGCCCCTCCCGCCCCATACAGGAACGCGCCCCGAGCCGAGGCTTCTGCGCCGCCTTTTTGCCGAAGTTGCTCAACCGGCTCGGTCCTGAGGCCGGCAGCACTATCGTCCACATCTCGCCATGACCTCCAGCCCTGCCAGAGTCCGTCCTGTCGCCCCAAGTGAGCCATGCCGTACGCCTGTTGCTCCGCACGACCGAGTCCCGGGCGGCGGCGCCGCCGCTGACGACCGCCATTTCGGAGACTGCCTCTTCATGCACACTGGATCGCCTCCCGCGAGGACGTCACTGACCGTCCTGGCGCTGGTCGCCGCCATACTCGCCCTGATCCTCGGTGGTGCGGGCCCGGCCTTCGCGCACGCCGGCCTCAGCGGCTCCGACCCTCCCGACGGCGCCGTACTCGAGACGGCTCCGAAGCAGGTCACGCTCACCTTCACCGAGTCGGTCAGCTTCTCGGACGACTCGCTCAGAGTGCTGTCGCCGGACAACGAGCGTGCGAACCCGCGCCCGGCGCAGCATGCGGACGGCAAGGAGAACACGGCGCGGGTAGAGCTGTCCGACAAGCTGCCCCAGGGCACCTACACGGTGGCCTGGCGCGTCGTCTCCGCCGATGGTCACCCGATCTCCGGCGCGTTGATCTTCTCCATCGGCAAGCCGTCCGACACGGCAGCCGTGGTGGAGACCGGCTCACTTGACGACACGGCAGCCAGCCGTCTGCACGGCTTCTTTCGCTACGTCGCCTACAGCGGGCTGGCTCTCCTCGTCGGAGCTGCCGCGTTCGTCCTCGTGTGCTGGCACGCCGCAGGCGAGGTTCGCGCGGTGCGCAGACTGCTGGTGGTCGGGTGGGCGGCACTGGTGGCGTCCACCGTGGCCCTGTTGCTGCTGCGCGGCCCGTACGAGACGGCCGGCCCGCTGACCTCGGCGTTCGACCTGTCCCAGCTGGGGCGAACCGCCACCGGGAGGCCCGGGGTAGCACTGCTCTCACGGCTCGTACTGCTCGCGGTTGCCGCCGTGTTGCTGAGGTGGTGGGCCGTACGACTCGACCGCCGCGATGACGAAACGACGCCGAGGGACCACGGTGCCCGCGCCCGTGCCCGCGCCCTTGCCCGTGCCCGCCTGGCCGGGGCGGTGCTTGCCCTGGCCCTGGCGCTCACCTGGGCCTCCGCGGAACACGCCTCCGCCGGCATCCAGGTGCCGCTGGCCATTCCCGTCGCTGTGCTGCACCTGCTGGCCATGGGTGTCTGGCTGGGCGGCCTGATCACGCTGGTGATCCTCCTTCGGCGCAGAGGGCCCGGCAGCCGTGACGTCCCGGCATCCGCGATCGCCCGCTTCTCGACACTGGCCTTCACCGCCGTTGCCGTGCTGGTCGGCACGGGGGCGTACCAGTCCTGGCGGCAGGTCGGCTCGTGGGAGGCGCTGGCCACCACGTCGTACGGCAAGACCCTCGCCGTGAAGATCGCCGCCGTGGTTCTCGTGCTGTGGGCGGCGTCCTTCTCCCGCCGTTGGACCGCCCGCCTCGTTGAGGAGGCGCGGCCGGCAGCGGAGACGCTGACGGTGCCCGAGTCCGAGCGGGTGAGGGTCGTACAGACGGTGGGCGCGCCTGCTTCTCCACAGGCAACGGAACCCAGCGGCACGTCCGGTGCGACTGCCGGGGGTGAGCCGGGCGACGATACCGAGCCACCCGTCTTCAAGGCCGACAGATACCGGCGCAGCCTGCGACGCATGGTGGCCGTCGAGGCCGCGATCGGTGTCGTGGTTCTGGCGATCACGACCTTGCTCACCGGCACCCAGCCCAGCCGCGCCGCCGCCGACGGGGCCCCGGCGGCCGCCACGCAGGAGCAGGCGAAGGTGGTCACGGTCCCGTTCGACATGGGTACGGCCGACCAGCACGGCACGGTACAGATCACGCTGGCGCCGGGACGCGTCGGCGAGAACACGGTCGAAGCCGTCGTGTACACCGCGGACGGCGGCCTCGCCACAGTCCCCGAACTCCGCCTCACCCTCACCCAGGACGACCTCGGAATCGGCCCGCTGGACGCCAAGCTCAAGAATCAGAAGGGGTACTGGGCCACCTACGACCTGCGGCTTCCCATGCCCGGCGAGTGGACACTGAGCCTCACGGTACGCACCACCGACATCGACCAGGTCACCGTGCGCGAGACCATCCGCATCACGTAGCCATCGCGGCAACAGAGCCTGCCCATGCCGTCCCGGAAGCGCCGGCAGCCCGGCACCCACCCCGCAACGGAACCCGTACGGCCACCGGCCCACTCCATAAGGATCCCTGACCCCGCCGCCGACCACCTCAGGAGTGCACGCACTGGGGCCGCATCAGGTCCAGCATGTCGGGCCCCGACGAGTTGAGCACTGCGTGCTGGAGCCGCTGGAGTTCGTCCGAGGGCTCAAGGCCCAGCTCGTCGTCGAGGATCCGCCGCAGGTCCTGATACGCCTTCAGAGCTTCGGCCCGCCGGCCCGAGACGGTGAGGATCGAGATCAGCTGGCCGTGGAACCACTCGTTGAGCTGGTGCTCCTTGACCAACGCGCGCAAGGTGGGCACGAGTTCCCGGTACCGGCCCAGTCGGATGTCCGTCTCGATCGACAACTCCGTCGCCCGGAGGCGCAGTTCCTCCAGGTAGGCGACATGGGCCGACAGCACTTGGCCGACCTCGATGTTGGCGAGCACCCTACCGCGGCACATCCCCAGCGCCTGCTGCAGCTGACGGGCCGCCGCCTCGTCGTTGCCGTTGCGCAGGTTCGTCCTGACCTGGTTGACGAGGTCCTCGAAGACGATGCTGTCCACCTCGTGATCGTGGACGTCCATGCGGTAGCCGGGCGGTGAGGTGACCAGCAGGTCGCGACCCGGCGCGATGCTCTCGTGGCCGAACGCCTTGCGTGCGTGGTAGACGTACGTCTGCAGCGTCGTCAGAGCACTTCGTGGGGGATGCTCCCCCCACAGTTCACTCATCAGTGTCTCGACCGGGACCACCGCGTGGGGCTGTGCGAGCAGCAGGGCCAACACCTGCCGAACCTTGGGGGAGTGAAGGGCGAACGGCCTTCCGTCGTCACTCAGGATCTCGAAGGGGCCGAGCAGGCTGAACTTCATGGGACTCCGTCCGGTAGGTGGTCGTCGGCGCTCGTGAGTCGTGGTCGGGGCGACGGCGAGCCGTTCACGGCCGGCGCCCGTACCGAGCCTCCACCCGGCCTCGAGGTTTCCACCAGTGCCGGCGTACCGGGCGCTCCCGGGGAATCCGCCGAACGGATCCGTGAATTTCTCACAGGGAGTGGGGAGGCCCAGCGCACTGTTGCGGACGGCCGGATCCGAGGGAGACTCAAGTCGGCGGCGTCCCGCTGCTTGACATCTGCCCCCCACGGCACAGGAGTTGCTTTGAAAGACCTCGCCGCCTCGCCGCTGACCATGGAGCTCCCCGGCGCATGTCGACATCAGCCACACAACACGCACACGAGGTGGGGGGCCGCAGGGTTATGAGCGTACCGAGATCGCTGACGGCGGAGGCGCACGAGCTGGCTTCGCGCATCGCCGTGTCCATCACCGGGATCATTCTGCTGGGCCATTTCGCAGTCGCCGTCACCCTCGTCCTGCGGACCAGCCCCTCGCGCTTCGAAATCGGCGCGGACCTGCTCCTGCTCGCTCTGCTCCTGGTGCTCCAGTTCTGCAGCACCTTCCCGGTGCTGCGGCCGGCCGGGCGCCGGTGGATCGTCCTGGTGCTCGGTGCCCAGGCCGCCTTGACCTTTGTCCCCTTCCTCTTCCTCCACGAGGCATGGCTCGGCATGCCGGGCTTCCTCGCCGGATCGATCCTGCTGCATCTGAAACCGGCCTTGGGCTGGTCGCTCTTCCTCCTCGCCGTCCTGGCTGCCGACCTGGCCCTCGTCGTGCTCGGCCACGGACTGGGCGACGTCGTCTACACCACCGGGGCCACGGTGCTCACCTGCGCCATGCTGTTGTGCATGGCACGGCTGACCGGCCTGGTCCGCGAGGCGCACGCGGCACGCGTCGAGCTGGCCGAACTGGCAGTGGAACACGAGCGGTTACGTGTCTCCCGGGACCTGCACGACCTGCTCGGCTACAGCCTCTCCACGATCACGGTCAAGGGGGAGCTCGCCTACCGGCTGATACCGGAGGAGCACGAACGCGCCCGGGAGGAGGTGCGCGACGTCCTGCATGCCTCCCGCCGGGCCATGGCCGACGTCCGCGCGATGGCCCGCGGGCATGTCGTGATGTCACTCGCGACCGAACTGCAGACGATGGAGTCCCTCCTCGTCGCCCTCGGCATCCGGCTGGAGAGCCATGTGGAGGCCGGCCAGCCGCCGTCTTGCATCGACGTGTTGCTCGCCACCGTACTGCGCGAGGGAGTGACCAACATGCTGCGGCACAGCAGGGCGAAGACCTGCCGGATCGACGCCTGGCGGGAGGACGACCACGTCTGGCTGGTCCTGTGGAACGACGGCGTCGACGAGCGGCCCGGCGTCCTGGGCGCCCCCGACACCGGCGGCGGCAGCGGCATCGGCAACCTCCGGGCCCGGGTGGAGGCGATCGGCGGTGTGTTCACGGCCACCCCGCCAGAGAAGGGGACCTTCGAGCTGGCCGTCCGGGTGCCGCTGACCAGGGCGTGTGCTTCGACCGGGTGAGGACGGGAGCGAACGGCGGGCGGTCGCGACCTCCTGCGGTTTTCGAGTGACCTTCCAGGGCCCGCGCGCAGTCTCGGTCCGTCCTTTCCTCAACGATCACGAGAGCAGAGGCCCATGGGGATGCAGAGAAGCACGAGTACGGCGGGGCGGGAGCGATGAGCGGCCGCAGGGTCGTGATCACCGGCCTCGGCGTGGTCGCGCCGGGCGCGGTGGGCGCCAAGGCGTTCTGGGAGATGATCAGCGCCGGACGGAGCGCGACCAGGCTGATCACCGCCTTCGACGCAGCGGCCTTCCGCTCGCGCATCGCGGCCGAGGTCGACTTCAACCCCGCCGGGCAGGGACTCTCCGCCCGTGAGATCCGCCGGCTCGACCGCGCCGCGCAGTTCGCGCTCGTCGCGACCCGCGAGGCAGTCGCCGACAGCGGCATCGAGGCGGACGGCCTCACCCCGGCACGGGTCGGCGTGAGCGTCGGCACCGCCGTCGGCTGCACCGTCCGGCTGGAGGAGGAGTACGTCGTCCTCAGCGACTCCGGGCAGGACTGGCTCGTCGACGGCGCCTACGCGACCCCGCACCTCCACGACTACTACGTGCCCAGTTCGCTCGCCGCCGAGGTGGCCTGGGAGGTCAACGCCCAAGGGCCCGTCACGGTCGTCTCGGCCGGCTGCACCTCGGGCCTCGACTCGCTCGGCCATGCCTGCGACCTGATCCGCGAGGGCCGCGTCGACGTGATGGTGTCCGGGGGCACCGACGCCCCGATCACCCCCATCACGGTGGCCTGCTTCGACGCGATCAAGGCGACGTCTCCGCGCAACGACGACGCGGAGCACGCGCTGCGGCCCTTCGACCGGACCCGCAACGGCTTCGTGCTCGGCGAGGGCGCCGCGATGCTCGTGGTGGAGGAACTGGAGCACGCCCGCGCGCGCGGCGCCCGCATATACGCAGAGATCACCGGCTTCGCCTCCCGGAGCAACGCCTACCACATGACCGGGCTGCGGCCCGACGGCGCCGAGCTGGCGGCAGCCATCACCGCGGCGCTCGACGAGAGCCGCCTGAACCCGGAGGACATCGACTACGTCAGCGCGCACGGCACCGCCACCAAGCAGAACGACCGCCACGAGACGGCCGCCGTCAAGACGAGCCTGGGCGCACACGCCTACCGGACGCCCATGAGCTCCATCAAGTCGATGGTCGGCCACTCCCTGGGCGCCATCGGCTCGATCGAGATCGCCGCCTGTGCCCTGGCCATGGAGCAGAGCGTCGTACCGCCGACCGCCAACCTCCACGAGCAGGACCCGGAACTGGACCTCGACTACGTGCCGCTCGTCGCCCGCGACCGGAAGCTGTCGGCCGTCCTCAGCGTCGGCAGCGGATTCGGCGGCTTCCAGAGCGCCATGGTGCTGGCCCGTCCGGGGAAGAGGGCGGCGTGACAGCGGCAGTGGTGACCGGAATGGGCGTCGCCGCCCCCAACGGCCTGGGACTCGGCCCGTTCTGGGAGGCGACCTTGCGGGGCAGGTCCGCCATCCGGCCGCTGCGGCGGTTCGACACGAGCCGGTATCCCGCCACGCTGGCCGGCGAGATCGCCGACTTCGTCCCCGAGGAGCACGTCTCCGGCAGGCTCATCCCGCAGACCGACCGGATGACCCAGCTCACCCTCGCCGTCTCCGACTGGGCGCTGGCTGACGCCGGAGTGCGGCCCGGGACGTACGAGACGCACGAGATGGGTGTCGCGACCAGCGCGGCGTCGGGCGGCTTCGAGTACGGGCAGCGCGAGCTGGCCGCGCTGTGGAGCTCCGGCCCGGCCCACGTCAGCGTCTACATGTCCTTCGCGTGGTTCTACGCGGTCAACTCCGGCCAGCTGTCGATCCGGCACGGGATGCGCGGACCGTCGGGTGTCTTCGTCAGCGACCAGGCGGGGGGCCTCGACACGTTCGAGCAGGCCCGCCGGAACATCCGCAAGGGCATCCCGATGGTGCTGTGCGGCGGTGTGGAGAGCTCCTTGAACCCGTACGGCTGGGTGGCGCGCATGGCGGGCGGTGGCCTGAGCACCAGCGGCGATCCGAAGGGCGCCTACCGCCCCTTCGCTCCGGGAGCGGACGGCTACGTGCCGGGCGAGGGCGGGGCCATCCTCGTCGTCGAGGACGCCGGCCGCGCGAGGGACCGGGGGGCCAGGGTGTACGGCGAGATCGCCGGATACGCGGCGACGTTCGACCCCGCCCCCCGGCACGGCGGAGCCCCCGGACTGCGGCGCGCGATCGAGGAGGCGCTCGCGGACAGCGGGATGGACCCCTCGGACATCGGAGTGGTCTTCGCCGACGGGGCGGGCACCGCGGCGGCCGACCGGGCGGAGGCCGAGGCCGTCACCGCGGTCTTCGGGCCCCGGGCAGTGCCCGTCAGCGTCCCCAAGGCAATGACCGGACGCATGAGCTCCGGTGCGGCGCCGGTCGACGTCGCCTGCGCCCTGCTGTCCTTGCGCGACAAGGTCATCCCGCCGAGCGCGGACGCCGGCCCGGCGGCGCCCGAGTACGACATCGATCTGGTCACCGGGGAGCCCCGGCCGTGGCGGCCGGGCGCCGCTCTGGTGCTGGCCCGCGGAGCGGGTGGATTCAACGCCGCGACCGTTCTGCGCGAAGCGTCCTGAGGTGCCTTTCGGCGCCGAACTCACCACGACCCTGAGGAGAGTCAGCCATGCGGGAGATCACATTGCCGGAGCTGCAGGAGATCATGCGGGAATGCGTGGGGGAGGACGAGACCGTGGCCTCCCTGGAGGAGGCGGCGGACCGCTCCTTCACGGAGCTCGGATACGACTCACTGGCGCTGCTGGAAACACAGAGCCGCGTCGAGCGGGAGTACGGAGTGACGCTCCCGGACGACATCTTCAAGGACGTCACGACTCCCCGGCATCTGGTGGAGTACGTCAACGGGCTCCTTGTCGACCTGGCGTGAGGGCGCACGCGCGGCCGCCGCGCGAGCGGGGGGGGGGGGGGGGGAGCCTGGGGGCGCCCCAGGAGTGGGGAATACAGGGGAGAGGGTGTTGGTATCCTAGGAGGGGGTGTGCTGATGTAGAGCCCACGAGAAGGGCGCGGGGACACGGGTGA